>JBEIJS010000108.1:0-7787 GCA_040380105.1 Caulobacteraceae bacterium | reverse complement strand
GCCGTGGCCGCCAATGTCCACGCCGTCGGCGCCTCCTCCCTGGCAGCCGGCCACCTGACCCTCGTGCCGGAACTCAAGGCCGAGCTGGAGAAGCTGGGGCGGCCCGACATCATGATCGTGGTCGGCGGCGTCATCCCGCCGTCGGACGTCCAGACCCTGATCGACATGGGCGCCGCCGCCGTCTATCCGCCCGGCTCGGTCGTCGCCGAGACGGCCATCGATCTGATCGACAAGCTCAACCAGCGCCTCGGCTACGCCCAGAAACCCTGAACCCGGAAACCCTGATCATTGAGCGCAATCCGGGTCCTGGCGGACTGCGTCCACCAGGACCGATTTCGCTTCAGGGCCGGTGGCGCGGCGGCAGGGCGGCGATCTCTTCGGCGGTCAGTTTGCGGCTGACCCGAACGCGACAGACCGAGGTCTGGGACGTCGATCCCGGCACCACAATCCGGGCCCAGTCGTCCGTGCACAGCCGCGCGCTGACCATGCCGCCGTCCGGGATCAAGGCCATCTGGACGGCGAAATCCATGTCCGGGCAGCCGCCGACGGCATTCAGCTCATAGACGTCGCTCCGGCCCACCCGCAGGAAGACCTGATCCGGGCGGCCCTGTTTGAAATTATCGACCTGGCGGACGCTGAAACACTGGCGGGCGCGCGGCGTCGCGGCTCCGGCCATGTCGCTGTCCGCGACCGGCGCGCAGGACGCCACAAAGGTCAGGAGGCCGAGGGCGGCCAAGGCGAAGGTGCGCATGGGGTTGGTCTCCTCAAGGAACCGGACGCTCAACCGTCCACCCTGCCGGTCGGTTGCGCAAGGGTCGCATCGGCGGCGCTTCTGGACGGATCGACCCGGGCAGCCAGATCCGCCGGCAGTGGCGACGGTGCCCCGGTCGCCAGGGCCGCGACATGTTCAGCCAGCAGGGGCGCGACGCAGAAACCGCGTGAACCCATGCCACCGAGCACAAACAGGCCGTCGACGCCCGGCATGGCTCCGGCCAGCGGCAGCCGGTCCGGCGTGGTCGCGCGCACCGCCGTCCGGGCCTGTACCGGACCGGCCGCTGCGATCCGCGCCGCCAGCTGCGGCAGACGGGCCGCGACCGTCTTCAGATTACGCGCGGTGGCCTCGTCCGACGGCCCGCCCTCGGTCTCGCCCCGGTCATGGGTCGCACCAAACAGCAGGCCGGACCCGGTCGGGACCGCATAGCCCCCCCAGGCGACCGGGCCTGTCTGAACGCCCTCTACCCAATTGGCCTGACCGCGGACCGGTGCCAGCGCCAGACCCGGGACCAGCCCCGCACTCCCCCAGCCGGCCGCGACCACCACGATCCCGGCCTCCAGCACGACAGCGTCTGTCGCATCCCGCAACTGCCAGCCGCCTTCGGTCGCCTCGATCCGTGTGACGGTCGCGGTGATCCGTTCCGCCGGACCCAGCCAGGCGTCAATCACAGCCGCAGGCCGGACCGCCATGGCATCGCGCATCCACAGGCCGCCGCACGCCACCGGCTCGCCCAGACCGGCGGCGCAGGCGGCGGCATCGCGAACCTCCATGGCCCCTTCGGCCCAGATCGGCTGACCCGCGACCCTGGCGTAGCGCACGGCGTCACGGGGCATCTGTTCGAGCTGGAGAACCCCTGTCCCGACCACGGCACCGGGCAGGGGGGCGTACAGGGCCGCCGCCCGCGTCAGGGCCTGGGCATGGAGCGCGGCGATCCCGGCATCTCCGGCGTCGAACCGCGGGGTCACAAGCGCGGTGGGAAAGCCGGAGGCTCCGGCACCGGACCCCTCGGCCTCGATCACCGTCACCCGCAGGCCGAGCGCGGCGAAGGCCCGCGCCAGCGCGGCCCCGGCGATCCCGGCCCCGATCACCGCCACGGAAGGGGTCCGGGGTGAGTCGGCGGCGGGCCCCGGCAGGCGCGCTTCCAGCCGTTCCCGCTTTCGTCCGTGGCCCGGGCGCTTGTCGACGGAAAAGCCCCGCCCGGACAGCCCCCGGCGAACGGCCCCGGCCACGGTGAAGGTCGCCACCCGCGCGCCCGGCGCCGATCGCGCCGCGATGCCGTCCAGAACCGCGTCCGACCACATGTCCGGATTGGTCGAGGGCGCAAAGCCGTCGAGGAACCAGGCGTCCGCCTTTCCCGTCCACTGCGACAGGGCCCAGCCGACATCGCCGATCGCCAGGTCCAGCGTTGCCTTGAAGTTGGGCAGGTCAAGGCGATGAAAGCCCGGCGTCGCCTGTGGCCAGACATCCAGCAGCACCTGCGTCACGCCGGCCAGTTCCGGCCAGGCTTCCAGGGCGCGCCGCGCCTCTTCGCGACCCAGCGGGAAGCCTTCCACCGAGAAGACGCTCAAATGCCCCTCAGCCGGCCCCTCACGACGCCACAGGTCCAGCAGGGCCGCAATGTTCAGCCCCGTGCCGAACCCCAGTTCAGCCACACAAAATCGACGCCGCCCCTCCCATGCCGTCGGCAGGCCGCACCCCGCGAGGAAGACCGCGCGCGCTTCGGCCAGCCCGTCCTGCTGTGAGAAATAGACATCGCCGAATCGCCCCGAACGCGGCGAACCGTCCTCGGTCCAGATCAGTTGGGGCGTGCGGTCTTCAACCATTGGCCACGGCCTATACGGCCCGGGCTGCGGCGCAAAGAAAAAGGACCGCCCCGAAGAGCGGCCCCTGTCCGTTGGCGGTAGCCCCGGGTCAGCTTTCGGTGCCGGGTCTAGTGGGCTGCGGCCGGAGCAGCCGCGGCCGGGGCCGGAGCAGCCGGGGCGTCAGCCTCGGGGGCCGGAGCGGTACCACCAGCGGCCGCAGGCGCGAGTTCCGCCGCGGCGGCGGCATCCGCAGCGGCCTTGGCGTCAGCCGCAGCCTGATCGATGCTGGTGTTGGCGGCGGCCGGGTCGGCCACGCCGGCCGCCGGGGCGGCTTCGGGCGAAGCACCCTCCGCCTTTTCCTCGGCTTTCTGGCAGGCGGACACGGTCAGAGCCGCGGCGGCGGCCACGATCAGGGCGGTGATACGCATCGGATGGCTCCTTTGAAATCGGTGGACGGGGACGTCACGGGGGACTGGATAACGAGCGCCGGCAAACCCCCGCAAGTTAAATAGCGCCCATCTGCCGCGCGATCCTGCGAACCGGACAAGGAAAAAGGGCCGCCCCTTTCGGGACGGCCCTTCCTTCATCAGGCCCGAAGGCCCGAATGATGTCGCTCGTATTAGTGAGCGGCGGCCGGGGCAGCGGCGTCGGCAGCCGGAGCGGCAGCGGCGTCGGCGGCCGGGGCGGCAGCGGCGTCGGCAGCCGGGGCAGCGGCGTCAGCAGCCGGGGCCATGGCGGCGTCGGCAGCCGGGGCTTCAGCAGCGGCGTCAGCGGCCGGAGCTTCTTCAGCCTTGTCGGCGGCGGGGGTGCAGGCGGCCAGGGCCAGAGCGGCGACCGAAGCGGCGACCAGAGCGGTGATGCGCATAGTTTTATTCCTTCAGAAGGGTCAAACGAGGTCATGAACTCCTCGCAGTTCCGGAGATAACGGGAACGTGAGCGAAAGCCAAGCCTAATTCTCACGCATTCGTGAACCGGTGTGATCGGCAGGGCGAGAAAACGATCGGAACGCCTTATCGCCCGTCGCGTCTGCGGCGTCGGGGGCCAGCAAATCCCGCGGGTCGCGAAGATTTCCCGCGTCCGGCGAACCGTTCCGGCTGATGCCGGGGCCGCCGCCGGATCAGACCGGATTCAGACCGGTCAGGCTTACGTCGGTGCAGCGGACAGCGATTCTTCCATCTCGAGGAAGGACGGCTGGGCCGATGAGGGAATGTCACCGCGGCCGATTTCGATCGAGATCTGGGCGGCGTTGCCGTGCAGATGGGCGACCAGCACCGAGCGGATAATCTTGTAGTAGGCGCTCTCCTCGTCGACGATCTGGGTCAGGCGCGCCGCCAGCGGACCCACCAGGCCATAGGCCAGGAAGACGCCGAGGAAGGTACCGACCAGGGCGCCGCCGATCATGCCGCCCAGCACCTCCGGGGGCTCCGTGATCGCCGCCATGGTCTTGATCACCCCCAGCACGGCCGCGACGATGCCCAGCGCCGGCAGGGCATCGGCCATGTTCTGCAGCGCATGCGCCGGGCCGAGAGCCTCGTGGTGATGCTTCTCCAGCTGCTTTTCCATGACATCCTCGATCTGGTGCGGATCCTCGAGGTTCATGGTCATCATCCGCAGGGTGTCGCAGATGAAGTCGGTGGCGAAATGGTCCTTCAGGACCTTGGGATAATTCTGGAAGATGGTGCTGTCGGCCGGCTTTTCGATGTGGCTCTCGAGGGCGATGACGCCCTTTGATTTCATCGTCTTCGTGAGCTGGAACAGCAGGCTCAGCAGGTCCTTGTAGTCCTGCTTCTTCCATTTGGGGCCGGCGAAGACCTTGCCTAAGCCGCCGCCCACACCCTTGAGGGTCGAGACCGAGTTGGACATCAACAGAGCCGCCACCGCGGCACCGCCGATCATCATCATCTCATAGGGCAGGGAGTGCAGGATCACGCCCATCTTGCCGCCGGCGATAGTGTAACCGCCGAACACCATGCCGAACAGGAGGACGATGCCGATGATCTGGAACATGAAAAGCCGGAGCGTCCTGAGCGTGGGAGACTCACATCTTCGCTGTTATTGATTAAGGGGCTGTTGCGAACCGCATCCTAGAACCGGATTTCGCCGTCCATGATCGCCGCGCGTGCCGCCTCGCTGAATCTGGCGTAGCCATTCTTGCCGCCCCGGACGTAGAGGGGGCCGTCGACCTTGTCCGGATCAAAGCCGTCTGCGACCAGATCGACCTTCTTGTATTTGAAGGTTCCGGTGGTATCGGCCGCCTTGATCAGACGAACGAAGGCGGGCCGCGCATAGGCAGGCAGCTCCCTGTCGACCCAGTCAGCGAAAGGCTTGGCGGCGAAACGACCCTCGACGATCAGGGCGACCATGCCGGCCTTGCCCTCATGTCCGGGAACCGGAACACCATAGGCGATCACCTCTTTCACACCCGGCGCGTCGGTCAGCCGTTGTTCAACCTCGGCGGTCGAGACGTTTTCACCCTTCCAGCGATAGGTGTCGCCGATACGGTCGATGAAATAGACATAACCCTCGCTGTCCTGCTTCATCAGATCGCCGGTGCGAAACCAGCGGTCGCCCCGGACAAAGACGTCGCGCAGGATTTTCTTCTCCGAGGCCGCCTTGTCGGCATAGCCCGAAAATGCGTGGCGTGGATCGTCACCGATCCGGCCGATCGCCTCGCCGACCTCGTTCGCCCTGGCCAGCTGACACAGGCCGTCAGGACCGCGCACCGGTGCCTCCGTCTCCATGTCGAACCGGACAAGGCGGAAATTGATCTTGTTTTTCAGGAACCCGGGCACGCGGCCAATGGCACCCGGCTTGCCATCGAAATTGAACACCGAGACATTGCCCTCGGTCGAGCCATAGAATTCGAAGATTTCCGGCACGGCAAACCGCGTCTGAAAGTCCGTCCAGACATCGGGCCTCAGACCGTTTCCGAAGGCCAAGCGGAGCTTGTGCGACCGTTCGTCCGGGTTTTCGGGGCAGTTGACCAGATAGCGGCACAGCTCGCCGATATAGACGAAAAGGGTGGCGCCCGAGGCCTTCACATCCGGCCAGAAATTCGTCGCCGAAAATCGTTTGCGCAGGACCAGCTGGCCACCGTTCAACAGGGCCGGCCCCACGCCCACCAATCCTCCGGTCGCATGATAGAGGGGCAGTACGTTGAAGGTGACGTCCTTCCCGGTCGCGCCCGTCGCACCCGCGAAAGCCCGCATATAGGTGCGCGCCCGGGCGTGGGTGACCTTGGCAGCCTTTGGCAGGCCTGTGGTGCCCGAGGTGTATATGTAGAGGGCCGTATCGCGGTTGGTCAGCCCCGCGCGGGCGGATCGGGCCGGGCGTACGGAAGAGCCGCTGCGCACCGGCTTGTCGAGCCCGCGTCGCGCATCCGCCTCGTCCTCATCACCCAGCCCCAGAACCCAGAGCATCAGGTTGCGCCCGGACAGGGCCCGCGCATCCTCGACGCGTTTCCAGCAATCCTCGTCCGTCACCACCTGCGAGGCATTGGAAATGGACAGGCAGTGGGCCAGGGCGTGGCCGGTCAGATTGGTGTTGATCAGGGCCGTGGCGATGCCGACCTTGGAAAACCCCAGCCAGGCGGCGATGTATTCGGCCCGGTTGAGCATCACCAGGGCGATGGTGTCCCCCCGCTTGAGCCGGCGACTCTGGGCCCAGTGGCCGAAGCGGTTGGCCATGGCGTCAAGCTCGCGATAGGTCACCGCGCGGCGGTCGTCCCGAATGGCTATCCGCTCGCCAAACTGGTCAACGGCCTCTTCCCAGTCGTCACAGACCAGATCGGCACTGTCCAGCTCGACGGGCTTGATGCGTTTGAGCAGACGGCCCAGCCCCTTGGCGAAGCGCAGGTTGCGCTTGATGTTCGCCATCAGACCCATCGTCGTCATCGCTCCGCAGGCAGCCGCCCCTGTCTTGGTGATGAACAAGCCGCCCGTCCCGGTCAACCGGCAGGGGAATCACGAAGGCTTTTCGTGACCAAAAGCCGCCGGTTTGTGCGTCGGCGTGGCGCCGATGCGGCGGTCCCGGGGACAAACCTGCCGAAGCCTGACGGCCGCTTGTAGAAAGCCACATGACAAGGCTTAATCACGGAACGCGGATTGGCGGCGCGGGGCCGGATCGATCCAAAGGAGACAAATCCGATGAGATATCTTCTGACTGCCGTTTGCGCTCTGGCGCTCGCCGGGCCCGTCGCGGCCCAGGACTTCAACGCCAGCCCGAACTATGGCGACATTAACCTGTCACCCGGCTTTCAGCCGGATCCGCATCTGGTCAGCCTGCGCGCCGGCGGCAGCATCAGCGCCACCAATGCCGGCAGCGGCTGCTCGGGCTACATCACCAACGCACCCGACTTCCGGTTCTACTGGAGCGGCAAGGGCTCGCTGAACATCATGATTTCGGTGCTTTCCCGAAGCGACACCACCCTGGTGGTGAACGGCCCGAACGGTGAATGGTACTGCGACGACGACTCGGGTGAAGACACCAACCCGCTGGTCACCCTCGGATCAAATGCCGGACGCTATGAAATCTGGGTCGGCACCTATGGCAGTGGCGATCCCCAACCGGCCGTCCTTTCGATCTCGGAAGTCGCCAGCTTCTGAAGCCGTCCGCCCGGATTTGAGCGGGCCTGAAACGGCAGTACGCCTGAAGACAGACCCCGGCGGCGTGATCCGCCGGGGTCCTTATTCTTCACCGTCAGGCTGCAGGCGACACCCGCCAGATCACATTGCCGACGTCATCCGCCACCAGCAGCGCTCCCGCGCGGTCAAACTGCACACCGACCGGCCGGCCCATGGCCTGACCCTCTTCGTTGAGGAAGCCGGCCAGAATGTCTTCGGGTGGCCCTGAAGGAACCCCGCCCGCGAACGGCACAAAGATCACCCGATAGCCATTGCGCGGCGTGCGGTTCCACGAGCCGTGCTGACCCACGAAGGCCCCGCCGCGATAACGGGCGGCAAACAGTCCACCTTCGCCGAAAGTCAGCCCCAGCGATGCGGTATGGGCACCCAGGGCGTAGTCGGGCCGCAGCGCCCGGGCGACCATCTCCGGATTTCCCGGTTCGACCCGCGCATCGACGGTCTGGCCATAGTAGCTCCAGGGCCAGCCATAGAAGCCGTCCGGGGTCACCGAGGTCATGTAGTCGGGCACCAGATCATGGCCCAGTTCATCGCGCTCATTCACGGCGACCCAGAGCTTGCCGCTGTCCG
>JBEIJS010000107.1:0-7854 GCA_040380105.1 Caulobacteraceae bacterium | reverse complement strand
GGTGTCTGGGCAGGCCGGGTTGGGTCTGCTTTCGGAACGGCTGTCAGAGTCCGCTCCCGACCCGAAGCGGACATTTGCGTTGAGGGTCAGACGACCGAGTCTGACTCCAAGCGGCAGTTCAACATGTCCGGTTTCCAACAGCCGCGGAAGGGAGCCATTCTGACTGGACCTCACTCTGGGAGAACCCTGTGACGAGGCCCGAGCGGCCTGGCTGTGGACAGGCTTCAATTTCCGCGAGCGCCGAGCGCTTTGACCGAAGAAAGCCAAGCCTTGCGACCTTCCAAAGTTAGGCCTTCGATGTTGCCGATCAGGGTGTCGCGGATCGGCCGAATGCCCACGAAGGCGAGGATGTTTCGCTTCAGAGCGTTGAGGCCGTGCGCTCCGAACCAGAAACGATAGATCAGTGCCGGCATGCCCATGGTTACGATGATGCGCGCCGAGCGACCAGCGAGTCGCCCGGTCATCGTCCTTCCGGCTTTGAAGGCGAATCCGGGTCGAAACATCTGCTCAAACAGCGCCTTGAGCCGCGCCGGCTGTGTCCCGAGCCAGAGCGGGTGCACGATGACCAGGTGTTCGGCCCAAGCGACCAGATCCTGGGCGATAGCGAGATCGGCGCAGGCGTGCGGTTCCTCCCAGCTGATGCGGTCCAGAAGGACTGGAAAATCCAGATCCGCGAGACGCAGCAACCGGACTTCGTGTCCGCCTTGGTGCCCGCCGTCCGCGTAGGCGTCGGCCACGGCGTGGCAGAAGCGCGCCGGGTCCCCATCCGGGTGCCCATCGATGACACCGATCCGCATCTGCTCACAAGACGCGAAGTTGGCCGACCCGGAAGGTATGCGTGGCTCCGCCCGGCGCCTGCAGCGAGACGTATTCGCCCAGCACGAAGTACTCTTCACCGAAGCGGAAGCCAGTCTCGTCGTCAGCGTCGCCGGGGAAATCCAGAATCCAGCCCCCGCGGCCGGAAGTCTTCAGCCAACCGGTCGCCACCGTCTCCTCATCCGCGAAACGCCGGACGCGGCACGACTTCTCCATTGTCCGCGCCGCTTTTGGGTCGAGACGGCCAGCCGCGTCCAGCGGAGCAACGATGTCATAGCCGCTATGACGGTCGCCGGCCGGATTGCCCGGTTCCCGTGCGAGTTCAAGGCGGATGTGGTGGAGGTCGCTGGTCATCGTCATGTTTCCGGTCTCAGTGGGCGAGGAGCAGGCAGATCGTGCTCTCGGTCAGAAGGGTGCGGGTAACGCCGCCGAGCGCCCACTCCCGCAGCCTTGCGTGTCCGTAACCTCCGGACACGATGAGGCCAGCGCTTCGGCCGATAGCTTCTTCGAGGATCTGGAGACCGACCGACGCCTTGCCCTGATGCCCAATCACCGGCTCCCCGGCGATCCCGTGCCGCGCCAGATACTGGACCACATCGGCCAGTTCGCCGTCGATGGTTTCGTCGTCTTGGCTCGAGCGGACTGCATAGAGGGTGACACCCTTCGCCCGTTGCAGCAGCGGAATGGCCGCTGTGAGTGCGAGGCGGGCTTCCCGGCAGTCTTTCCAGGCCACCAGGGCGTGTTCGCCCACAGGATTACGCACGCGGGTCGGCGGGGTCACCAGCACCGGCCGTCCGCACTCCATCAGAACGTCCGAAACATCCGGAGCGCGGTACGGCGCGCGCGCGTTGCGGCTGCCGAGAACGACCAGGTCGACTGCCCGTGATTCCCGCGAACAGATTTCGGCGGGAAACCCGATCTGGCCCCGCCAGTTCGCGTCGATGTCTCTGGCGCGAGTAATGTCGGCGAAACGCGCTCTGGCGCGCTCCACATCGGCCTCCGCCATGTCGCGATAGATGGCAAGAAGTTCGCCGACTATGGCCCCGTCACCGATTGGATCATATAGCGGCGACGCGATGGATCCGGTGCAGAGACCGGTCAGGTGAGCGTTGAATGCATTCGCGAGGTCGCAGGCCAGCTCGAGGCGGCTGTCGCTCTCAGAGCCGTCATCGACGGCGACTAGAAGGCTGGCGTAGGTCATGGCGGTCTCCGGCTATGGCCAAAGAGAACCGCGCCCGTTGGTCGCGCGCCTTGATCAGGATCAACGCCCCGCGTTCACCAACACCCCATTCTAGGCCGTCTTGGAGATGCATGATGTCCATACCTCGCCTCGCTGCCGCCCTCGCCCTCAGTTGCGCCGCTTGCGCAAGCCCGGAGCCACCGCCCACGACGGTTTTGACGGGCCTAGACACAACAGAGCGGGCAGCCGTGCGCGGCCAGCAGCTTGCGACCCAGGCCTGTGCGGGTTGCCATGCGGTTGTCGCTGTCGGTGACAGTCCGATGGCGGAGGCCACACCGTTTCGGGAGATTGTTCACCGCTATCCGCTCGATCAGCTGGAGGAAGCCTTCGCCGAAGGCCTGGTCACCAGTCACCCCGCCATGCCGGCCTATGTCTTTCGGGCCAGCGAGATCGACGATCTGATCGCCTATCTCGAAACCGTGAAAGCCGAGCCCTGAGCGCCATGACCCTGCCGCCCGGTCACGATCACCTCCGCCGTCTGCGTCGTCCAAGGACGAAGCGACACCCGCAGATGCGCGATTGGCGATCACGCAGTCGACAATGTCTCACGCTTTTTCTGATCCCTTGACGCTGATCAAATGCGGGCACCCGCCGTTGGCCCATAGTTCTCCGAAAAGAGAACCGCGATGAGCCTGAAACGCATCCTTGCCCTGGCCTCCGGCGGCACCGGTGACCCCTGCGCCCTGGCCTTTGCCGCCTGGCTGGCGGGTCAGCATGACGCCCTGGCAGAGGTCGTCCCCATCTATCCTGACTCCGCAGTAGATATGGTCAACCTGGGCCTGGTGCTCGGAGCCACCCTTTCCCGGGACGCCTTTGAGGAGCTGGCTGCGGCGGAGCGGACCATGCAGGGCCGCATTGAAGCCGCCGCGCGCCAATCGTCGAAGGTCGCGGATGTGATCTATGGGCCTGGAGAAGGCGCGCCCCGGCTGTCCGTTCTGACGCGGGGGCTTCGGCCAGCGCTCGCCCTGTCCCGGAACGCGGCCTTGGCCGACCTCATCGTGATTGCCCAGGATGGGCTCAAGGAAGGACCGCACGAGGAGCTTCTGAGTCAGGCGCTGTTGAGTGATCGCGCCCCGGTGCTGATCGCGCGAGGCGACCCTGATCGTCTGTCCGGGCCGGCGGCGATCGCCTGGGATGGAAGCGCGCAAGCCGGCCGCGCGGTTCGCGCCGCCCTGCCGCTATTGGCGATGGCCAGCGAAATCCAGGTGCTCCAGTGTGTCAGCAGCCTCGACCGGGAGGCTGCGGATCCGGACATCGACCTGCTCAACGACTATCTCAGGCTCCATGGCGTGGGCGCAGGGGTGGCGACCATGCTGGAGGGCGAGGATGCAGGCGCGGTCCTGCTCGCGGCGGCGGAAGGCAAACAGGCCGGGCTGCTCGTGGCCGGTGCCTGGGGTCATTCGCGGCTTAGGGAGACGGTCTTCGGCGGTGCCACCCGGAGTTTTCTTCGCCGGAATGGCGGGCCCAGTCTTCTGCTTGCGCACTGACATGGCCACTGGCGGCGACCCCGTGTCACCACAGTCGGGCTATCCATCTTGCCTTCCTTGGGGAACCACGTCGTGAATGCCAAACTGACCTTCCACGGAGCCGCCGAGTGCGTCACCGGCTCCTGTATGTTGCTGGAGGCCGCCGGCAGCCGCATCCTGATCGATTGCGGGATGTTCCAGGGGCCGAAGACCCTCAAGGCGCTCAACTATGAACCTTTCCCGTTCGCGCCGGACTCGCTCGATGCGGTCCTGCTGACACACGCCCATATTGACCACTCGGGATTGCTCCCGAAGCTGGTACGCACCGGATTTCGCGGCCCCATCTTCACGACGCGCGGGACCCGGGATCTGTGCGAGGTCATGCTGGCGGACTCGGCCGGCATTCAGGAAAGCGAGGTGCGACACCTCAACCGGCGCAACGCCCAGCGCGGCCTAGGGTCTGTGGAGCCGATCTACACCTCCACCGATGTCGATCACACCCTGCGGCTGTTTGAGCGGGTCAAGTTCGGCGAGCCGACGCCGATCATCGGGGGCGTGCAGGCGACCTGGTGGCCGGCTGGTCACCTTCTGGGTGCCGCATCCATCCAGGTGCAGGTCGGCGAAGGGGCCGAGTGCCTGAACCTGCTGTTTTCGGGCGACATCGGGTCAGGACGACAGCCCTTCCTGCCGCATCCGGACGGCCCCGTCGGCGTCGACCATGTGATCCTCGAAAGCACCTATGGCGATCGCGAGCGCGTGGATCTGGAGTTGGTCGCCCGACGCCACGCGCTCGCCGAAGAACTGCGTCAGGCGCGAGCGGCGGGGGGACCGCTGCTGCTGCCGACCTTCGCCATCGGACGCGCCCAGGAACTGATCCTCGACCTGCTGGCGGTGATGGAGGCCGAGCCAGATCTGGCCGCCGACATCTTCCTCGATTCCCCACTGGCCATCCAAGCGACGGAGGTCTTCCTGCGGCGCGGCTGGAACCCGGACACCGGGGACAATCCATTCGAACCGCTTCGGAACGCCACGCGGCTGCACCACCTGATGCGCCCCCAGGAAAGCGATCGGCTCGAACGGCTGACCGGGTGGCACATCATCCTGGCCGGCAGCGGCATGTGCGACGCCGGCCGCATCCGACGCCACCTCAAACGCCTGCTTTGGCGCAAGGAGGTGACCGTCCTGATGACCGGCTTCATGGCCGCCGGCACCCTGGGTCGCATGTTGGTCGAGGGTCGCTCCACCGTTCGCATCCAGGGCGAGGAGGTCCGGGTCGGTGCCCGAATTCGCAATCTCGACTGCTACTCCGGCCATGGCGATGCGACCGATCTGGAGGCCTGGCTGAAGGCGAGAAGTCCCGTCGGAGGCGCCGTTCTGCTCGACCACGGCGAACCGGGAGCCCTGGCGGCCATGGCGACCCGTTTGGGGGACAAGGGATACAGGACGGTCACCGCCCTGCTGGACCGGACCTACGTCCTGACCCGAACGTCGGCGGAGCCGCTGCCTTCGACCGACGCGCGGCTGGCTCCGGGACAGGCCACCCGGCCGGACTGGCACAACGATCGCGCAGCCTTCCTCGTGGCACTGAATGAGACGCTGCAGTCGCTCCCAAACGACGCAGCGCGAGCCCGGCTGGTCGAGAAGCTGAGCGGCACCCTGGAGCCGGAGCGATGACGGATCCCGCCGTGGCCCTGACCGCCCAGGCCGCCAGCCCGTCGTACCGGTTGCCCGTGGCCGATCAGGCCTTCCTCCTCGGCGACACCATGCGGGGCGTGCGCTTCCTGCTGGAGTTCGCCAAGGCGGATGAAGTCCTTCGCGCTTGGGGCGTGACTTCGACGATCGTCGTCTTCGGCAGCGCGAGGATCACCGAGGATGGTCCCGGCGACCATGCACGCTGGTACGCCGAAGCTCGCCGGTTCGCGGCCCTGGCTTCGCGCGAAGGTGGGGCGCTCGGCGGTGACGGTCGGCCGAGACGGAATGTCATCGCCACGGGCGGCGGACCCGGGATCATGGCGGCCGCCAACCGAGGCGCGGCCGACGCCGGCGCGCCTTCGATCGGTTTCAACATCAGCCTGCCGCGGGAGCAGGAGCCGAACGCCTGGTCGACGCCGGATCTGACATTCCGGTTCCACTATTTCGCCATGCGCAAGATGCACCTGGCGATGCGCGCCAATGCGCTCGTGGTCTTTCCAGGCGGCTTCGGCACCCTCGACGAACTGTTCGAGATCCTGACCCTGCGCCAGACCGGCAAGATGAGGCCGGCTCCGGTCATTCTGGTCGATGAGGCCTACTGGACGAACCTGATCCGTTTCGAGGCCCTTCTTGCGAACGGCTTTGTCAGTCCCGGCGACCTGGAGCTGATCCAGTTCGCGCAGGACGGCGCCGATGCCTGGCGCAGACTCGCGCTCGCCCTAGCGTCGCAAGAATAGAGATCATCGGGCGGTGTAGCCGCCGTCGATGACGAGTTCGGCGCCCGTGACGAATTTCGCCTCGTCAGACGCAAGGTAGACGGCACCCCAGGCGACGTCGTCCGGCTGCCCGATATGGCCGAGCGGATGCAGGGCGGCCACCACCTTGCGGCCCTGGTCCAGATCGCCCTGGCTCGACAGATGAGCTTCCACCATCGGGGTCCAGATAAAGCCCGGATGGATCGAGTTCACCCGGATCCGGTCGGGCGCATAGAGCAGGGCGTCGGTCTTGGTCATCAGACGCACCGCCCCCTTCGAGGCGTGATAGGGCGGAACGTCCGGCCCGCCGACCAGTCCGTAGATCGACGACAGGTTGATGATCGATCCGCCGCCGGCCTGCTTGAGGTGGGGGATGGCGTGTTTGGTGCAGAAGAAGACGCCCTTGACGTTGATCGCCTGGACCCAGTCCCACTCGGCCTCGGTGATCTCGTGGGTTGGCTTGTTGACCCCGGCGACACCGGCGTTGTTGACGAGGATATCGATCTGACCGAAATGCTCGACGACCTCCAGCATCACCGTTTGCACCTCACGTTCGCTGGACACGTCGCAATGCCAGTAGGCGGCCGGCAGGCCACGCTCCCGGAGCGTCTCGATCAACGCCCGCCCCTCGGCGTCCAGCACGTCGAGGAGCGCAACGGACGCGCCTTCTTCCGCCATGCGAATGGCCGTCGCGCGGCCCAGACCCACGGCGGCACCGGTGATCACGGCGACCTTGTCGATGAGGCGGTTCATGGCGTCAGTCCTCCGGTCGGATGATGCGGCCCCCCGAGCGACGCATTGACCGCCCGCGCGGGACATTCGGGTTTTCCTCCGGGACCATCAGAGGGCATTGGTCGGGGGCTGTCGTTGACGATGGTCAATTCGCCGGCCCTGGCGCTGGATGACCGACAAGCCAGGCTCAGACGGCAGCGAGTCTCTTCAATCCCCCGCGATGTCGGATGCGGAAATGTCGGCAGCCCGCGAACTCGACGACGCCGTCTGCCTGCAGGCGTCCGAGCATCCGTGAGACAGTCTCGATGGTCAGTCCCAGATAGTCGGCCATGTCCTGGCGGCTCATCGGCAAGGTCACGAGTTCCTCCCGGAACCGATCGGCGATATCGAGAAGGAAGCGGGCCACCCGTTCGCAGGCGGTAGCGCGTCCCAGCAGAAGCAAATGTACCTGGGCCCGGGCGAGTTCCGTGGCCGTCGCGGCCCACACAAGTTGCTGGACCCGCCCGGGGGCGAAGGCGGCTGATCCTGACCGCTTCATCACCAGCACCTCACAGGTGGTCAGGGCCTCCGCCGAGAACCTGTGTTCAGGCCCTGTCTCCACACCGAAGACGTCGCCCTCGTAGTAGAAGTCTCCGATCTGCCGGCGCCCGTCTGCCAGCAGATGGCTGGTTCTGATCGAACCCTTCACCAGTTGGTAGATCAGGTCGGCGGACTCATCCTGGCTGTAGATTTCCTCACCGGGGGCGAAGTTCACGCTCAACGATCCGTCCCAGATCTCGCTCGCTCCGGACGGGACGGAAGGGTGCGCGTGGTTGAGCGGTTCAATCGACGGCATGTCAAAATCTCCCCTGTCGAGGTCACAGGGATAGGCCCGCGCGGCGGTGCTAGACATTCCGGTGCTCCCCCTAAGGGGTTGACCGGAGGGTCAACCGGTCAGACACGGTAGCGCTGCGCGCCGGCAGGCTTCTTAGGCCCTGACGGACGTCCGCTCTACGCCCTCAGATCACTGTCCGCTTTCGACCCACAGAGGACATTCCATCGGTCCGCTTCTGGATATCTAGGGGGGTAGTAGATCCTCTATTCCGTGGCCCGGAGCGTCCGCTCGAAGAAGCTAACGATTGCGGTCGTGGAGCGGATGCGGTTGGGCAGTTTC
>JBEIJS010000106.1:0-8045 GCA_040380105.1 Caulobacteraceae bacterium | reverse complement strand
GAACATCACCTCGGCCTCCTTGCCGAACTTGTGCAGCGCTGCGTCGATCTGCTTCGACCAGTTGATCGCATTGCGCACCGCCGCCCCGCGGAGCGTGTAAATGTTGTGGATCGTTCCCGTGCCGAGGCCGCCAAACTGACGGCCGCCGCGCCTGCTCCGGTCCGGCGCACACCCGCCGCCGCACCGACAGCGGCACCCGCCGCTCCGGTCGCGCCGACCCCGGCTCCGGTCGAGTCGGCCGCTCCGGCCCCGGCCCCTACGCCGGCCGCCCCCGTCCGTCCGGCCCCGCCGGCGCGTCCCGTGGTCAATTTCGGCCAGCGCGTTCCCAAGGCGCCCGGTGCGTCCCGCGCACCCGCCGGTCCGGCTTTCGGCGGTCGCTCCGCCCGTGAGGAAGCCATGGGTGGCGGCGAACGGGCCTATTCCGACCGTCCCGCCGCTCCGGCCCGGCCGACCGGCCGTCCGGCAGAGCCGGTCCGCTATTCGGCCCTGACTCCGCGCCCGGCGCCGGGCGCTGCGCGTCCCGGCCCGCGCACGGGACCGGGCGGCCGCCCGACCCCGAATGCCCCCCCGGCCCAGGCCGAGGTCGCCCGTCCGAGCCGCGCGCCCGGTGGCGGTTTCGCCCGGCCGGTCAAGCCCGAGGATGATCGCGACAAGCGTTTCTCGGACGCCGGCAAGGCGGTCAGCCGCACCCGCGGCGAGCCCAAGCGCCGCGAAGGCCGCCTGACCATCCAGTCCGTCGCCGGCGACGGTGACACGGCCGAGCGGATGCGCTCGCTGGCCTCGGTCCGCCGCGCCCGCGAACGTGAAAAAGAGAAGCGCAAGGGCGGCTCCACCGACGCCCCGAACCGTCCGCGCGAAGTCGTCATCCCTGACGTCATCACCGTGCAGGAGCTGTCCAACCGGATGGCCGTGCGCGGCGTCGACATCATCAAATTCCTGATGAAACAGGGCCTGATGATGAAGATCAACGACGTCATCGACACCGACACGGCCGAACTGGTCGCCGACGAGTTCGGCATGGCCGTGAAGCGCGTCTCGGAGTCCGACGTCGAGGCCGGCTTCCTGTCCGATGCGATCGACGACGAGGCGACCACGCCGCGTGCGCCGGTCGTGGCCATCATGGGCCACGTCGACCACGGCAAGACCTCCCTGCTGGACGCCCTGCGCACCACCGACGTCGCCTCGGGCGAAGCCGGCGGCATCACCCAGCACATCGGTGCCTATCAGGTTCGCCTGCCCAGCGACGATCGCGTCACCTTCCTCGACACCCCCGGCCACGCCGCCTTCTCGGCGATGCGGGCGCGCGGTGCCAATGTGACCGACATCGTGGTGCTGGTCGTGGCCGCCGACGACGGCGTCATGCCCCAGACCATCGAGGCCATCCAGCACGCCAAGGCGGCCAATGCCCCGATCATCGTGGCGGTCAACAAGATCGACAAGCCGGACGCCAATCCGCTCAAGGTCGTCAACGAACTGCTGCAGTATGAAGTCATCGCCGAGAGCCTAGGCGGCGATACCCAGATCATCGAGGTCTCGGCCAAGAACCGCACCAATCTCGACGGCCTGATCGACGCCATCCTGGTGCAGGCCGAGATGATGGACCTCAAGGCCGATCCGGAACGCTCCTCGGAAGGCGTGGTCATCGAGGCCAAGCTGGACAAGGGCCGCGGCCCGGTCGCCACCGTGCTGGTCAAGCGCGGCACCCTGCGCCGCGGCGACATTGTTGTGGCCGGTTCGGCCTGGGGCAAGGTTCGCGCCCTGCTGAACGAGCGCAACGAACAGCTGACCGAAGCCGGCCCGTCGGTTCCGGTCGAGATCCTCGGCCTGAACGAGGCCCCCAGCCCCGGCGAACCCCTCGCCGTCGTGGAATCCGAAGCCCGCGCCCGCGAGCTGACCGAATACCGCGACCGCGTGAAGCGCGAGAAGGCCACGGGCGGCATCAACCAGGTCTCGCTGGTCGACATGATGTCCAAGCTGCACTCCAAGAAGGTCTCGGAGCTGCCGGTCCTCATCAAGGCCGACGTCCAGGGCTCGGCCGAGGCCATCGTCGGCTCGCTCGAGAAGATGGGCAACGAGGAGGTCCGCGCGCGCACCGTCTATTCGGGTGCCGGCGGCATCACCGAGAGCGACGTCCAGCTGGCCAAGTCGGCCGGTGCGCCGATCCTCGGCTTCAACGTCCGCGCCTCGAAACAGGCCCGCGACCTGGCCGAGCGTGAAGGCGTCGAGATCCGCTACTATGCGATCATCTACGACCTGCTCGACGACATGAAGGGCGTGCTCTCGGGCATGCTGGCCCCGCTGCAACGCGAGACCTTCCTCGGCAACGCCGCGGTGCTGCAGGTGTTCGACATCTCCAAGACCGGCAAGATCGCCGGCTGCCGGGTGTCCGAAGGCGTGGTCCGCAAGGGGGCCAAGGTCCGGATCATCCGCGACGACGTCGTGGTTCTGGAACTGGGCACGCTCACCACGCTCAAGCGCTTCAAGGACGAGGTCAACGAGGTCCCGTCGGGCCAGGAGTGCGGCATGCATTTCCAGGGCTTCCAGGACATCAAGGCCGGCGACTACATCGAGTGCTTCACCGTCGAAGAGATCAAGCGCACGCTGGACTAGGTTCCCCCTTCCCCGAAGGGGGGAGGGATACTGCCGCCATTCTGCCCCATCCTTTGTGGATGAGTTCGACATGCGTTCCTTTCTGATCCCGCTGCTGGCCTTCTCGACCGTCGCCGGACCGGCCGCGGCAGAGACGCGCTATCTGGCCTATGACGCCTCGGACCGGATCACCCAGGCCCTGACGCGCGGCATCACCCTGGAAGCCGACCGCGGCCTGTTCGGTGCGATCAGCGTGCGACGCATCATCTCCACCTCCAATCGCGGTTCGGCCGATATCCGGCGCGGCGGTCCTGACGCCGTTCGACAGGCCCTGCCGGACGGGTCGCCGGAATATGCGGTCTATACGATCACGCCGGAAGGCGGCGGCCGGGGCCTGAGCCGGGCCCTCTGTCCGGGCGCAGATGAGGCCTGGATGGTTCTGGGCCGGGTCCGGATGGGTCGGCCCATGAGCATTCATGCAGTCGGCCGCTGGCCGGACGGCGGCTATCGGCCCTGTGTCAGGCTGTCCTACAACTGGCGTGGCGAATGGGCCCTGCCGCCCGCGAGCGGCCCTGGCGGGGACGCCACCACCCCGACGCCCTGATGCCCCTTTCGCGCCAGACTCACACCCGGAAGGCCGGGACCGGAGACCGTAGAGTCAAATCCATTCCGCACCCGACGGCCGTCGGCCCGATGAGGCGAGGGCAGAAGGGAACCGGGCTCGCGCCGATGATCGTCGCCGTCACGCTCGGCACCATCGCCGGCTTCTGGACCTGGACCACGCCGGGCAAGCCCGCCCTCTGGCCCCCCGCTGCCGGGCACAGCGGGATCGAGGTGCTTGTGCTGGACAACGGCTTCCACACCGATCTTGCGGTCCCGCGCGCGCATCTGGAGGCCGGTTACGGACCGTTGGCTGGGGCGGTACGCAGCCTGCCGCCGGGTGAATGGATCCTGATCGGCTGGGGCGACGCCCGGTTCTATGTGGACCAGAGCCCGATCGGTGACCGCCTGGCCGATGGTGCCCGCGCCTTCTTCCGGCCCGGCAATGCCTCGGTGATCATGCTCGACCCGGCCCAGAACAATCCCCGCGATCTGGTCACCGCCGACCGGCGTCGCACCCTGCATCTGTCCCGCGTCGGCTTCGAGGCCATGGTCGCCCATATCGAGGCCTCACTGGACCTCGACCAGGGCCACGCCCGCATCGCCGCGGCCCGCGCCGGCGACGACGCCCGCTTCTTCGCCAGCCACGAGCATTTCTGGATCGGCCGCCTCTGCAACCACTGGAGCGCCGGCGTGCTGAACGCCGCGGGTCTGCCGGTCCGGCCGCTCCGGTCCGTGACCTCGTCCGAGGTCATGGCCACGGTCGAGCGGGCGCAATTGGACACAGGGACCGCGCGGGACTAGACCCCGCCCCTTCGCTTTTTGAGAGCCGGGTCCGATCCCCGACAGGCGACGAGGACAAAGCCATGAGCAACCGCAAACCCAAAAAGCCCGCCGCCAAGGCCGGCACGGTCAGCCAGCGTCAGCTGCGCGCCTCCGAAATGATCCGCCACGCCCTCGTCGAGGTGATGCGCGAGAACGAGATCCGCGACCCGGCCCTGATCGGGGTCTCGGTCACCGTGACCGAGGTCCGGCTTTCGCCCGACCTGAAACACGCCACCTGTTTCGTCGAGCCGCTGGGTGCCGGCATCGAGACCGCCCCCGTCGCGGGCCATATCGAAGAGATCATCAAGGCCCTGAACGTCCACGCCAAATTCCTGCGCGGCGCGCTGGGGCGGCATATCGACATGCGCTTCACCCCCGACCTGCGCTTCCGCCACGACGAAAGTTTCGCCGCCGCCGAACGCCTCAACCGCCTGCTCGACGACCCCCGCGTCCGGGCCGATGTCTATGTCTCGCCGTTCGAGGACGATGAGACGGACGACAGCGCCGGGACCCACTAGTGGGCCGCCGCAAGAAGGGTGAGATCGTCAACGGCTGGGTCTGTCTCGACAAGCCGTTCGGCATGGGTTCGACCGAGGCCGTCTCAAAGATCCGCCGCCTGTTCGATGCGCAGAAGGCCGGCCACGCCGGCACCCTCGACCCGCTGGCCTCGGGCATCCTGCCCATCGCCCTGGGCGAGGCGACCAAGACCGTCCCCTTCATGATGGAGGCGCAGAAGGTCTATCGCTTCACCATTAACTGGGGGATCTCGACCGACAGCCTCGACCGCGAGGGCGAGATCACCGGCCGCTCGGACGTCCGCCCGGGTGTCGAGGCGGTGCGCGCGGCCCTTCCCGCCTTCGTAGGCGAGATCGACCAGGTGCCGCCGCAGTTCAGCGCCATCAAGGTCGGCGGCCAGCGCGCCTATGACCTGGCGCGCGAGGGCACCGATTTCGAACTGGCCAGCCGCCGCGTCATGATCCACGAGGCCGCCGTCAGCGACGCGCCCGACGCCGACCATGTCGAGCTGACCATCCGCACCGGCAAGGGCGTCTATGTGCGGTCCCTCGCGCGAGATCTGGCCGCAGTTCTCGGGGCCGAGGGGCATGTTTCGGCCCTGCGCCGCGAGCGGGTCGGACCGTTCTCGACGGAAAACGCCGTCACGCTGGATTTCCTGACCGATCTGGTGCATAGGGACGCCGCCTCGGAAGGCTTGCTTCCCGTCGCGACCGCCCTGGACGACATCCCGGAGCTGGCCGTGACGGATCAGGACGCCTTCTCGCTTCGTCAGGGACGACCGATCGTTCTGCTCCCCCGACAGGTCGAAACGCTCAAAGGCCGCCTTCGGGACGGCTCCAGAACCGTTTCAGCCTTTCAGGGTCAGACCCTCGTCGCTCTCGGTCAGTTGCGGGCCGGTCGACTGGAACCCGACCGCGTTTTTAACCTCCAATAAGGAGAGTCACGATGTCGATTACGCCCGAGCGTAAGAACGAAGTCATCGCCGATAACGCCCGCTCCGCCGGCGACACCGGCTCGGCCGAGGTCCAGGTCGCGATCCTTTCGGAACGCATCGCCAACCTCACCGACCACTTCAAGACCCACAAGAAGGACAACCACTCGCGCCGCGGCCTGCTCAAGATGGTCTCGCAGCGTCGCCGCCTTCTTGACCACCTCAGCAAGGTTGATCGTGAGCGCTACACCGCCCTGATCGGCAAGCTGAACCTGCGCCGCTAGGCACAGAAAGCGGATGAGTTTCGGGGCGCGGGCCATGTCCGCGCCTCTTTCCGCATCCAGAGACCGGCGCGCCGCCGGACGAACCGGCGCAGGAACCCGGTCGGCCGAGGCGTTCGCGTCAAGGCCGTGAATCGGGTTCCCGAGGATACTGACGCGAGGGCCATACCGGTCCTCTTCTCCCGGGTTTTCCGCGATGGCGCGGGGACCCATGGACCGAAGGACTGAACGCCCGACGCTCCACCCACTGATGGGACCCCGCGTGGAATTCGCCCGCGGGATACGAAAGACGAAACATGTTCGATATCAAACGCAAGACGATTGACTGGGCCGGACGCCCGCTGACCCTCGAAACGGGCCGTATCGCCCGTCAGGCTGACGGCGCCGTTCTGGCCACCTACGGCGAGACCGTCGTCCTCGCCACCGTCGTCTACGGTCGCGCGCCCAAGCCGGGCCTGGATTTCTTCCCGCTGACCGTCAACTACCAGGAAAAGACCTTCGCCGCCGGCAAGATCCCGGGTGGCTATTTCAAGCGTGAAGGCCGTCCGACCGAGAAGGAGACCCTCGTCTCCCGCCTGATCGACCGTCCGATCCGCCCCCTGTTCGTCAAGGGCTTCAAGAACGAGACCCAGGTCGTCGTCACCGTGCTGCAGCACGACATGGAGAACGACCCGGACATCGTCGGCCTGGTCGCCGCCTCCGCCGCCCTGACCCTGTCGGGCGTGCCCTTCATGGGCCCGATCGGCGCCGCGCGCGTCGGCTACATCGACGGTGAATACGTCCTCAACCCGACCCTCGACCAGATGAACGACAGCCAGCTCGACCTCGTCGTCGCCGGCACGCTCGACGCCCTGATGATGGTCGAATCCGAAGCCAAGGAGCTGTCGGAAGAGATCATGCTGAACGCCCTGATGTTCGCGCATCGCGGCATGCAGCCGGTGATCGAGGCCATCATCGAAATGGCCGAACACGCCGCCAAGGAGCCCTTCGACTTCACCGCCGAGGATCACTCCGAGGTCGTCACCGCCATCCAGAAGCTGGTCGGCGAGGACATCAAGGCCGCCTACACCCACGCCGGCAAATACGAGCGCCGCTCGGGCGTCGACGCCGCCAAGAAGGCCGCCGCCGCCCAGCTGGTGAAGACCGACGAAAACCCGGACGGCGTCGATTCCGCCAAATTCGGTGCGGCCTTCAAGGAATGCGAAGCGCACGTCCTGCGTCGCGACATCATCGACAACGGCCACCGCGTCGACGGCCGCGCCCTCGACAAGGTCCGCGCCATCGTCTCGGAAGTCGGCGTCTTCCCGCGCACCCACGGCTCGGCCCTGTTCACCCGCGGTGAGACCCAGGCCATCGTCGTCGCCACCCTCGGCACCGGCGAGGACGAGCAGTACGTCGACGCCCTGAGCGGGACCTACAAGGAGAAATTCCTGCTCCACTACAACTTCCCTCCCTATTCGGTCGGCGAGACCGGCCGGATGGGCGGCGCAGGCCGTCGGGAAATCGGGCACGGCAAGCTGGCCTGGCGGGCGATCCGTCCCATGCTGCCGTCGTCGGAAGACTTCCCCTACACCATCCGTCTGGTGTCGGAGATCACCGAGTCCAACGGCTCCTCCTCGATGGCCACCGTCTGTGGTTCGTCGCTGGCGCTGATGGATGCGGGCGTGCCGCTGGTTCGCCCGGTCTCGGGCATCGCCATGGGCCTTATCCTCGAGCCCTCGGGCGAGTTCGCCATCCTGTCCGACATCCTGGGTGACGAAGATCACCTCGGCGACATGGACTTCAAGGTGGCCGGCACGCGTGAAGGCATCACCTCGCTGCAGATGGACATCAAGGTCGCCGGCATCACCGAGGAGATCATGCGCAAGGCGATCGCCCAGGCTTCGGCCGGCCGCATGCACATCCTCGACGAGATGGACAAGGCCATCGACGGTGCCCGCACCGAGCTGGGCGAATACGCGCCCAAGATCGAGTCGATCAAGGTTCCGACCGACAAGATCCGCGACATCATCGGCACCGGCGGCAAGATCATCCGCGAGATCGTCGAAAAGACCGGCGCCAAGATCAACATCGAGGACGACGGCACGGTCAAGATCGCTGCTTCGGATCAAGAGAAGATCGACGCCGCCAAGAACTGGATCTCGTCGATCGTGTCCGAGCCCGAGCCCGGCACAATCTACTCCGGCAAGGTCGTGAAGGTCGTCGACTTCGGCGCCTTCGTGAACTTCTTCGGCGCCAAGGACGGCCTGGTCCATGTGTCCCAGATCTCCCTGGAACGCGTTGCCAACCCGGCTGACGTCCTG
>JBEIJS010000105.1:0-8136 GCA_040380105.1 Caulobacteraceae bacterium | reverse complement strand
TTGTGTCGGGTGTTCTGCGGTGTGCTTTGCGTTGTGGGGGGGGGGCTGGCGCTATCGCCCGGGGGGGGGCCAGCCCCCAATCCCAAACCCCCAATCACCGTTCCGGGTCCGCGGACGCCCAGCTCCGCCACCAGCCCGTCCATCCCGTACACATCGCGCAGCGCCGTCGTCACCGCCCCGGTGGTCACGATCACCGAGCGGTTGACGTTGATGTCATAGCCATAGGCATTGCGCTGGGTCAGGACGGTAGAGTCGAAATTGGCCCCCACGATCTCGCCCGCCGCATTGACTACCGGCGAGCCGGACGAGCCGCCGATGGTGTCCGACGACACCGCCATGTTCAGCACAGTGTCGCCGTCGATCCGGTCACGCGCGGCCAGCAGTTTCGGAGCGACGTCGAACGGGGCCGAGCCGGTCGCCCGGTCCCACAGGCCGTCGAAGGTCGTGAACGGACCCCAGCGCTGACCCGGAACGTCCGTGCCCTCGATCTTTCCATAGGTCAGCCGCAGCGTACCGGTCGCGTCCGGATAGACAGCATCGCCATAGGCGGCGAAGCGGGCGGCGGCCAGACGTTCCGAGGCGCGATCGGTCGGCGCCTGCACCCGCGCTTCCCAGTCCGAGCGCACGGCGCGGCTGTTGTCCTGCATGGCCCGGGCGAACACGATCATCGGATCGGTCGAGGCCAGGATAGCGTCCATGCCGCCCTCCCACAGGGCCCGCCGCACGGCCGGGTCGCCCAGCGTCGTGCCGGCGGTCAGCCGCACCGACTTGGCCTCCGGCGATTCCGGACCCAGCAGGGCGCGGACTCTTGAATCGTCGACGGTCAGCCATTCACGGGTCTTGGACAGCCACCATTCCATCCGGACCTGATCCAGCGCCGGATAGACCGGCCGTTCTGCGAACAGGCCGGACTGGACGGCGGCCAGCCGGCTGTCGGCGAACTCGGGCAGGCGCTCCGCCGACGGTTTCGCCCGCTCCTGCGCCCCGCGCACCAGCGTCCGGGCCCAGCTGAACAGCTGCGATCCGCCGCCGGCCTGGGTCTCGAGCATCGCATAGGCCGGATAGAGTTCGCGCTGGATCGGCTGCACCGCTGCCAGATCGGCCCAGGGATCGCCGACACGCGCGGTCAGGGCTGCGTCGGCCGCCACGCGCCGACGGAAGTCCGCCTCGCCCTCGGCCCGCCTTGCCATGAAGGCCGGATCGACCAGGGCCCGCATCCGGCCGAGGCCGCGCTTGTAGGTGTTCTCCAGACCGACGATCGGGTCCATGGCGATGAAGGCGTTCTCCTCGCTCTCGGCCGCGAACCGGATCAGCCGCCCGCGCAGCTCGGAGGCCAGCAGCTGGTCCATCGGCAGGACCACGTCGCGGATGGTGAACAGCTGGTCCTGGGTCAGCAGCCTCTGGGTCGCGCCCGGGCTGCCCGAGACGAACACCGGCGTGCCCTCGACCGGCTGCGAGGCGTTCCATTTGAAATGGGTCGGCGTCGCCGCCGGGGCGTCATTCTCGTACAGGCGGATGAAGGCCGCATCGATGGCGAAGCGGGGGAAGCTGAAATTGTCCAGATCGCCGCCGAAGGTCGCGGCCCGGTCCTCCGGAGCCCAGGCCAGCCGCACGTCGGTGTAGCGTTTGTAGGTATAGAGTTTGAACTGGCCGCCCCGATACAGGCTGACCACCTGACAGCGCCGGGCCGTGTCGCCGGCGCAGGCTTCCTGCTCGATCCGTCCGGCCTCGGCGTCGCGCGCCCGGGTGAAGGCCTGGCCTTCCAGCCCGGCACCCGCCGCACGCATGCGTTCGGTGACGTCCGAGATGTCGGTCAGGATCTCCGCCGACCCCCCCGGACATTTGCGCTCTTCCTCGCGGGTGCGCGGGGTAAAGCCGGTCTCGGCATAGTTGATCGCCTGGGTCGACAGATTGGCCACGCAGGTGGCGACGCAGTGGTTGTTGGTCATCACCAGCCCCTCGGCCGAGACGATCCCCGCCGAACAGCCCGCAAACCGCACCGAGCTCAACCGCACCCGATCCAGCCAGGCCTGGTCGATGTTCGTCCCCAGGGTGGCGTTGGCCCGGGCAATGGGGAAGTTGTCGAAGGTCCACATGCCTTCCTCCGCCTTCGCCGCAGAACCGGCGGCGAGGGTCAGGAGGGCAGCGGCGAGGGCAGGGGTGAGGCGCATGTTCTTGTCTCCTCCCCATCGCCCGCGATGGGGAGGGGGACCACGAAGTGGTGGAGGGGTCGACGCTCGCGCGCTGACCCCTCCGATTGGCTCAGGATTTCAGGTTAACGCACGAAGCGGGGATGAGGAACCAGCCCCTCCAGCACTTCGTGGTCCCCCTCCCCATTGGCTTCGCCAACAGGGAGGAGACAGGACTATCGAACCCCCAGCTCTTCCAGCAGGTTCGGGCTCGGATAGATGTTGCGCAGCGCCTCGGTCACGGCCGCCGTCGACACCGACACCGTCCGGTTCAGCGTGCCGTCATAGCCATAGGCACCGCCCAGCGAGTGGATGTTGCCGTCGAAGGCCGCACCGATGACCTCGCCGGCGGCGTTGATCACGGGCGAGCCCGAGTTGCCGCCGATGATGTCGTTGGTGGAGGAGAAATTATAGACCGTCCCCGCGTTGACCCGGCTCTGGTTGTCGAGGAAGGCCTGGGCCGCATTGAACGGCTCCGCACCCGTGGCCCGCTCGTACAGGCCGCCCATATAGGTGAAGGCCGGCACGGTGACGCCGCGATAGCTCCAGCCCTCGACCCGGCCATAGGACAGCCGCAGCGAGAAGGTCGCGTCCGGATACTGGTTGGTGCCATAGACTGCGAACCGGGCCTGGGCGACCTTCTCGGCCGCGCGGGCGGTCGGGGCGTTGACCTCGGCGGCCCAGCGCGCGCTGATCGCCGCGGCAGCGGCATCATTGGCGATGATGAAGGCCAGCAGCGGATCGGCGGCAGCCATCTGTTCCGTGGTCATGGCGGCGGCCTCGGCGCGGAAGGCGGCCTCACCCATCCGGGTCGTCGAGATCAGCCGGTCAGCCAGGGCCTCCGGGCTCTCGCGGCCCAGCAGGGTCTTCACCTCGGGATGGTCGACCGTCAGATATTCGCGGGTCTTGGACAGCCAGTAGCGCAGACGGATTTCCTCCATCTCCATGGCGATCGGCGTCTCGGCACCCACGGCGGCGATCATGCGCGCGCGCTGCGCCTCGGTCATCGTCGGGTTCTTCGATGCCCGCCCCATGGCCCGGGCCATCTGATACAGGGTCGAACCGCCGCCGGCGGCCTGGTCCAGCTGGCGGGCCGGCAGGAACAGCTCACGCGCCGTCGCCTGGACGCGCTCCAGGTCCGCCCAGGGATCACCGATCTGCTGCACCAGGGCCGGATCGGCGGCCACGCGGGCGCGCAGCTCGGTCTCGGCGTCACGCCGCGCGCCGAGGAAGGCCGGGTCCAGCAGGGCCTGATGCTGGCCGTACTGGGCCTTGAAGCTGTTCTCGAGGCCGAAGATCGGGTCGAACGACAGCCGCTTGGCTTCATCGCCGGTCAGCGAATACTCCAGCAGACGTCCGCGCAGTTCCGAGTTCTGGATCAGGGTCAGCGGCAGCTGCTGGTCGCGCAGCCGCTCCAGCTGGCTCATCGTCAGCAGGCGCGAGGTCGAGCCGGGGTTGCCGGCCACGAAGACGGGGTCGCCTTCCGCCGGAGCGTTCGGGTTCCAGCGCAGGAAGCCGGGGCTCTCAACGGGCCGGCCATCCTCATAGGCGCGCAGGAAGCCGGCATCGAGGGCGTAGCGCGGGAAGTTGAAATTGTCCGGGTCCCCACCGAAGAAGGCCGCCTGGTTCTCGGGGGCGAACACCAGCCGGACGTCGTCATAGCGGCGGAATTTGTACAGGGCGTAGCGGCCGCCGCGATAGAAGCTGATGACCTGACAGTTGAATTTCGGATCACCGGCGCAGGCCTCGGTCTGGATCGCATTGGTCTCGGCGGTGCGGGCCGCATTGAAGGCCGCGCCTTCAAGCCCGGCACCGGCCCCCAGCACCCGGTCGGTCACATCGACGATGTCGACCAGCACCTCGGCGGTCTGGCCCGGGCAGCGCTTCTCTTCCTCGCGGTTGGCGGTCAGGAAGCCGTTCTTCACATAGTCCTGCTCGGGCGAGGACAGCTCCTGCACGCAGCCGACGACACAGTGCCAGTTGGTCAGGATCAGGCCCTGATCCGACACGAACGAGGCCGAGCAGCCCTGGATGCGGACGGCGGCATTGCGGACCCGGTCCAGCCAGGCCTGGTCGATCCGGGTGCCGTATTTGTCGTTCACCGTCTGGATCGGGAAATTGTCGAACGTCCACATGCCCTCGTCGGCGCGGGCGGTGGATGGCGTGGCCATCACGGCGAGGAAGCCGGCGACGGCGGCAATCGAGGCGGTCGCCGACACAGCGGCGCGGAGCGAGCGAAGCATCATTCTGCGAATTCTCCCGGGGGTGTCGGCGGGGGTCGCCGATCGTTGCTCCCTGCATAGACACGATGAGCGGTTTTCGTCCATCGCGACGCTTCCGGTCTTACAAATCCGTAACGGTGATCGCCTTAACCCGATTTAACTTGGCCCCGCTGCCTTGCATCGTCAGATAGCGGTCAACGTCAGGGGTCTTTCCGTTTCCATGTCGCTTGCACTTTCAACCCTCCTCTATGAGTGGCGGCGCTATATGGCCGCCGTCATGGCCCTGGCCCTGTCGGGTCTGCTCGTGCTCGCCATGACCGGTGTCTTCATCGGCATCGGCAAGGGGTTCACCGCGACGATCGAGCGGTCCAGCGCCGACATCATCATCATGCAGCCCGGTGCGACCAGCCTGATGGGCGGCCCCTCGGGCGTCCCGCGCCGCTTCATCCCGCTGGCCTACCGCAATCCGCAGGTGGTCGAGGTCCAGCCGCTCGACGGCTCCGGCGGCTCGTTCCAGAGCGTCAAGAACGTCGACCCGACCATGTCCCAGGCCGAGCGTGCCCGCCAGGGTGCGCCGAAGCAGGAGTTCGTGCAGGTCAGTATCATCGACACCACCCCGGGCGCGGTCACCATTCCGACGGACTATTCCGACGAACTGGTCGACGCCCTGCGTCAGCCCTACACCGTGGCGATCGATGAAACGGCCCTGACCAAACTGGGCGTCAAGCTCGGCGACAAGGCCCTGTACAATGGCCAGACGGTGACGGTGGTCGGCGTGACCCGCGGCTACCCCAATATGATGTCGTCAACCATCGTCATGTCGCGCGACACCCTGCGCATGCTCGGACAGGCCGACACCGGTCCGCGTGTCGGCCCCCTGATGATCAAGCTGCGCGACCCGGCCCAGGCCGACACCGTCGCCGCCCAGTTGAACACTCTCGGCGACGGCCAGTGGAAAGCCTGGACGCGTCAGGAACTGGCCGACGCCAATGCCGGAGCCATGTTCGAGGAAGGCATTCTGGTCATCATCATCGGTGGCTGTGTGGTGCTGGGCACCATCATCGGCGTGGCCATCACCTGGCAGACCCTGCGCGGAGCCATCATGGCCAATATCAAGGAGTTCGCCTCGCTGCGGGCCCTCGGTGTCGGCATGGGATCGCTGAACCGGATCGTCATGGAGCTCAGCTTCTGGGTCGGTCTTGTCGGTGTGGCCGCCGCCATCGGCCTGACCTTTCTGGTGCAGATGTTTGCCGCCGCCAATGCGGTGATCATCGCCCTGCCGCCGGTCCTGCTGATCATCGTCGGCGGCGGCCTGGTGGCCATCGCCATCATGTCCGGCGCCCTGTCGCTCGGCATCCTCAAGAACAGCCAGCCTGCGGATCTTCTGCGATGACTGCTCACACCAAGGCGCATGGAAAACACGGCGACTTCGCCATCGAGGCCAAGGGGCTGGTCAAGCGGTTCAAGTCCGGCAAGTCCTTCATCGAGGTGCTGAAGGGTGTGGATTTCGACGCCCGCCACGGCGACCTGACCATGGTCATGGGGCCGTCGGGCTCCGGTAAATCGACCCTGATCGCCGCCCTGTCCGGCCTGCTGCGCCCGGAAGAGGGCCGGGTCGACACCCTCGATGTCGATGACCTCTGGAAGCTCTCGTCGGGCAAGATCGACAAATTCCGCCTCGACCACTGCGGCTTCATCTTTCAGGGCTTCAACCTTTTCCCGGCCCTGACCGCCCTGCAACAGGTCGAGGTGGTGCTCAAATTCCAGGGCCTGTCCAAGGGTGACGCCAAACGTCAGGCGACGGCGACCCTCAAGGAAGTCGGCCTCGGCAACCGCCTCAACCAGCGGCCTTCGGCCCTGTCCGGCGGCGAGAAGCAGCGTGTCGCCATCGCCCGCTGCCTGGCCAAGAATCCGCAGATCCTGTTTGCCGACGAACCGACCTCCGCCCTCGACGGCGAGAACGGCCAGATCGTGATCCGCCTGCTGCGCCGCGCCGCCACCGAACACGGCGCTGCGGTCATCTGCGTCACCCACGATCCCCGCCTCGAGGAATGGGCTGACCGCGTTATCAAGATCGAAGACGGCATCATCATCTCCGACGAACGCCGTACCCCCAATCCCGACGCCACGCTCGCGTCGCACTGAACCGCCTCAGGAACTCCGTCATGCCCGCCTTCCTCAAGAACAAATGGCTCTGGATCGGCCTGGTGCTGATCGCCGCCATCGTTGTCGGCTTCAACTATATGCAGAGCGCCGACAAGGCGAAGAAGGCCGAGGCAGAGAAGACCGAGGCCAACCGGGTCGAGAGCCCCTATGCGGCCATCGCCAACGGCAAGGTCGATGTCGAGGGCGGCATCATCCAGATCGCGGCCCGTCGCGGCGGCATCGTTCGTGAAGTTCTGGTCCAGGAAGGCGACCGGGTCGTGGCGGGCCAGATCCTCGCCCGCCAGGAAGACGACGAGCCCCGTCTGGCCCTGCAGAGCGCCAATGCCGACGTCGCCCAGGCCGAAAGCCAGTTGCGCCTTATCCAGGTCGAGATCCGCACCGCCCAGCGCGAGCACGATCGTCTCGCCCGGCTGGTCGAGTCCAACTTCGTCGCCGGCTCGCGTATGGATCAGGCCCGCGACGCCATCGCCACGGCCCAGGCTCGCCTCGGCTCGCAACAGGCCAGCGTCCAGACCGCCCGCGCGCGCCGCGACCAGGCCGCCTACAATGTCGAGCTGACGGTGATCCGCGCGCCCCAGTCGGGCCGGATCGTGCGCCGCTACGCCAACCCCGGTGCCGGTGCCTCGACCCTGAACGTGTCCAACATGTTCGACCTCGAGCCCGACGCCCCGCGCATTGCCCGCGCCGAGATCGTCGAGAGCGACATTCCGAACATCAGTACCGGCCAGGCCGTCGAGATCACCCCTGAGGGCGATCCATCCAAGGTCTATGTCGGCGCCGTTCTCCGCCGCGCCGCCGTCTTCGGCGCCCGCAAACTGGCATCGGATGACCCGTCACAGCGCTCGGACGAGCGGGTGGTCGAGGTCGTCGTCAGCGCGGGCGACGCCCCGCTTCTGATCGGCCAGCGCGTGCTGGTGAAATTCATGAAGCCCGGCGAAACCGCCGGCGCCCCCCGCCCCGCCTCGACCGGCGTCCCCGCCGCCCGCGCCATGCAGGCTCCGGCCCAGGCGGGGTAGGCGTGATGAGTGGCTAGTGGCTAGTGGCGAGTGGCTAGTGATTGCAGCGTCATCGCCAGCGGAAGGGCGGCGCAGCCCGCGCTCCCGCACCGGCGCCGGCCAGCCACTAGCCACTGGCCACTGGCCACTCACCACTCACTTCCCCCCAAACACCGCCGCCCGCTTCTCCAGCGCCGCCGTCACGCCTTCCAGATGGTCATCTGTCAGGTGCGCCAGCGCCTGCATCGAGGCGGTCATCTCCAGGATCTGGTCGAAGGTCGCGTCGCGGCCCTGACGCAGCAGGGCCTTGGTCATGCGCAGGGCCCGGGGCGCACGGGAGGCGACGTCCTCTGCGATCTCCATGGCCTCATCCATCAGCCGCTCCGGCGCAACCACCCGGCTGACCAGCCCCCACTCCATCGCCGTCTTCGCATCCAGCACACGCGCGGTGAACAGCAGTTCGGCAGCCCGCGCATAGCCGATGTTGCGCGGCATCAGCCAGGCCCCGCCGTCGCCCGGCAGAATGCCCAGCTTCAGGAAGGGCACGCCGAAACTGGCCGTGTC
>JBEIJS010000104.1:0-8182 GCA_040380105.1 Caulobacteraceae bacterium | reverse complement strand
TTCGGATGGTCCCCCTCCCCGCGTAGCGGAGAGGAGACGGCCGCTGCCGTCTGTCCCCCTGTCAGGGGGACCGAAGCCTGCGGAGCAGGGTTCGAGGGGGGTGGTGCCTCGGCACCGGCGGCATTCCCCGCACCCTCGACCTCGAACTCCACCAGCGGCGAACCGACCGCCAGCTGCTGGCCCGGCTCGCCATGGGCGGCGGTGACGCGACCGGCCACCGGCGAGGTCAGCTCCACCGTGGCCTTGTCGGTCATGATGTCGGCGATGATCTGGTCCTCGGCGACGGTGTCGCCGACCTTGACGTGCCAGGCGACCAGTTCGGCCTCGGCGGTGCCTTCGCCCACGTCGGGCAGTTTGAAGACATAGCGACCCATCTCAGCGTCCTCCGGTCATGACGGCCTTCAGGGCCGTGGCGACCCGTTCGGGTCCCGGGAAGTATTCCCACTCGAAGGCGTGGGGATAGGGGGTGTCCCAGCCGGTCACCCGCGCGATCGGCGCCTCCAGATGATAGAAGCAGCGCTCCTGGACCAGGGCGCTCAGCTCGCCGCCGAAGCCCGAGGTCTTCGGGGCCTCGTGGACGATGACGCAGCGGCCGGTCTTCCTGACGCTGGCCTCGATGGTCTCGATGTCCAGCGGCACGAGGGTGCGCAGGTCGATGACCTCGGCGTCGACGCCGGCATGTTCGGCGCCCGCGAGGCTGACCCAGACCATGGTGCCGTAGCAGAGGATGGTGACGTCATTGCCCTCGCGCATGACGCGGGCCTTGCCGATCGGCTCGACATGTTTGCCGGTCGGGACCTGGGCCAGTTCCTGGGCCTTCCAGGGGCTGACCGGCTTCTGGTGCCAGCCGTCGAAGGGGCCGTTGTAGAGGCGTTTGGGCTCGAAGAAGATGACCGGATCGTCGTCCTCGATCGCTGCGGTCAGCAAGCCCTTGGCGTCCACGGGATTGGACGGGATGACGACCTTCAGGCCCGCGATATGGGTGAAGAGGCTTTCCGGCGACTGGCTGTGGGTCTGGCCGCCGAAGATGCCGCCGCCATAGGGCGAACGCACGGTGATCGGGCTGGTGAACTGGCCGGCCGAGCGATAGCGCAGCTTGGCCGCTTCCGAGACGATCTGGTCATAGGCCGGATAGATGTAGTCGGCGAACTGGATCTCGACGACCGGGCGCAGGCCATAGGCGCCCATGCCGATGGCGGCCGCGACGATGCCGCATTCCGAAATCGGGGCATCGAAGCTGCGGGTCAGGCCGTGCTTCTTCTGCAGATGGTCGGTGACGCGGAAGACGCCGCCGAAATAGCCCGCGTCCTCGCCGAAGCTGAGGACGTTGGGGTCCTCGGTCATCTTGATGTCGAGGGCCGAGTTGAGGGCCTGAATCATGTTCATGGGGGTCGTGGTCATGGTCAGACTCCGACCTCGCGCCGCTGTTCGGTGATCCGCCAGTCCTCGGTCGCATAGACCTCCTCGAACATGGTCTTCACCGAGGGACGCGACTGGCCGAGGGTGCCGATGGCCTCGGACTCCTTGCCGGCGGCGCGGACCTGTTCAACGGCCTCGGCCTCGGCGGCCGTCTGCTGTTCGTCGGACCATTCGCCGAGCGCGATCAGGTGCTGTTTCAGGCGCATGACCGGGTCGCCGAGCGGCCATTTCTCATGCTCGTCGGCGGGGCGGTAGCGGCTGGGGTCGTCAGAGGTCGAGTGGGGGGCACCGCGGTAGGTGAACAGCTCGATCACGGTCGCGCCCTGGTTGGAGCGGGCCCGTTCTTCCGCCCACTGGGTCGCGGCCCAGACGGCGAGGAAGTCATTGCCGTCGACCCGCAGGGCCGGCAGGCCATAGCCGATGGCCTTGGAGGCGAAGGTGGTCTCCAGCCCGCCGGCGATGCCCTGGAAGGAGCTGATGGCCCACTGGTTGTTGACGATGTTGAGGATGACCGGAGCCCGGTAGACGGCGGCGAAGGTCAGGGCGTTGTGGAAGTCGCCCTCGGCCGTGGCCCCGTCACCGATCCAGGTGATAGCGATCTTGTCGTCGCCCTTGTAGGCGCTGGCCATGGCCCAGCCGACCGCTTGGGGAACTTGCGTGCCCAGATTGCCGCTGATGGTGAAGAAGCCGTAGTCCCTGGCCGAATACATGATCGGCAGCTGGCGGCCTTTGATCGGATCCGAGGCGTTGGAATAGATCTGGTTCATCATGGTCGCGAGCGGATAGCCGCGTGCGATCAGGAGGCCCTGCTGGCGATAGGTGGGGAAGCCCATGTCCTCGCGGGACAGGATCATGCCCTGGGCGACGGCGATGGCCTCCTCGCCCGTGCATTTCATATAGAAGCTGGTCTTGCCCTGACGGTGGGCGCGATGCATCCGGTCGTCGAAGGCGCGGGTCAGGATCATGGCCTTGAGGCCCCGCCGCAGGGTCTCGGGATCCAGCTTCGGATTCCACGGACCCACGGCCTTGCCGTCATCGTCCAGCACCCGGATCAGCCGGAAGGCGTGATCCCGCATCTCGAACGGTGTGGTCGAGACCTCGGGGCGTTCCACCACGCCGGCGGGGTCGAGCTTCAGATGGCTGAAGTCCGTCGGGTCGCCGGGCCGGCCCGAAGGCTCCGGCACGCGCAGCGAAAGGGCCTGGGTATTGGGCTTCTTCATTCCGTCCCGTCCGGTTGATCCGACCGCGTTTCCTATGGCGCAATTAGCACGAGGGGCCAGACAAGGCTCGCTCGATTTTGACCTTGTCTTGGCAGGTTTTGCGGTATTTTATTGCGTCATACCTCAATCAGGAGAAACGCCTTGGCTGACGATCTCGATCCCGTCGACGCCCGGATTCTGGACATCCTGCAACAGGACGCCGGATTGTCGGTGGCCGAGGTCGCGGACCGGGTCGGCCTGTCGGCCTCGCCGTGCTGGCGGCGCATCAAGAGACTGGAGGATACGGGCTTCATCCGCAAGCGCGTGACCCTGCTGGATGCGACCCGGCTGGGTCTTGATTTCGAGGTCTATGCCATCGTCAAGCTGAGTCTGCCCTCGACCGGGAATCTCGACGCCTTCGAGACCGCCGTCTCGGCCTGGCCCGAGGTGGTACAGTGCGCGACGATCACAGGGCGCGAGGACTATGTGCTGCGGATCATCACCTCGGACATGCACGCTTTCGACCAGTTCCTGCGCCACAAGCTGCTGAGCCTCGGCATCGTCTCGGACTGCGAGAGCCATATCGTCACCCGCGGGGTGAAGAATGTGACGGCCCTGCCGCTGGGGATCATCACGCCGCACGTCGCCTGACCTCGAACCAGACAATCGGAACCAAGGGGTAAACCAGATGATCGAGATGGTGATCGACGCCCGCCGCAAGGATCTGGGCGGCTTTGAGGTCGGACGAATCCTGCCGTTCCACGCGCGCCGCATGGTCGGGCCTTTTATCTTTCTCGACCAGATGGGGCCGGCAGAGTTCACGCCGGGGTCCGAGGCGATCAATGTCCGCCCGCACCCGCATATCGGCCTGTCGACCCTGACCTATCTGTTCGAGGGCGAGATCGTCCATCGCGACAACACCGGCGCAACCCAGACCATTCGCCCCGGCGAGGTGAACTGGATGACGGCCGGCAAGGGCATCGTCCATTCGGAACGGACCACACCGACCAAACGCTCCGAGGGCGGCCCGATGCACGGGATGCAGGCCTGGATCGCCCTGTCCGGTGAAAGCGAGGACTGCGACCCGAGCTTCCATCACTACGCCGGACCCGACCTGCCGGCCTATGAGAACGCCGGCCTGTTCGCCCGACTGGTGGCGGGTGAGGCCTATGGCGCCTCGGCCCGGGTCAAGACCGCCTCACCGCTGTTTTATGTCCACTGGGAGCTGGCCGAGGGCGTGCGCACGGCACCGCCGCCGGGCAAGCGCGCCCTTGGAGGCACCGACGGCTATTCGGAGCGGGCGCTCTATGTGGCCAGGGGTGAGATCGAGGTCGGAGACCGAACCTTCCACGAAGGGCAGATGATCGTTCTCGAGCCGACGGCCGAGCCGACCATCAAGGCGATCCGGCCCTCGACCGTCATGGTTATGGGCGGAGAGCCGGTCGGACCACGCGTCATCTGGTGGAATTTTGTCTCGTCATCCCAGGCGAAGATTGATGCGGCCAAGGCCGACTGGAAGGCCGGCCGCATGGCTCTGCCGGTCGAGGACGACGCTGAGTTCATCCCCCTGCCCGACGTGCCGTCGACGCCTGAGCCTGCGCCGCCGACTGTGCCGGGATCGACACTTCCGGCTTGAGATCGAAATGTGAGGGGGTCAGGACAGCCCCTCCAGGAAGCCGAGCAACAGCCGGTTCATCTCATCGGGCCGTTCCTGCTGAATCCAGTGCCCCGCTCCGGGGACCACCACCTGCATCCGCAGGTCCGTCAGCCAGTCCTTCTGACCGGTCTCGTGCTGGCCGGAATAGTGACGAACCGGATCGCGCTCGCCGACCACAAAAGCGGCAGGCACGGTGATGCGTGCGTCCTGCAGATGGGCCGTCAGCGACCAGTTGCGGTCCATATTCCGGTACCAGTCGATGGGACCGCGGAAACCACCGGCGGTAAAGGCATCAACATAGTCGGCAAACCGGGCGGGGCTCATCCATGGCGGCAGGGTGGCGTCGTCCGGCACGACAGAGATGAAGGTCTGGCCCTCGGGCACAAAGCCGTTCGACTGGCGGTCGTCCGGCGTGGCACCGTCATAGCCATAGAAGGCCTTGCGCAGGGCCGTGGCGGGGTCGGCGTCGAAGACCTCATGGGCGTCATCCGCCTGGAAGCGACAGATGTAGAGGTCGCCCCGGCCCAGGCGTTTCGAGATCGCCGCCATGGCGGCCAGCGGCGGCCCTTTGGGCCGGCGCGGCTGGAACGGCACGGACATGCCGAACACCGCCCGGAACATATCCGGTCGCATCAGGGCGCAGTGCCAGGCGATCGAGGCCCCCCAGTCATGGCCGACCACCACGCAAGAAGTCTGGCCCAGTGCCCGGACCAGATCGACCATGTCGCCGACGAGATGGAAGATCGAACAGGCGTCACACGCCTCCGGCCGTTCGGTGCCGCCATAGCCGCGCATGTCGGGGGCGACGGCATGGTAGCCGGCATCGGCCAGGGCCTGGACCTGCGCCCGCCAGCTGATGCCGAGTTCGGGGAAGCCGTGAATGAGCAGGACCAAGGGGCCGGACCCGGCCTCAAGAATTTGCTGGTTCAGACCGTCTGTCTGGATGTGGCGGGTTTGCATTCGGGCAAGGGACCATTCGCCGGCGGATCGGGCAAGTGCCTCCACCCTGTTCGCGCAGCGAATGGGGAGGGGGACCGCGAAGCGGTGGAGGGGTGATCAATCCCGGTTTGTGCGGCCGACGCCCCTCCGCCATGCTTCGCATGGTCCCCCTCCCCGCAAAGCGGGGAGGAGACGGCGCTACAGGGTCACGCCCGTCGTGCGCATGATCTCGGCGCGCAGTTCGGGCATGCCGTCGCCCTTTTCGGCCGAGGTGACGATGACGGCCGGATAGGCGGCACCGCGTTTGGAGACGCCCTTCAGGGTCGCCTCCTGAACCTTTTCGGCCTCACCCTTCTTGAGCTTGTCGGCCTTGGTCAGGATGATCTGGTAGCTGACGGCGGCGAGATCGAGGGCGTCGAGCGCCTCGTCATCGACCTTCTTGAGACCGTGGCGGGCATCGATCAGCAGATAGACCCGCTTCAAGGTCACCCGGCCGCGCAGATAGTCGCGACCCAGGTCCTGGAATTTCTTCACCGTCGATTTGGAGGCCTTGGCCCAGCCGTAGCCGGGCAGGTCGACCAGCCGCATCTTGCCGTCGAGGTCGAAGAAATTGACCTCCCGCGTCCGCCCCGGCTCGTTCGAGGCCCGGGCCAGTTTGTGCATACCGACCAGGCCGTTGATCAGGCTGGACTTGCCGACGTTGGACCGGCCGGCGAAGGCGACCTCGGGCAGGTCAGGATCGGGCAGCTGCTCGATCTTGGCGCACCCCATGACGAAGGTCGCGGGGCGCGCGAACAGGATGCGCGCCTGCTCCAGCGCCTCGGGCGTGAAGTCGTCCAACTCAGGCCTTCGCCTTCTTCAGCCGCTCGATGAAGGTATCGATCGGGTTCTCGGCCTTCAGCCGGTGCATGATCACATACTGCTGGAAGATGGTCAGGATGTTGGACCAGGCCCAGTAGATCAGCAGGCCCGCCGGGAAGGTGGCCATGATGAAGGTGAAGACGATCGGCATGAAGGCGAAAATCTTGCGCTGCATCGGATCCGGCGCCGGCGGGCTCATCGCCATCTGCAGCCACATGGTCAGGCCGTAGAAGATGGCCAGGATGCTGAGGGCAAAGGTGCCGGCCAGATAGGACCCGATCAGGGGCGTGGAGGCCGGGTCCCAGGGGATCAGGCCGTACAGGTTCCAGATCATGGACGGATCCGCCGCCGAGAGGTCGCGAATCCAGCCGAAGAAGGGCTGATGCCGCATCTCGATGGTGACGAACAGCATCTTGTAGACGGCGTAGAAGACCGGGATCTGAAGCAGGAGGGGAAGACAGCCCGCCAGCGGATTGATCTTCTCCTTCTGGTACAGCGCCATCAGCTCCTGCTGCTGTTTCGCCGGATCATCGGGGTGCTTCTTCTTCAGCTCCTCCATCTTCGGCTGGAGCGTCCGCATCTTGGACATGCTCTCGTAGCTCTTGTTGGCCAGCGGGAACATGATCAGGCGGACGGTCAGGGTCAGGCCGAGGATGGCCAGACCGAAATTCCCGAACCAGCCATAAAACAGCTCAACCAGCCAGAAGATCGGGCGGGTCAGGAAGAACAGGAAGCCCCAGTCGATCGCATAGACAAAGCGCGGCAGGCCGAGGCTCTCTTCGTAGCCGGCCAGGATTTCATTGCGTTTGGCACCGGCGAACAGGCGCTGGCTCTCGGTGATCTGGCGACCGGGGGCGATGGTGTGGGCCTCGCCCAGCATGGTCGCCGAATGGATGTCCGCGTGGGCGGCATCGGTGACGCGGAAGGCCGCCTCGATCTGCTCGTCCTGCTGCGGAATAAGGGCGGCCAGCCAGTATTTGTCGGTGATACCCATCCAGCCGCCGACGGAGGAATGCTCCTGCACCGGCTTCTTGGCCCAGGCCTGGTATTTCAGCTGCTGGGTCGTGTATTTGCCGTCGGTTCCGAAGGTCCCGATCCCGCCTTCGTGCAGGACCTGCTGGCGGCCCAGATCGTCCGGCACGCCCTGGCGTTCGATCCGGCCCCAGGGCGCGATGGTGATCGGCTGGGCGCTGAAATTGGCGACCGTGTCGGTGATGGTGAAGAGATATTCGGAATCGACGGCGATACGGCGCGTGAAGCGCAGGCCCGCACCATTGTCCCACGTCAGGGTGATCGGCGTGGCCGGGGTCAGGGTCGTGCCCTCGGTCAGACGCCAGGGGGTCGTCGGGCCGGGTACGCCACCCGGGACATTGGGGCCGTTCCAGCCGAACTGGGCCTGATAGGCGTGACGCATGCCCTCGGGACGGAACAGTTCGACCGGCGGCGAGCCCGCCTCATTGGTTTCCTGATAGCGGGTCAGGAACAGGTCATCGATGCGCGCGCCGGTCAGGGTCAACGAGCCGGTGACTGTCGCGGTCTGGATCGGCACCCGCGCGCCGCCCCGCGCCAGGGCGACGGTGCGATCGTCCGTAAAGACGACGGCAGAAGGCGCAGCGATCGTCCCGGCCGTGGCCGGACCGGCGGCCGCCTGTTCGGCCGCGGCCTGCTGGGCGGCCCTCCGGGCCTTGGCCTGCGGCTCCATCACGAAGAAGCTGTAGGCGATCAGCATGATGCCGGCGATCACAACGAAGAGGATCGTGTTGCGGCTATTGTCGTGTGGAGGCATGGAGATCAGGAATCCTGGCCGGCGGACGCGGGTTGGGAAGGCGCTGGTCGGGGCGCCGATCGCGGGGTCGCGAGCCTTGTAAGCGCCGATTTCACATCGTCAAGCAAACGGTCCCATGGACGGTCCGCTGTGCCCATGCGGGCAATGAAGACATAGTCGCTGCCGGGGACCGCCAACAGGGGGACTGTGGCCCGTGCTGCCTCTCTCAGTCGGCGTTTGGCGCGGTTGCGAATGACGGCGTTGCCGACCTTGCGGGTCGCCGTGAAGCCCAGGCCCACCGTGGCGGCGCCGTCCTGGCGGTCCAGCCGCTGAACCACCACT
>JBEIJS010000103.1:0-8254 GCA_040380105.1 Caulobacteraceae bacterium | reverse complement strand
CTTCGGCCACCAGCCGCAGGATCGCGCCGTCCTCATCGACCACATAGTGGGCCGAGACCTGGGCTTGAGGATCGCACAGCCGGGCAACCGCCTCATCGGCCGTTCGCATGCCGGTATAGTGCAGCACCAGCATGTCCGGCGGGCCGCGCCGGGCGTTGAAATTCGGGGACGGGACGTCCTTGACGCTGAGCACGGCGCGCTTACCGGCCGGGCCGCTCCCAGCCATAGGCGACCCAGGCACCGTCGACCTTGTGCGCCTCGATCACGTCATCGGCCCGACGGGCCCGGACGGCGGCCTTGCGGCGCGCGCCCATGGCCAGGCCGGCGAAGAAGACCAGAACGGCGACGAACAGGGCGATCACCGCCACGGCCACGGCGGTGAAGACCGCCAGCACAGCGCCCACCGTCATGGCGACGAGGGTTGCGATCACGCCTGCCAGCCACATGACCGGGGCCAGCAGTCCGTTCGATGGACGGCGCGACGACGGGCCGAAGATCAGACGGTCGGACTGGGTCATCAAATCACCTCAACAGACGCTCGAAGAACAACGCCGAGCACTCAATGTCGGACCACACGGATGAACGGTCAATGACCGGACCCTTCACAGGCGAGTGTTCCGCCTCAATAGGGCTGTTCCGCCAGCACCGAAGCGCCGGAGGACCGGGCCCGCTCGGTCTGGATGCGGCGAACGGTCGCCTCCGCGGCCGGGTCGTTCATGACCCCGCCGATCCCGACCAGAACCCGCGCCGCCTCGCCCGAGACGCCGAACGCCTGCGACAGGGCCTCGAACGGCGAGCTGGCTTCCGGATAGCGTTTGAACCGCACCGAATCTCCTTCCGGAATACGGGCCAGTTCACGGGCCTTGGCGATGGCCTCCTCAAGGCCGCCGAGCTGGTCGACGAGGCCGATCTCCCGGGCCTGGGCACCGGTCCAGACGCGGCCGCGGGCGATCTCGCGCACCCGGGCGGGCGGCAGACGACGACCCGCCGCGACGCGGGCGATGAACTCCTCATAGGTGCGATCGATCTGGGCTGCGTAGGCCGCGCGCTGCGCCGGGCTGAACGCCTGAGCCGGAGAGAAGGCATCGGCATAGTCACCGCCGACCGACAGGCTGCGCATGTCGACGCCGAACCGGCCCAGCGCATCGGCCAGCACGAATTTGCCGCCATAGACGCCGATCGAGCCGGTCAGGGTCGAGGGCTGGGCCACGATCCAGTTGGCTTCCGAACTGATCCAGTAGCCGCCCGAGGCCGCGTAATCGCCCATCGACACCACCACCGGCTTGCCGGCCGCCTTGGCCGCGCGCACCGCCGCCAGGATCTGCTCGGACGCCTCGGGCGAACCGCCCGGCGAAGACACCCGGAAAACGATCGCCTTCACGCTGTCGTCCTCGATCGCGGCATAGAGGCCCTCGGCAAGGTCATCCGACATGATCGAGGAACCGCCACCGAACGGATCGGCGCTGCCGCCGGTACCGGTCATGATGGCACCCTCGCCGCCGACGATTGCGATCGCGCTCCGGCCCGAACCCTCCCGCGGGCCCTTGGACGAGGCGTAGTCGGCGAATTCCATGATCGCGGCATTGCGGCCCGCCCGGCGACGGGCCTCGGCCTCGGCCTCCTCGACCTGGCCGACCCGGTCGATCAGACGCCGCTGCAGCGCCTGGGCCGACGAATGGGGACCGGCCTCGATCGCGGCACGCAAGGCCGCCGGCGTCGTCTTGCGGTCCTGCGCCGCATGGGCGAGGGCCGAGGTATAGATCGACGTCATCCAGGCCGTCATCGCCTCGCGATGGGCCGGGGTGAAGTCGCTCTGGGTGTATTCATTGACCGCGTTCTTGTACTCGTAGCGCTGCTCGAACTCGGCGTTGACGCCGTATCGGTCGAGGGCGCGGCCGAGGAAGACGCTGTCGGCCGAAAAGCCCGCCAGCTGGAAACCGGCCGTGTTCTGCATCCACAATTCGGACGCCGAGGCCCCGATCATATAGCTGGAGACCGTGGCACCGACCGGCAGGAAGCCCTGGCTGTGGGCAATGACGGTCTTGCCCGAGCCCCGGAAGCGACGGATGGCCTGTCGGATCTCATCGGCGGCGGCGGGGGTGATTCCGGCTTCCGGCAGGCGGATCAGCAGGACCTTGACCCTGTCGTCCTCTCCGGCCTGGGCCAGGGTGTCGACGATCTGAAGGGTCGACAGGCCCGAACCGCCGAAAATCGCAAACGGGTTGTTGGGGGCCTGGTCGGTCACCCCACTGCGCAGGTCCAGCTCCAGCACCGTGTTTCGCGGAGTCGGCTCCTCGGACGACGCCGAACCGATCGCAACCGCGATGAAGAGGAACGGCACCACCACCAGGAAGAGGAACATCCCGGCAAACACACCGAGCATCGTCAGGAAAAACTGCTTCATGGCGAGGGAAGTCGTCCGGAGCACGGGCCGGGTCGTGGCCACAACGGACCATAGGGCGGCAGACGTCTCCGTCAAATGAACGTCGCGTAACGCGCGACTGCGCGTCGCAGCATTCGATGCTGCATTGCAACGACCGCGATTGATGGGCGGCCCTGAAACCCCTATACGGGCGGTCTGCGAGCGGGGGCCGAACGCCCCGCGTCACATCCGGACCGCACCTCCCATGCTGGTCACCCTGATGAAGGCCAAGCTGCACCGCGCAACGGTGACCCAGGCCGATCTCGACTATGAAGGCTCGATCGCCATCGATGCCGACCTGCTGGATGCCGCCGGCATCTTTCCGCACGAGCAGGTCGATGTGCTGAACATCACCAATGGCGCGCGCTTCACCACCTATGCCATCGAGGCCCCGCGCGGATCGAAGGTCATCGGCGTCAACGGTGCCGCCGCCCGGCTGGTGCAGAAGAACGACAAGGTCATCGTCGTGACCTACGGCCAGATGCCGGAAGAAGAGGCCCGCCAGTGGTCCCCCACCGTGGTCCTGCTCGACGACGCCAACGCGATCAAACGCGCCGCTTGACGCCGGCATCGTTCGGGACTCCCCTGCCCCAAGGGAGACCGATCATGGCACGAATGCTTCAAGGCCTGCAGTGGCTGCTCTTCGCCCTCTATGCGGTGGCGGGTGCCGTCGCCCTGCTGATTGCCACCCCCGCCGGCCTGCGCCTGCTGGGCCAACCCGAAGGTATGCTGACCTTCCTGCCCGCCAAAATCCTCGGCCTGCCCTGGAGCCTGCCGCTGTGGTTCCTGGATGACGGGCCGATCACCGCCCTGGCCGTGCTGGGCATCTGCTACGGCATGAACCTCGGCGTCGGCATGATGCTGGCCCGGAGTTCGCGAGGCTGAGCGAGTGGCGGGTGGCGAGTGGCTGGTGGCGAGTGGCTGGTGGCTGGTGGCTGGTGGCCAGGCATTGGCGACCAAAGCTTCACGTCAAGGATCGCTAAACATTGATGGGCGATCGCCCCTGCTCCACCGAACCATCGCTGGCTGCTAGCCACTGGCCACTAACCACCCGGAGACCGCATCAGCGCCCCAGATCATACACGCCCGTGATGTCGATCCGCACCGTCAGCTGGCCCGCCGCGACCGGGGTCGAGCCGCCGGAATCCATGGCCATCTCCGCGCGGGCGAACATCAGCTGCGGCGGGGGCGCATAGCCGCCGCCCTCCGACAGCGAGCGGATGCCGGCCAGTTCCACGCCCAGGGCCTGGGCATAGAGGGTCGCCTTGGCCTGCAGATTGCGCACGGCCATCAGACGGGCCTGGTTCTCGGCCGCCGACGGATCTTTCAGCCCGAAGCCGATGCCGTTGATCTGGTTGACCCCCGCAGCGACCACGGCATCCGCCGTCGTTCCGACCTTCGTCAGGTCATTGATGATCACCGTCACCTGATTCGAGGCCTGGTAACCGCGCAGCCGCGGCGGCTCGTTCTGGACATAGTCATACTGGGCCGACAGGTTCAGGCCCGAGGTCTGGACGTCGCGGGCCTCGATCCCGGCCCGGCGCAGGGCGGCCATGACCTGGTTCATCCGTGTTGCATTCAGCTGCATGGCCTCGGCGGCGGTGGCCGCCTCGGTGACCACGCCGAAGCTGATGGTGGCCATGTCCGGCGCGGCTCGCACCTCGCCATAGGCCGACAGGTTGAGCGACGGCGGGGCCGCCACCGCATGCATCATCATCGGGGCAGCGCCGGACGGCTGCGCCTGGGCATGCGCGGCCGGAGCGGCGGCGAAAAGGGCTGCGGCAGCCATCATGGCACCGCCCAGCATCAGCGCGCGGTTGGACAGGGCCGGAGCGGCGGAAACCCGGGCGGTGGCCTTGGAACGGATCATCTCGTGAGAACTCCTCGAAGCGGACGGCGAGTGTAGCACCCGACGCTGGGCGACAACCATGGCACCACCTTGACCGTCTGCACCTGAATGAATGCGCAAACCGCCCCGACAGGTTCCATTCATCGCCGTGAAATCGCCGTCACACTGGCGGCGGTTCGATGACGCTTGGCAATGCTCGGGCTCGCCTGCTAGGCGGGACCGTCGTCCCGGAGGGCGCGTAGCTCAATGGTTAGAGCCGACCGCTCATAACGGTCTGGTTGGGGGTTCGAGTCCCTCCGCGCCTACCACCCTTCAACCCAAACCCGGGATTGGTACGGGTCGACATCCGGGTTGCCCCGGATCCGCGGGATAACGGCGCAAGGTTGCCGGGATCCCCGCGGTTGACGCCCGCAGCTGCAGCTTCGACTACCAGCCGATCTCGAAACCCGCGTCTAGCGAAGCATAAGCGCTGATAACGGGAAACAACTGGGTGCCAAGGCTGGCGCTCCTGTCGCGACAGTCGCGGTCGCTGCTCCAGCCCCAGCCGCCACGGGTCCAGCGATCATCGCCACGCAAACGGTTATTGGCGACATAGCGCCCTCTGCAATCATACCAGCCCCAGCCTGCGAGATACCGGTCATACTGATCCGGTCGATAGGCATAATCCTCGTAGGCCACACCGAAAGCACCCTCGTCCTGCTGCCACCAGGCCCTTGGATATGGGGTTGGATCGCAAAAATAGCCCTTGGCTGGGTCCTCTGGCCAGCTCGGCGAATAACGATCGCGAAACCGCTGGACCATTGTGGGCCTGCAAGTGTCTCCGAAGCGCGACCAGACCCGGTTATTGCTGACAGTCATATTCCCGGGGCCGTCGATGATGGCCCGGACACCACCGAACCAGTTACCGATCACCGAGCCGCTGCCCAAGCCTACCAGAACCCCGGTTTCGGCCCGCGCGATCCGCGATTCGGCCAAAGATACGGAGCCGCTGTAAACGGCTACTCCGGTATCAACCATGCAGATGCGCGACTTGCTGATGTTAACGCCAGCACCCTCAATGGACACTCCGTCATCGTAACCGCAGATCGTCGTTCTTCCGACCTGGACCTGTCCGAATTCGCGACCGCCGCCAATCAGCAGACCGATGGATTTAGGTCCCGATCTTTCGCGCGAGTTCGGGCCCCACAAACGTGTCCGGAAGATATTTGATGCGCGCTGGGCGCCGGGCACGATCTCAATACCGGTGCGCGAACCGCCTATAACAAGATCGTCGGTGGTCAGGACCGCGCGTTCGGCAACGATGGCAGCGGTCGAGGTTTGCGAATTGATGCGCGACCCCCGAATGTCAACGAACCCGCCAACGGCATAGATGGCGGCTTCGTCGCCTGCGTGTTGGAAGCCGACGGCGCTCAGAACAATTTCGGCATCGGTGCCAACGACACAGGCGGCCGCGCCCCCATGCGGAGACGCGAAAATCATGTCGCGGATTTCGACGCGGACGCCAGGAGCCACCGTGACGCACGGAAATCCATCCGGCGCCTGCAGGGTCGGCGTCATGCCACGATCCCAGTCACGCAGGTCCAGACGGCTCTCGCCAATCACTGTCATCGGCTTGTCTATGTTCAGCCAGCCGACACAGGGACCGCTTCGGGCCCGGATAACCAAGGTACCCCCCGGACGAACACGGCGGACAGCGTTCTCGACCGCTCCCGTCCCCGTGTTACCGCCGCAATCGACCAGCACGACCTCCTCACTGCCCGGACGAAGCGGCGAGATACCCGGCCAGTCCGGACGATGGGCGCGATAGTCCCAACGTCGATGAGTCCTGCCGCGATCGCTCCGCGTCGGCGGGTCCAGCAGGACACCGAAATTCGGGCGGGTCTGGCTCTCGACCCGGGCGGCGACCTGGGCATGGGCCGCTCCGCCACCCATGGCGAAGGCGGTCACGGCCACGGCCACGGCAGCGACGCCGACAACCAGACCGGAGATCATGCGGCTCGGGGTGCGGTCGGGGATCATGCTTCAGCCCTCCTTAGCGGCGCTGTTGCGAACGGGAGACCTGGGCCAGCACGGCTTGCAGGCGGCCGGCCGAGGGGCCGAACCCGAACAGGGCGGAGTCGATCCTCAGGGCCACGGCCTGGGCCTTGTCCTGGTCAGCCACCCCCGCCACCCCCAGTGCGAAATAGCTCGACATGGCGAATTTGGCTTCCGGACTGCCCTGACGGGCCGCCTCCTCGAACCATTTGAAGGCGCGGGCATAGTCGGCGGGCAGGCCGATACCCTCGGCATACATGACCGCCAGCACCAGCTGGGCTTCTGACGAGCCGTTCACGGCGGCCATCTGAATGGCGCGGACGCGTTCCAGACTGGACAGCCGGCCCTCCATCGGGTTGCCCAGCATGGCCTCCAGAGTCTCTATCTGGCGTTTGGACAGCTCCTCCGGCCGTTGGGCGACCGTCTCCGAGACGCCCAGATAGCGCAGGGCGCGGCCGACGTGCAGGAACGGCAGCTCCCCGGCCATCCGGCCGAGGGCATATTCATAGGCGTCGCCGCGCGGGCGACTCTCGTCAGAGAAGGGCACACCCGAACGCGGCGCAGCTGTCGGATAGAATTCGAACGGCGGCGTCCACTGCCTTGCCTTGGTCTCGACGAAGCTCTGGTACTGGGCGCGGTTGGGTGCCGAGCGCTCGAAATCCTTCAGCAGGACATAGGCACCGACATCGCCGGTCTGAACCGCCAGATAGTTGTAAAGATAGGCATCGACGTCGTTGCGCTGGAACAGGTTGGTCGCCGCACTGTAGCGAGGGCGGACGGAGCCGCCCATACTGCCATCATTTTTTCCGCCCCGGGCATCGCGGGCCTCGCGATTGTCCTCGGGTTCGCCAAACGGGCCGTAGAGGCGGTCGTGCAAGCGCGCCAGGGTCCGGTAGCCATCGGCGTCCAGGGTGGAAAGGATATAGATGACGCGGTCGCGCACCGCCTCCTGCTCTTCCCGCGTCATCTGGCCCAGCTGGCGATCCAGCCGCTGATAGGCCGTGTGACGCTCCCAGGCGCGGCAGTCGTCATAGCGCGACAGAGGCCGCCAGTCGCCGAGGCCGCCGCGGTCGACGCGGTTGATCGGGGCGTAGCCCTCGTCATTGGCCAGCGCCATGGCGTACCAGGTCGCGCTTTCGATCGGGTCCTCGATGTTCTTGTCGGTCGCCCGGAGCGCCGCATAGCGCGCCCCCAGCTCCAGCTGGGCGAAGAAATCACCGCGGAAGGCCGCGCGCCGCAGGGCCCGCAGGCCCGATTCCTGGGCGTTGAATTCGGATCCGGTCAGGGACGCCGGTCGCGGGCAGGCGTTGGAGGCCACATCGCTGCGTTGCCAGAACTGCAAGCCGTCGCTGCACGACACCATGGCGAAGGCCGTCAGCGCCAGCACGCCGGCGACGGCGGCGATAGCGAACGGAGCGCGGCCCCGACCAAAAGGGGAGCCGCCTTCCTTGTTGGATCGACTCTCGCTCATACGCCCCCTCGCACGGCTGGAAACGGGCCGCCTCACGCCCCTACGCTTACCTTGCACGAGGCGGACACTCCGGCCCCGTTAACCATCTGTCAAGGTAAACGCCGGTTCGTGACAAAGCGGTGTCCGATCGCTGCATTTTTGCCAGCCGGAGTCAGTTTTTCACGGGAATCAGCGGGTTGGATATTCGCCTGTCAGGGGAAAACGGGCCTCTCGCCAGTCGGACAGCGGCTCCCTATATGATTCGTCCCGACCTCTGGAGCGACCCGATGGCCTATGCCGCCCGCGACGATCGACCGGCCGACAAGGCCGCCCGTTATGCCGAGGTCGAGGCCGAGATTCTGGCCGTTCTGGAGGGCGAGCCCGACCGGACGGCCCGCATGGCCACGGTTGCCTCCATGCTTGCCGATGCCTTTCCCGCCTTTTTCTGGACCGGCTTTTACCGGGTGGACCCGGACAAGGCCGATGAACTGGTCGTCGG
>JBEIJS010000102.1:0-8290 GCA_040380105.1 Caulobacteraceae bacterium | reverse complement strand
GCCAACCGCGTCGCGCCCAAGCCGCGCACCGCGCGCGTCCTCATCCTGTCGCCGACCCGCGAACTGGCCAGCCAGATCGCCGAGAGCTTCAAGACCTATGGCCGTCACCTCGGCTTCAAGGTCGCGGTCGTCTTCGGCGGCGTGAAATACGGCCCGCAGGAACGCGCCATCCAGGCCGGCCTCGATGTGCTGGTCGCCACCCCCGGCCGCCTGCTGGATCACATGCAGCAGAAGACGCTGGACCTTTCCTGCACCGAGATCTTCGTCCTCGACGAGGCCGACCAGATGCTGGACCTCGGCTTCGTCAAGCCGATCCGCCAGATCGTCAGCCGCATCCCGGCCATGCGCCAGAACCTGTTCTTCTCGGCTACCATGCCGACCGAGATCGGCAAGCTGGCCGGCGAACTGCTCAAGGACCCGGTCAAGGTGTCGGTGACGCCCCAGGCCACCACGGTCCAGCGCATCAGCCAGTCGATCATCCACATCGAACAGGGCCGCAAGCGCGCCCTGCTGACCGAGATGTTCGCCGATCCGCACTACACGCGCTGCCTGGTCTTCACCAAGACCAAGCACGGCGCCGACAAGGTCGCGGCCTATCTGGAAGCCGGCGGCGTCGAGGCCGGCGCCATCCACGGCAACAAGAGCCAGCCGCAACGTGAACGCACCCTGGCCGCCTTCAAGGCCGGCAAGCTGCGCGTTCTCGTCGCCACCGACATCGCCGCCCGCGGCATCGATGTGGACGGCGTCTCGCATGTGCTGAATTTCGAGCTGCCCTATGTGCCGGAGGCCTATGTGCACCGCATCGGCCGGACAGCCCGCGCCGGCGCCGACGGCACGGCCATCAGCTTCGTGGCCGGCGACGAGATGAAACTGCTGCGCGACATCGAAAAGGTCACGCGCCAGAAGATCCCGGCGACCGACCGCCGCAACGACAAGTCCCTGGCCCTGCTGGACCAGTCGATCATGGCCTCGGGCGTCAAGTCCAAGGCGTCCATGCCCGACGACGGCCGCGGCGACCGCCAGCAACAGCGCGGCCCGCGCAATCCGCGCCGCGACGGCGTCAAGCTGGAAGGCGGCGGGCAACCCCACCGCGTCCGCAAGGCCGGTCCGGGCCGTGACGCCCGTCCGATCCCGGAGCGAGCCTTCGACCCGCTGGCCAGAGAGCGCCCGCGCAACAGCAACAACGACCCGCGCCACACCAGCGCCCCGGCCACGGCCTCGGCCAAGCCCGACGGCGAGATCAAGCGCCGTCCGCGCCGCCGGAAGCCGTCGAATGGCGGCAAGGGGTATGCCTCGCAGGGCTGAACCTGAGCTGACCTGAAGTCAGAAGCGCCCGCCGGAGCGATCCGGCGGGCGTTGTGCCGTTTGTGGTTCGTCAGGCGACGGTCCGCCCCCTGGATTGGAGCGGCTTGACCCGTTCATTCACTTTGCATAATAAAGTACTTTCTCATATATGGAGCGCAGACCATGCAAGCCCTGACACTCGCCCTCGCCGCCCTGGCCCTGACCACGGGATCCGCCGCGGCGGAGACCGTCACGATCACCCTGACCGGGGTTGAAGCCCGCCCCGGCCGTATCCTTGCCAGCCTGAGCACCCGCGACCAGTTCATGCGCGCCGCACCCGCCCATGAGGCCGTCGCCCAGCCCGTCGCCGGCGGGGTGACCCTCACCTTCGAGAACGTGGCCCCGGGCGACTATGCGCTGATGGTCATGCACGACCTGAACGCCAACGGTCAGTTCGACTTCGGCACGGACGGCTGGGCCTTCTCCAACAGCGCCCGCCCGATGACCGGCCCTCCAGCCTTTGACGACCACAAATTCGCGGTCGGGGACGCACCGGTCCGGCTGACGGAAACCCTCCGCTACGGCTTCTGAACAGCAAAACGCCCGCCGGATCGCTCCGGCGGGCGTTTCAGTGTCTCGATCGTCGAACCGGTCAGGCGGCGGCGCTGGCCGGGGCTGCGACCGAGCTTTCCGACGGGTCGCGCAGGACGTAGCCGCGGCCCCAGACGGTTTCGATATAGTGTTTGCCGCCGGCGGCCGTGGCCAGCTTCTTGCGCAGCTTGCAGATGAAGACGTCGATGATCTTCAGCTCGGGCTCGTCCATGCCGCCGTAGAGGTGGTTGAGGAACATTTCCTTGGTCAGGGTGGTGCCCTTGCGGAGCGAGAGCAGCTCCAGCATCTGGTATTCCTTGCCCGTCAGATGGACGCGGTGACCGTTCACCTCGACCGTCTTGCCGTCCAGGTTCACGGCGATCTCGCCGGTGTGGATGATGGCCTGGGCGTGACCCTTGGAACGACGGACCACGGCGTGGGTGCGGGCGATCAGCTCATCCTTGTGGAAGGGCTTGGTCATGTAGTCGTCGGCGCCGCCGCCGAAGGTCTTGACCTTGGTCTCGATCTCGGTCGAGCCCGAGAGGATCATGACCGGGGTATTGATCTTGCCGACGCGCAGCTGACGCAGAACCTCAAGACCGTTCATATCGGGCAGGTTCAGGTCCAGCATGATCATGTCGTAGTCATAGATCTTGCCGAGATCGATACCCTCTTCTCCGAGGTCCGTCGTGTAGACGTTGAACCCCTCGGACTTGAGCATGAGTTCGATGCTCTGCGCGGTCGCATGATCATCTTCGATAAGCAGGACGCGCATTTATGCCCCTCCAGGCAAAGCTTGACAGTGATTTCCGACATCGAAGGCCGGGTAACCTTGTTCGGGAGTTAACCGGGGAAAAACTTAAGAAAGGTTAACTCCACCCCGTTGAGACGAATCGTAGGCTGATTTGCGAATCGGCGTCGAGAGTCCTGAGTCAAGCGAACGAGATTTTTTCGCAGTGCGGTCAGCGGACCCGCCCTGCGTCCGTTTTCGACGTAGCGATAGGATTATATTCCGCACAGACGTCGGCGAGAGACATGACCGGCGCTACGGGATGACGGGAGTTTCAAATGGTCGAAACCTATCGGGTGCCGGTGACAGACGCGGACCGGATCCGCGCCGGGCTGGCCTTGCAGCTGGTCGCCGCGGCGACCGGTATCAGTGTGGAGAGGATGACCGCCTCCGTGCGGCTCAAGGGAATGGTCTGCCGGGTCCGCTGGCTGGCCCTGTACACCGCCTATGTCACCTTCGGCTGGCCCCTGGACCGGGTGGCCCATGCCTTCGGCCTGAACCGGGCGACGGCGGCGGCGGCCTGCCGCTGGGCCGAGGACGGGCGGGATCATCCGTCGGTCGACGCCCTGCTGGAGCGGCTGGAGCTGTGTGTCAGTCAACTGTTTGAGGCCCCGACCTGCGAGCTGCCGGCATGACCGGCCCGGCAGGGGACACGGCGGCGGTCGTCCGTGCACGGCGGCTGCTGGCCCGGCGCGACGGCTGGATCGAGGCTGTGCCGGGCGGCTATGCGGTCAGGCCCGGACGGGATCGGCGCAGCCGCGTCATTCTGGTCCTCGATGAGGACGGCTTCCGCCGGCTGGTCGAGACACCCGGGCTGCGGCGGCGACCGGACGGAGGCTGGGTCGCACGGACCGCACCGCACACCGGCGCCCCGGCCCCCGAGCCGGGACGGCCCGGCGTGATCGAGGGGACCTGCACCGTGATGGAGGTGGACGGAAGGCCCGGGCAGAGGCGCGCCAATCTGGGTCAGTCGGCGATCCTCTGGCTGGCGCAGCGCAGGACGGTCGACGGCCGGCCCTGGCTGGTCGCCGCCCAGATCGCGGCGGCCGCCCGCCTGGGTCTCGACGCCGAGCACGCGGCGCGCGGGCCCTCGGTCACCCTGCGCTGGGACGCCCTGCCCCGTTCGGGTGGGGGGTCGGCGGTCCGGGCCGAACCGGGGGATTCTGCCCTTGCCGCGGCGCGACGGGTCGAGGCTGCGCTCGCGGCCTGCGGCCCCGCCCGGCCCATGATCGAGGCCATCTGCATCCGCGCCTCGGCCCTGCAGGCGGCCGAACGCGACCTCGGGCTACGCCGCCGCGAGGGCAAACATCTGCTGCAGAAGGGCCTGGCCGCCCTGGCGGTCCACTACCGCATCGGCTGACAGTTCGGCGGGGCGACACGGACGGCGCGCTGTGTCAGGTTACAGGCTCGTAACTTTTCCCTGTCCGGATTCAGCCGTAGGGTGAAGGTGAAAGCGCGCGCCTTCGGGGGCGCGCTATTGCGATATGGCGACGGGCGTCTGTGGCCGTCGATTTCGGGGATACCGGTGAAGCCAGTAGTTTGTTGCGTTCTGGCCGCCGGCCTGCTGTCCGCCGCCACGTCCCTTTCAGCCCAGGAGGCCGTGCCCGCCGGACTGCTGACCGAGGTGTGCCTCCCCTTTGCCAACCGGGCCCTGACCCTCGAGCGGTCGGTCAAGGCAGCCCGCGAACTCGAGTTCCGCCGGCCGGTGAATGACACCGCGCCGCTTGATGACTGGGCCTCCGAGGTCACCATGGTGTCCCGGGACGGCGTCTGGCGGGTCCGGATCGAGGAAGGCTCCGTCGAACGGGATGCGCGCCAGGCCTATGAAGCCAGCTGCGTCATCTCCTCCAGCCGGGCCAGCGCCCGCGAGCTGGCGGACCTCGGCCGCCGCGCCTTTCGCGACGAACGATACTGGACCAGCCCGCCGGACAATGCCTGGCGCTGGGATCGCCGCAGCGCCTACCCTGAAGAATATGGCCTGGCCGTCGAGGTCCGTGAACAGGCCGGCGAACGCCCGACGTTGACGGTCCGCGGCTCCTACTACTGAGCGGCGGCGTCGCGGATCCGGCCCACCATACTGTTCAGGCCATTGGCACGCTGACGCGTCAGGGCCGAAGGCAGGCCCAGACGGTCAAGGGCCGCACGGGCATCAAAGGCCAGGATTTCGGCCGGGGTCTGTCCCGAATACAGCCTGAGCAGCAGGGCGATGTTGCCCTTGGACAGGGCACTGTCACTGTCCGCGGCGAAGACCAGACGATCCCCTTCGCGGCGCACGGCCAGCCAGACCTGGGCGGCACAGCCGGGCACCTTGTTCGCCTCGGTCCGGTCCTCATCCGCCAGGGGGGCCAGGCCCTTGCCGAGGTCGATGACGTATTCAATCCGGCCTTCCCAGTCGCCGAGCAGGTCGAACTCCTCGACCAGTTCGGCCAGGGTGTCTTCAATGGGCGGGGCGGCGGTCATGGGGCGCTGGATAGGCCGGACCGGCGTTAACGACAACCACCCGCCCTTTCCCCGGAAATCCCCCGCAAGCCCCCGGTGTCAGTCGCCTGGAACGCGTGCGGGCTTTGGACGACTCATCCCGGGGGCTAGTCTGGCGAGGCCGGCGGTGTCCTGTCCGGCCCGCCCCGGCCCGCCCTTGATCCCGTCCGCCCGCCCTGACCCGAAGCCCCTGACCGACGCTCCGGCGAGCGATCGCCCGTCGCTGGCTGCCTGGCATGCGGGGTGGGCGGTGGCGGTGGCCCTGCTGGCGCTCGGCGGGCGCTGGATCGGCGGCATCGACGGCTCGGTGTTTTACGGTGTCCTGGCCATGGTGGTGCCCGGCCTCAGTGGGCTCGCACTGCTGCGGCGCGACGGCGGTCCCGAGCGGATGGCGCAACTCGGCATCTGGAGCGTCGCCGCCCTGCTGGCCGCCGCCCTGTCCGGAGGACTGACGGGTCCGCTCAGCGGCTTTGTCTTTCTGCCCCTCGCGGCAGGGATCGCGCTCGGCGGCCCGCGGCCGGTTCAGCTCGGTGCCCTCGCCGTGGGCCTTGCGGCCGTCGCCGGCCTGCTCTCGGCCTCGGTCACCCCCGGCCCGCACCTGCACGGTCTCGCGGCCATCTCGGCCCTGTTGACCGCCACCGCCGCAGCCCTGGCGGTCCGTCTGTCGTGGCGACAGCGCGAGGCCCGGCTCACCGCCGCCGAGGGCGAGGCCGCCCGGCTCGAAACCCTGCTGGCCGCCCGGCCGGGCCTCACCCTTGTGCTTGAACCCTCAGGTCGGGTTGTGGCCGCCTATGGTGCCCCGCCCGTCTCCCTGCCGGTCGATCCCCTGTTCGAAAACGGTCTGGTGGCGGCTGTGCATGCGCCGGACCGGCCGCAGCTTCTGGACGCCATCGAGCGTGCCCTGAAGGGTCACGACGGCGCGGCCGTGTTCGCGCCGCGGACGGCACTGGACCGTCGGGTACAGTTGATCGTGCGCCGACTGGACGATCCCGCGGGGCCCCGTCTGATCGCCCAGCTGTTCGACGCGACCGCCCAGTACGCCCGCGAACTGGGCCTCGAGGTCGCCCGGCAGGAGGCCGAGGCCCGCGAGGCCGGCAAGACCCGCTTCCTGGCCAATATGAGCCACGAACTGCGCACGCCCCTGAACGCCGTGCTCGGCTTTTCAGACATCATGCGCCAGCGCATTTTCGGTCCCCTGCCCGACCGCTACAGCGAATATGCCGAGAATATCCACCAGGCGGGCGGCCATCTGCTGGACCTGATCAACGACGTGCTCGACGTGACCAAGATCGAGGCCGAGCGCTATACGCTGACGCTGGAACAGTTCGATGCCCGCGAGGTGGTCTCGGCCGCCATGGCCCTGGTCCGGGTCAATGCCGACGACAAGGGCGTCAGCCTGTCCAGCGTCCTGCCCGGCGATCCGGTCGAGGTCTCGGCCGACAGGCGCGCGCTGAAACAGATCGCCCTGAACCTGTTGTCCAATGCCGTGAAATTCACGCCGCGGGACGGCGCGATCACGGTGACGGTCGAGGCCATCGGCCCCTATCTGGAAGTCATTGTCGCCGACACCGGCGTGGGCATCGCCCCGGAGGACGTCCGCCGCCTCGGCCGGCCGTTCGAACAGGCGGGTGAGATCGAGCAACGCCGGCAGGGCACGGGGTTGGGCCTGTCGCTGGTGCGCGCCTTTGCCGAACTGCATGGCGGCCGGATGAGTATCGACAGCACCCTGGGTGAGGGCACGGCCGTGACGGTGCGTCTGCCTGTGGCCGTGATCGCGCGGGCACCGGCCCGCGAGGGCGGGGCCGAGATCATCCAGATGCCGATGAAGAGCGGAGGCTGACCCGGCGCGACGGGCGGCTAGAGCATCCCCATCGCCAGGAACGCACGCCCGGCCGTGAAATCACCGGCCTCGAATTTCGCGGTTGCGACACTGCCGTCGCGGAAATGGAATTCGACGGCGAAGGTCTCGCGCGGGTCGAGGCGCTCCAGCGCGTCAGCAACCGCGGCGGGAAACCGCCACGCCTCGCCGGTCCGGCGCTCCCCGGCCAGCAGGGTGGCTTCAGCCGGAGCGACCCCCGTGGCCCAGAGGCTGGCACGGGCCGAGACCGGGGCCAGGCCGTCGCCGGCGAGCCAGGGCCGCTGAACCCGGACCGGATCGCGCAGCACGATGCGGGCGGCATAGGGGCGCGAACGGCCGACGAAACTGACCACCGCCGTGAGGCCCGGCGCATCGCCCTGGCCTGCATAGCCGAAGGCGACCGGCGAGGCCCCGACCATGGACATCTGCTGCAGCCGCCAGTTGGCGGTGGTCGAGCGGATGCGGTTGGCGGTCCAGGTCCGGCGGGTGCCCGGGAAGTTCATGCGCGGCGTGCGCATCCAGCCTGCAAAGGCCCCGTCCACCCTGGCGCGGACCAGGGCCAGCTGCGGATCAGAACAGGACACCGTCGCGGCCCGGGCCCGGGCGCGGTCGGCGGCAGCGGCGAGTTCGGACGGACCGGTGCCTGAACGCAGGGCCGCACCGCGGGCCTGGGCCGTGGCCGCCTGGAGGGCCGCGTCGATATGGGGGGCAAACAGGTTGCAGCGGGCGTCGGCGGCGACCACGAAGGCGCGCTCATAATAGGTTTCGCCGGCCTCGGCCCGGGCAAGGGTCGGCAGCGCCAGCAGGGCGGCGGCGGCCAGTGCGGCTTTGGTCTTCAGGGTGGTCTGGCCTATCGTCATGGGAGCGCACCCTACGCATCACGCGTTCCGGTCCGGTTTCCGAGCAGGGTTATCAAATTGCTTCTTTCGAGCGACCTCTGGGTGTCCGCCCTGATCCGCCGCGCCGAGCTGGGCGGGGCCTTCGCCACGGTCGCACGCAAGGGCGACGCCCGCGCCGGGACCGTCATCGTCAAGGCCTTCGACACCTCCAGCCGCCGCGCCCGACTCTATAGTGAGGCCTTCGGACCCGACGGCGAGCGCCTGTGGATGCAGCCGGTCGAGAGCGAGTTCGAGAGCGAACTCGACGCCTATATCCAGCGCCAGACCGGCTACGACCCCGACCTCTGGGTGGTCGAGATCGAGGACCGTGAGGGGAGGCACTTTATAACGGAGAAGGTGGCGGGAGGCGGGGAGTGATTAGTGGTTAGTGGTTAGTGGCTAGTGGCGAGT
>JBEIJS010000101.1:0-8338 GCA_040380105.1 Caulobacteraceae bacterium | reverse complement strand
GCCATGATCGGCGGCTTCGGCAACTGGTTCGTACCGATCATGATCGGTGCGCCGGACATGGCCTTCCCGCGCATGAACAACATCTCCTTCTGGCTGCTCGTGGCGGCCTGGGTGCTGTTGATTGTCTCGATGTTCGTTCCGGGCGAGCCCGGCGGCGGCCTCGGCTTCGGCGGCGGCTGGACGATCTATCCGCCGCTTTCGACCAAGGGGCATCCCGGTCCGGCCATGGACCTGGCGATCTTCTCGCTGCACGTGGCGGGTGCCAGCTCCATCCTCGGTGCCATCAACTTCATCACCACCATCTTCAACATGCGCGCGCCGGGCATGACCCTGCACCGGATGCCGCTGTTCGCCTGGTCGGTGCTGATCACCGCCTTCCTGCTGCTGCTGTCCCTGCCGGTCCTGGCCGGTGCCATCACCATGCTGCTGGCCGACCGCAACTTCGGCACCAGCTTCTTCGACCCGGCCGGCGGCGGTGACCCCGTCATGTTCCAGCACCTGTTCTGGTTCTTCGGCCACCCCGAGGTCTACATCCTGATCCTGCCGGGCTTCGGCATCATCAGCCACATCGTCTCGACCTTCTCGAAGAAGCCGATCTTCGGCTACCTCGCCATGGCCTACGCCATGGTCGCCATCGGCTTCGTCGGGTTCATCGTCTGGGCGCACCACATGTACACGGTGGGCATGGGCGTGAACCTGCGCGCCTATTTCATCGCCGCGACCATGATCATCGCCGTGCCCACGGGGGTGAAGATCTTCAGCTGGATCGCGACCATGTGGGGCGGCTCCATCAGCTTCAAGACGCCCATGCTGTGGGCGATCGGCTTCATCTTCCTGTTCACCGTCGGCGGTGTGACCGGCGTGGTCCTGTCCAATGCGGGCATCGATTACAGCCTGCACGACACCTATTACGTCGTGGCCCACTTCCATTATGTGCTGTCGCTGGGTGCCGTCTTCGCCATCTTCGCGGGCTTCTACTACTGGTTCGAGAAGATGTTCGGCGTGAAATACAACGAGTTCCTCGGCTGCCTGCATTTCTGGCTGATGTTCGTGGGCGTCAACATCGTCTTCTTCCCCCAGCATTTCCTGGGCCTGCAGGGCATGCCGCGCCGCTACGTCGACTATGCGGACGGCTATGCCTACTGGAACATGGTCTCGACCTGGGGCTACGTCATCACCGTCGTCGGCGTCCTGGTCTTCCTGATCATGCTGGCCGAGGCCGCCATCCGGCGTCGTCCGGGCGTCGCCAACCCCTGGGGTGAAGGCGCCACGACCCTGGAGTGGACCCTGTCCTCGCCCCCGCCCCACCACCAGTTCAATGAACTGCCGGTGGTCAAGGACGACGGGCACTAGACCGGTCCATCCTGACCGCGAAAAATCGGGGGCCGCTCCTTCAACAGGGGGCGGCCCTCAAGCGTTGAAAGCCCCATGACCGAACCCGCCACAGTCACCGTCTCGACGGCCCAGCCGGAAGATTTCTTCCAGCTGTTGAAGCCGCGCGTGATGTCACTGGTGATCTTCACCGCCGTGACCGGTCTGGTCGTGGCGGGCGGTGCCCTTGACTGGCTGTCGGCGGCCATCGCCATCCTGTGCATCGCCGTCGGTGCCGGGGCGGCAGGCGCGCTGAACATGGCCCTCGAGGGCGAGACCGACGCCCTGATGCGGCGCACCCGTGGACGGCCCGTGGCGGCCGGTCGGGTCAACAAGAATGACGCCATGACCTTCGGCGTCATCCTGTCGGTTTTTTCGGTCATGCTGCTGGGCATGACGACCAACTGGCTGGCCGGCGGCCTGCTGTTGATGACCATCCTCTACTATGCCGTCTTCTACACCCTGCTGCTGAAGCGACGGACGCCCCAGAACATCGTCATCGGCGGTGCCGCCGGAGCCTTTCCGCCCGTGATCGGCTGGGCCGCAGCGACCGGCGAGGCCCCGTGGCAGGCCTGGCTGCTGTTCCTGATCATCTTCCTTTGGACCCCGCCGCACAGCTGGGCGCTCGCCCTTTATTCGGCCGGTGACTACGCCCGGGCAGGTATTCCGATGATGCCGGTGGCGCGCGGGGCGAAAAGCACCCGGCTGCAGATCCTGATCTACAGCCTGGTGTTCGTGCCGGTGGCTGTCGCGCCCGGTTTCGTCGGCCTTGGCGGCCCCCTGTATCTGGCGGTTTCGATCAGCGGTGGGCTGGCCTTCCTGTTCCTCGCCGTCCGCCTCTGGCGCAGTCGCGCCGGTGATCAGCCCGACAAGGCCGAGGCCGTGGGACGAGAGGCCGCATTGTATGATGTCCGCGCCGAGGCCAAACCGGCCCGCAACCTGTTCGCCTTCTCGATCCTGTATCTGATGGCGCTGTTCGCGGCCCTTCTGGTCGAGAGCATAACCGCCCTTCCCGGACTGTCATGATCATGCGTCGCCTGACTCCCGCAGAACTCTCCGCCCGCAGCAAGCGCAATCTCGCCATCGCCGGTGCCCTGGTCGCCTTCATCCTGCTGGTGTTCGCGGTCACCATCCTGAACCTCAAGCGCAACATCGACGCCCGCAAGGAAGCCCTCGCGGCGGGCGCGCCTGTGGAGTACGCCCGGTGAAGAAGCCTGCCTCCAACGCCATTGTTGCCATCGCCTGTGCCGCCGGCGTCATGTTCATGACCGGCGCGGCCTTCGCCGCCGTGCCCCTTTACGAGCTGTTCTGCCAGGTCACCGGCTTCGACGGCACGGTCCGCAAGGCAGACAAGGCGCCGGATGTCCAGCTGGACGAGACGGTGCTGATTCGGTTCGACACCAATGTGCGCGGCCTGCCCATGACCTTCCGGGCCGAACAGGTCAGCCAGCGCGTCCACATCGGCGAGACCGGCATCGCCTATTTCGATGTGACCAATACCTCCGACCGTCCGATCAGGGCCACGGCCGGGTACAACGTCGTGCCCGAGCGGGCCGGCCCCTATTTCCAGAAGCTGCAGTGCTTCTGCTTCGAGGGGCAGACCATCCAGCCCGGCCAGACGATGAAATTCCCCGTCCAGTATTTCGTGGCCCCCGAAATGGCGACCGATCGCGAGGCCCGCGGGGTCGAGGAGATCACCCTCAGCTACACCTTCTATCCCACCCAGGGCTTTGAGCAGGCCGCAAACGCGAACACCGCTCCAAATGCCCAAGGCTCTGGCGCGGCGGGATAGCCGACGCTATAGCCTGCCCCTAACGACTCTCGACTGTTTCAAGAGACCCTGATGGCCGACGCACACGCCACTCCCCACCACGACTACCACCTGGTGAACCCCAGCCCCTGGCCGTTGATCGCCTCGTTTGCGACCACCATCATGTTCATCGGCGCTGTCGTGTGGATGAAAGGCCTTGTCGGACCCGATGCGGGCCCGATCGCGGCGGCCCTGCTGGCCAAGGGCGACAAGGTCCTGTTCTTCGCCGGCCTGGCCGGGGTTCTGTTTTCCGCCGTCGCCTGGTGGGCGGACGTGATCAAGGAAAGCAAGGCCGGGGATCATACGCCGGTGGTTTCGATCGGCCTGCGCTACGGCATGATCATGTTCATCGCCTCGGAAGTGATGTTCTTCGCCGCCTTCTTCTGGATCTTCTTCGAGATGGCGGTCTTCAACGAAGCCCGCGCCCACATCCCGCAAGTCGCCGGCTGGGCCGACACCGCCGCCGCCTGGTCGACCTGGCCGCCCAAGGGCATCGAGACCCTCGACGCCTGGCAGCTGCCCCTGCTGAATACCGTCATCCTGCTGCTCAGCGGCACGACGGTGACCTGGGCCCACCATGCGCTGCAGGTGGGTGACCGCAAGGCGACCCGGACCGGCCTGATCATCACCGTCCTGCTCGGTGTGCTGTTCACCGCTGTTCAGGTCTATGAGTACGACCACATCCTGCACGAGAACCTGTTCTTCAACGAAGAGGCCGCGAACTCGGGGCTCTATGGCTCGATCTTCTTCATGGCGACCGGCTTCCACGGTTTCCACGTCCTGCTCGGCACCATCTTCCTCCTGGTCTGCCTGCTGCGCCTGATGGCCGGCCAGATGACCCCGCAGAAGCATTTCGGCTTCGAGGCGGCGGCCTGGTACTGGCATTTCGTGGACGTGGTCTGGCTGTTCCTCTTCGCCTTCGTCTACGTCACCTTCGGGTGACGGACGGCCCCACAGGGCGTGATCTTGAGCCGGCGCGGATCGACCCGATCCGCGCCGGACTTCTTTGTCGCTGTCCCCGTTGTGGCAAGGGTCCGCTTTTCTCGGGCTTTCTCAAGGTGGTCGACCGCTGCGCCGCCTGCGGCTTCGACTTCACCCGGCTGAACACCGGCGACGGCGCCGCCATCTTCATCATGCAGATCGCCGGCGGCATCGTGGTGTTCGGGGCCCTGTTCGTGCAGGTGGCCTGGAATCCGCCGATCTGGGCCATGCTGATCGTCGCCCTGCCGCTGGTCGCCGGCCTGTCGCTGGGACTGATGCGCCCCGGCAAGGGCGTGATGATCGCCCTTCAGATGCGTTCCTCCCCCGACGGGGGTGGAGGAAGGGTCGGCGGAGCCGATCCGACGATGGGACCGCGAGGCGGTGGAGGGGTGGCGGCCTCTCCATCGCTCCTCGAGCCGGCGCCCCTCCACCATCCTGCGGATGGTCCCCCTCTCCTGAAAGGGGAGGATTAGATGCGCCCCCGCTTCCCGTTCGGCCTGACGATCGTCTGCACCCTCGCCCTCGCCCTTCTGTGCGGCCTCGGCGTCTGGCAGGTGCAGCGGATGCAGTGGAAGAACGGCCTGATCGACCAGGCCGAGGCCGCCGCCGCCGTTGCGCCCGCACCGCTTGCCGCCGTGATGGCCATGCCCGATCCTGCCTTCCGCAAGGTGGCCATCGACTGCCCGGGGCTGGCCACTGCCCCCTGGGTCGAGCTTCAGACCATCCATGACGGCGAGCCGGGGGTGCGGCTGATCTCCGCCTGTCGGCCGGCCGGCTCCCCGGCGGTCTTCCTGATCGACCGGGGCTTTGTCGCCGAAACCATTTCCGCCCGCCCGCCGGTCGAGGCCTCGACGGAGTCCTTCCCGCTGGTGGCCGAGGTCCGCGAGACGCCGCCGCCGGGCCCCATGGCCCTGCCCGTCGACAAGGGCCGGTTCTTCGCGCGGGACATGGCGGGCATGGCCGAGGCCCTCGGCGTGGCCGACCCCGATCCGAACACCCTGTTCGCCCTGACCTCATCCAATCCGGAGTGGCAGGCGCTCCAGCCTTCCGCCCCGCCCGCGGCCTTCTCGAACAACCATCTCGGCTATGCCCTGACCTGGTTCGGTCTGGCGCTGGCTCTGGTCGGTTTCTACATCGTCCTGCTCCGCAGAACCCTCAAGCAGCCTCGCTCCGCGAGCGAGGCGATAGGGAAAGAAGAGTCCTCCTGACTGCCACCCTGCACACCCTGTCCAACGGCGTCCGCGTCGTCTGCGATCCCATGCCGGGCCTGCGCACCCTGGCCCTGACCGTCGCCGTGCGCGGCGGTGCGAAATGGGAGACCGAGGCGACCTCGGGCTGGTCCCACTGCCTCGAGCATCTGGTGTTCAAAGGTGCGGGCGACATGGGCGCGCGCGAGATCGTCGAACGGATCGAGGCCGAGGGCGGCTCGCTGAACGCCTCGACCGGCTATGAGCGCACCAGTTTCGAGGTTCGCGCCCTGCACGGCTCCCTGCCGCTGGCCATGCAGGTGGTCTCCGACCTGGTCTTCCGGCCCACGCTCGACCCGGCCGAGATCGAGCGCGAGAAGGACGTCGTGGCCCAGGAGATCGCCGAGGCCTTCGACACCCCCGACGACCACGTCTTCGAAATGGCCCAGACCCGCGCCTTCGAGGGCCAGCCGCTCGGCCGGCCGATCCTCGGCTCCGTGGCCAGCCTCAAGCCCATCACCCGCGCCGCCATCGGCGACTGGCGCGCGCGTCTGTATTCGCCGGACCGGATGGTCGTGGCCGTCTCCGGCGCTGTGGACGAGACCGAGCTGCTGGCCCTGGCGGAGCGCTGGTTCGGCACCGAGGCCTCGACCCCGGCCGGGGCACCGCCCTTGCCCCGGTTCACCGGCGGCGAGGCCGCCCTGACCCGGCGGATCGAGCAAGCCAATGTCGTCTTCCAGCTGCCCGCGCCCTCGGCCCGCGATCCGTCCTATGCCGCGACCCGGCTGATGACCGAGATCCTCGGCGGCGGCATGGCCTCGCGTCTGTTCCAGAGCGCCCGCGAGGAACGCGGCCTGGCCTATGCCATCGACGCCTGGCATGAGCCCTATGAGGACGCCGGCCTGCTGGGCATCTACGCCGGTGCCGCCGCCGACCGCGCCGTCGAACTGGCCCAGGTCTGCGCCGCCGAACTCAGGGCGCTGGCCGAAACCGGTCCGACCGCTGCCGAACTGTCCCGCGCCAAGGCGGTTCTCAATGCCGGCCTGTGGATGTCGGACGAAAGCCCCGCCGCCCGCGCCGGCCGCGCCGCCGCCCAGGTGCTGATCTTCGGGGCCCTGATCCCGTCGCAGACCATGTCGGAACGGACCCTGGCCCAGACCGTCGATACGGTCCGCAGCGCCGCCGCCGCCTCGCTGACGGCCGGGCTCTGCGCCACGGCGGTGCTGGGGCCGAGGGCCGCGGCTCCGGCAGGCGCGGCCTTCCGCGAAGCCCTTTTCGGGTAGTTCCCGGCACGCCTTGTCATCCCGGAAGCGTCGGGGCGCTGTCCGGTGTGGTTCACCTCGCCGGAACACTGCGCTAAAACAGTCCCATGGCCCTGCTGGACTGGATCAACGAAGCGACCGGGCCGGTGTTGAAGGGCCAGGGCGTGACCCTGCGTCCGCCGCGCCTGTCCGATCATGAGGCCTGGGCGGCCGAGCGGTTGGCGTCGCAGGCCTGGCTCCAGCCCTGGGAGCCCCTCTGGCCCGAGAACGATCTGACCCGGGCCGCCTTCCGGCGCCGCCTGTCGATCTATGCCCGCGAGATGGAGGCCGGCAATGCCTGGCCCTTCTTCATTTTTGCCGATTCGGATCAGTCGCTGGTGGGGGCCATCACCCTGTCCAATATCCGGCGTGGCGTGGCCGAGACCGGCACCCTCGGCTACTGGATCGGTCGCCGTTCCGCCGGTCGCGGCTATGCCACGGCTGCGGCCCGGACCATCGTCGCCTGGGCCTGCCAGGACCTGAACCTGCACCGGGTCGAGGCGGTCTGTGTGCCGGACAATGCCGCCTCCCGCCGTGTGCTTGAAAAGTCGGGCTTTCAACTGGAGGGAAAGGCCCGGGCTTATCTGAAAATTAACGGCGTTTGGGCAGATCATCTTCTGTTCGGCCTCGTCAATGACGAGGTCGGGCGCGGCGGCTGATTCCGGCCGTCCTGTCGGGACCCTTCAGGCGTTTGAACACTCGCTCCAGAAGTCTGGCCTGGGACGCGACGACGGCCATTGAGGCGTTGGCCGCCGCGGACACCGCCCTGTGGATCTGGACCCCGTCCGAAGACCAGATGCGCTTTACCGGCGCGACCCGGGCCCTCGGCCTCGGTCCGCTGGCCCCGGAGTGCTCGGGGGCGGCCTTCACCGCCGTGGCCATTCCCCAGGACCGCGCCCTGGCCGAGAAGATTCTCAAGCCGCAGGCCGAGGGCACCGAGGTCGCCGTCCGCCTGCGCATGCGGGACTCAGAGACCTGCATCTGGCGCGGCGTCTGGCTCGAGGACGGGCTGCGCGCCGCCGGCGTCGTCGCCCTCGAAACGAAATTCGCCGCCTCCCACCTCGACCGGCTGACAGGGCTGCTCGACCGTCGCACCTTCCTTGCCCGCGCCGGGGAGCAGCTGGTCCAGCCCGGCGACTATGAGCTGGTGGTGGCCGACGTCGACCGCCTGCGCCGTCTCAATGAGGCCCTGGGCCACGAGCGCACCGATCTGGTCCTGGCCGCGCTCGGATCACGCCTGAACGCCGCCTTCGCCAAGGACGCCCATGCCGCCCGCATCGGCGAGGACGAGTTCGCCGTCCTCGCCTCGCGCGGCAGCGGCACCGTGGCCGAACGGGTGCGCGAGGCCCTGGAACAGCCCCTGCGCGTCGCCGGCTTCGACATCTATCCGACCGTCTCGATCGGCTCGGCCCAGGCCGAGGGCGGGCTGGACGCGCCGGATCCCGCCGAGCTTCTGCGTCGGGTCGAACTGGCGGTCGAACAGGCCAAGACCGCAGGCCGCGGCGGTGCCGCCGCCTATGGCCGCGCCCTGGAAAGCGACAGCCTGTCCCGGCTGGCCATGGAGGCCGACCTGCGCAACGCCTTCCTGCGTGGTGAGATCGAGCCCTTCTATCAGCCGGTCGTCAACCTGCTGACCGGGGCTGTGGCCGGGTTCGAGGCCCTGGCCCGCTGGCGCCATCCCCGGCGGG
>JBEIJS010000100.1:0-8410 GCA_040380105.1 Caulobacteraceae bacterium | reverse complement strand
CGGTCGCCGGACCGCATCGCCCCCGGTTCCGGCCGTCTCAGCACCTGGGTGCCCTTGAAATGGTTGACCAGTCCGATCAGGGAGCGCGGCGCCAGCACCGCCACCTCCCCGGCCCAGGCCGCCTCGGGGCCATTGGCCTCGGGACAGATCAGGCCCAGCCCCATGGCGTCGACCGCCACCGCCGCCGGCAGGGTCCCGCCGACCGGGGCGATCCGCCCGTCCAGCCCCAGTTCCCCCACCGCCGCCCAGCCCGACAGCATGTCCGGCGGGATCACCCCCATGGAGGCCAGCAGGGCCAGGGCGATCGGCAGGTCGAAATGGCTGCCCTCCTTGGGCAGGTCGGCCGGGGCCATGTTGACGATGATCCGCTTGGCCGGAAGCGACAGGCCGATCCCGGCAAAGGCCCCGCGCACCCGCTCCCGGCTCTCCGCCACCGCCTTGTCGGCCAGGCCGACAATAGTGAAGGACGACTGGTCGCCCGACGGCAGCTGATGGACCTGCACATCCACCCGCCGGGCATCCACCCCCTCGAAAGCCACCGTCACCACGCTGGCGAGCATGTTCGTCTCCCGCTATGAGAGAAAGAACGAACCACGAACGGCGGCGGTTGGCAAGAGGAGGGGCTTGGGTTTAGGGCTTGGGGCTTGGGGCTTGGGGCTTGGGGCTTGGGGCTTGGGGCTTAGGGATTAGGGGGAGAGGTCAGAGGCCGGAAGCGCGGTGAACGCCCGGCTGCTCCTGATCCCCAGGCCCTAATCCCTGAGCCCTAAGCCCTCTTCTTTTCCACCACATCCCACATCAGGGCCGTCGCATCGACGCCGGTGAACTGCTTGAGCTGCTGGGCCCCCGTCGGCGAGGTGACATTGATCTCGGTCAGCCAGTCGCCGATCACATCGATGCCGACGAAGATCAGGCCGCGGGCCTTCAGCGTCGGCCCGATGGCGGCGCAGATCTCACGGTCGCGGTCGGTCAGTTCGACCGGCGCGGCCGTTCCGCCGACGCGCAGGTTGGAGCGCACCTGATCCTTGGCCGGAATGCGGTTGATGGCTCCGACCGGCTCGCCGTCGATCAGGATGATCCGCTTGTCGCCCTTCGACACCGCCGGGATGAATTTCTGGATCACCAGCGGATCGCGGCTGCCGGTCATGTGGATCTCGACCAGGGCCTCGAGATTGGGGTCACCGGCCTTGAGCTTGACCACGCCCGAACCGGCGGCACCGTGCAGGGGTTTGAGCACCACATCGCCGTGACGCTCATGGAAATCGACGAGGGCGACCGGGTCAGAGCTGATCAGGGTCGGCGGCGTCAGGCCGGGGAATTGCGTCACCAGCAGCTTTTCGGGCGCGCTGCGGACCTCGGCCGGATCGTTCACCACCAGCGTCTTAGGATGCACCGTCTCCAGCAGATAGGTGGCGGTGACATAGGCCATGTCGAACGGCGGGTCCTGGCGCATCAGGATAACGTCGACGTCCTGACCGAGGTCCAGCTTCACCTCCGCGCCGAAGGTGACATGGTCGCCCGGGATCTGGCGCAGGGTCACCGGGCGGGCGCGGCAGAACAGCCGGCCGTCCTCCAGCGCGAGGGTGCGGAAATCATAGACCCACTGGGCATGCCCCCGGTCCTGGGCCGTGGTCATCATCAGCCAGGTGGTGTCGGACTCGATATTGACCGCCTCGACGGGGTCCATCTGGATCGCGACTCTGAGCATGGGTTGTCCTTCCAGCCGGGGGGTGGATGGCTAATGGGCAGAGGAGGCGGCGAGCGCAAGACGCGTGGACCGCCCCGGTCAGCGTCCCGATCGCCGCATCAGGGGTCATGCCGTGCCTCTCCCGAGGGCGACAACCCCGCGACGATGGCGCGGAAACCGGCCCGGGGCCAGCGCCACGACATCGATCCGCAGCAGATGACCGGCCAGGCTCGGTCTCTGGCGCAACACCGACCGGCCGGCGGAGAGCAGTCGGTCGTACTGGTCCGGCCCGAGAGCCGTCAGCGCGTCCTCCAGCCGGGCGCGGCGCTTGACCTCGACCACGGCCAGCACCTTGCCCCGCCGGGCCAGAATGTCGATCTCGCCGGCCCGGGTCTTCAGGCGGAAGCCGAGGATCTGATAGCCCCGGGCCATCAGCAGGGCGGCGGCCCACCATTCCGAGCGGTGGCCGAGCCGGTGGGACACGGCCCCGAGGGCCACGCGCCAGCCGCGTTTCTCCCGAACGACCTTCGGGGCCCGGACCTTTGTCGGGGGCCGTTCCGGGCTCACCGGCCCTGCAGCTCCAGCGCCCGCCTGTAGAGCGGCTTGCGCGGCAGGTTCAGGGCCCTGGACACCTCTGCCGCGGCCTCGCCGGGCGGCAGCCGGGTCATGGCCTCGGCCAGGGCGGCGTCGGCGTCGGCCTCGGAGGCGACCTCGGGCTCGCCGGGCGCGACGACGATGACGATCTCCCCCTTGGGGCCCTGACAGCGCGGGTCGACGGCCAGTTCGGCCAGGGAGCCGCGCACACATTCCTCATACATCTTGGTCAGTTCGCGGGCGACGGCGGCGGGGCGGGGCCCGAGCACGGCGGCCAGGTCGGCCAGGCTGTCGGCGAGGCGCGGGCCGCTCTCGAAGAAGACCAGGGTCTGGCGCGCGGTCCGCACCTCTTCCAGCACCGCACGGCGGGCACCGGATTTCGGTGGCAGGAAGCCGGCGAACAGCACCCGGTCGGCCGGCAGGCCGGCGATACACAGGGCGGCCAGCAGGCTGGAGGCACCCGGGACCGGATGCACCGGCAGGCCCGCCGCGATCACCGCCCGGGCCACGACATAGCCCGGATCATTGACCATCGGCGTTCCGGCGTCCGAGACCAGGGCCACCACCTCGCCGACCCGCAGCCGTTCGATCGCCCCCTCGGCGGCCCGGGCCGAGGCATGGTCGTCGCACCGTTCCAGCCGCACCTTCAGCCCATAGGCCGACAGCAGTTTGGCCGTGACGCGGGTATCCTCGGCGAGGACCAGATCGGCAGCGGCCAGCACATCGAGCGCCCGCAGCGTCATGTCCCGCAGGTTCCCGATCGGCGTCGCCACCAGATAGAGGCCGGACGCCACAGGGCGCGGCGGCGGGGCGGTCGGCGGAAAGGGCGAGGGATCGGACATCGGCGCGACCGTGCCCGAGGGGGCCGCCCGGCTCAAGGGCGGGCGGTTGGACACCGCGCGGAGGGGGGACGACGGTCGACCCCGGAAAAATGCCGAAAAGCGATATTCCCGCCCCTTGGGGGGCGCTGGAAGGCGGGAAATGCGCGGGTTGGCGCGGGGTCCGGGCGGAGCGGATCCGTTCAGATGGCGATGTCAAAGACCGTGGCGGCGGGATTTCAGTCCCGATTTGCACATTTTACCACGGTGGGGAGCGGCACCAGGGAGGCGGGCGAGTTTCGGGCTGAGGATCAGGGGTGAGAAGGCACGGTCGGGGGTGCGAAGGGGACGGAAGATGGGAGGCGGGAATGGCGGGGTCTGACTCAACGCGGACCTTGGGAAAGACTGCTTTCGGCGGTAGTGCGTTTCGTCCTTGAGGGCCTTCAACGGAGGGCATACTGGCCCAAGCCGATCTCGATGGGCGGCCTCTAGCTGTCCCTGGCTTAGGTTCAGGGGAGCAGGTCAGCGCCAGAGGCGTATGCCCGTTCAGGGTGGTAGCGGACTCGTTTTCTGGTGGGGGTCGCCGACGCAAATCTCCCTTCAGTTCAGCTGCAGCCCCCTGCCGGTCAGAGGCCACCTAACTGCGCCGCCTCGAGGCACGCCCGCGCTTGGAGAGCGATCATGGTGGGCCGGTGGGTCGGTTCGAGCGGCGCGATCCGTTCGACTGCCGCCAGCCCTGACCGGGTCACGGATTGCAAGGCCTGGAGCACTCGCGGATTCGGTTGGTGGGAGGGCTCTGCAAGCACTCGCAGGAGCGTCGCCGGGCCGCGAAGGCCGACGAGCGCCAACTGGATCCGGAGCGACGCCGTGTCGCTTGCGCTCAGGAGGTCCCCCGACGCCGCAGCACTGAATTCGGGCAGCCGGGCGATCTGTTTGCGTTGGGCGGCCAGATACGCGGCGCAGGACCACGCCAGTTCCGACGAAGGCCCTGAGGCGGCGGTCTCCGGGGTCCATTGCTCCATCAGGGGCAGTGTCGTCTGCAACTGGGCCACTTGCTCGTCCACGATCTGGCCGAGCGTCCACCGGGTCGAGGGGACCTGACGGGTTTCCCAACCGGGCGTTTCGATGACTACGGACAGGGCACCGTAGCGATCCGCGTATTCCATGCTCGACCCGCCTGCGGGCCAGACCAACCGGGGATCAGCGACCCCGTGCTCGAGCGCACTTCGGATCATTTCGTGCGGACGCGGTGCCTCGAATACACCTCTGGAAAACTGCGCAAGTTCCGAGAAGGGCTCGCCGATCGCGCTGACAGGCACACCAAGCTCCTCCGCCAGCTCCCGAAGCCGAGACTCGAAGGTCGGCAGGGACCGCGACAGGATGAAGAACGCGCCGCCGAAATCGCAGCTGTGCAGCGGAAAAAGCAATTGCGGCCGCGCGATATCCAGGGCGGCCTGGAAGGCGAGGTTTTCGGGCGGCCGCTCCGAAAACTCATGCGACCCGACTTTCAGGGGGAATGTGTAATCGGGCTGACGGGCGAGCGCAGGCCGGTAAAAATGCCGGAAGTAGTTCGAGAGTGACGGCGCACTGGAGAACCAGCCTTCATTGAGCACGAACCCGTCGGGGTCCAACGGGTTGATGAAGTGCCAAGTGGTGTCCAGCCGCCGACGCAAGCTATCGTTCTCGGTCAGCTCGTGCATCAGCAAGTCAGCGACCAGGCAGCCCGTGGGCTCGTTTGCATGAATGCCGGCCACAACAAGTGCCGACCGCGCACCGCCCCCCAAGGTCACAAGCTCGATGGGGCGGCCATTACGGCTCTGCCCAACAATCTGGCGTGTGAGCAGTCCGGGGTATCGCGTCAGCAGGCGGTCCCTGCGGTCCTGAAGCGTCTGGAGACCCACGAAGCCCGGCATCCCCGCCGCCCGGCGTGCAGTTCCGGCGGTTTCAAGATCGGGAGTGGACGTTGCGGGCGAAGAAGCGCAGCCTGCTCCAAGGGTCCCGGTCGCAGCCAGGAACGCGCGTCTGCTCAGTTGGGTTTGCATCTGCAAAACGAGAGGTTAGTCGCTTTATAAAGTCAAGTGACGATGAGCTCAGCGAGAGTGAGTGATGCCGAAGCGTGATGCGAACTACATGTCGGCGCGCCGCGAGAAGATCGTGGATGCGGCGCTGGCGGTCATGAACCGCGAAGGCTCTGCCGCTCTCTCCACACCCGCGCTCTGCCGTGAAGCCGGCATCTCGACCGGCGCCCTCTATACGCACTTCAAGAGCAAGGATGACGTATATGAAGCGGTCGCCGAGCGGGCCTTGCGTCGACGGCAAGAAGATTTCGATTTCCACGACGCCCAGGAGCTGAGCGCGCGGGTGACCGGGCTCGCCACCATCTGCCGGGAACCGCCTGAAATAGAAAAGATGCGGATCGAACTCCAGATCTTCTTGTCGGGGCAAAATGACAAGTGGATCACCTCGGCATTCAGTCAGTACGCCGAGGGGCGTGAACTGGAGCGCAGCATCGCCCGACTGGTCAGAGTCGGAGAACTCAGGAGTGACCTTGACCCGGCCGCCGCCGCTATCGCGATCAATGGCTTGATTGCCGGTCTTCGCCTCCTTGCCCTTATGGGAAGTGACCACAGCGCTCCGTTCGTCCGCGCGATCGAACTGCTTCTTTCCTCGATGATGAAGCCGGAGGAGACCTAGTCAGCCCGACCCCTTGACTCCCAAAACAGAATGACCTCTCTTTTTGAAACGAGAAGAGATTTGGGGGAAACGCATGTCGGCAGTTCGTAGCTATTTGTTGTCAGCCGTGTCCGGTCTGGCACTGTTCGGGGGTCCGGGCCTGGCCTTTGCCCAAAGCGCATCGGAGTTGGACGAGGTCATTGTCACCGCCTCAAAGACGGGTCAGAACCTCCGCGAAATCGCCGGGTCCGTGAGCGCGGTGTCCGGGCAAGACCTTTCCGATCTCGGTGCCCAGGGTGCGGGCGACTATCTCGCCACGGTGCCGGGCGCGCGCTTCAATGAGCAGCAGCCGGGCTTTTCCACGATCACCATCCGCGGGGTCAACACGACCACGAGTTTCGCCAACATCAGTCAGAGCACGACCGGCAGCTACGTCAACGATATCCCACTGACGGACGGCTATTTCACCGGTGGCGCGCCGGACATTGATGCGTTCGACGTGCGCAGCGTCGAAGTCTACCGGGGGCCGCAGGGGACCCTCTTCGGTGCCGCTTCGCTTGGTGGCGCGGTCAACTTCATCGCAAATCCGGCCGATGTGGATAGCTTCGATATGGGGCTTGAAGGCACTCTGAGCTCGACCTCGTCGGCAGGAGATCCTAACGGCGCGCTTCGGGTGATGCTGAACGCCCCTGTGGCAGAGGGCCGGTTTGCGGTTCGCGGCGTGGGCTTCTACCGCCGCGAGGCGGGTTTCATCGAAAACACCGGTCTCGGCCAGAGCGACGTAAACAACACCACATTGTACGGCGGCCGTCTCGGGGCCACCCTCGTGCTTGGCCCGGACTCCACCGTGTCCTGGCTCAGCCTATACCAGGCCACTGAGGCAGACGATGTCGGCTACGAGAACCCTGACCTCGCAAGGTATACAAAGAGCACAGGCATTCCCGAAATCGCCGAGTCCAGTATCCTCATCCACTCCCTGCGTATCGACCACGAACTGCCCTTCGCCAGGTTCACAGGGCTGATCAGCTATCGCGAGAAGGAAGCCTCCATTGCCCAGGACCTGAGCCGCTTCGCCGTCTTGGGGTTCGTGAATGCGGGCGTTGAGAACGACGTCAGCTCAACGGGACTGACTTTCGAAGCCCGCTTGGCCGACCGGGAGGGTTCGCTGAGGTGGCTGATCGGCGTGATGCATGACGATTCGGATGTCGACATCATCGAAGACGCGGTCGCCGACAACGCCGCCGCGGTCGCTAATGCACTGCTCGGCCCGGGCGGCGGTGCATTGGCCACAGATGGCAACATCTGGGGCCACACCCTCGGAGAGTTCTCCGGGCAGGAGACCGCTCTGTTCGGCGAAGCCAGCTACCTGTTCAACGACCGGGTCGAGGCAACCCTCGGCGGGCGGCTCTTCCGGATTGAGTCCGATTTTGACAGCTACGGGTTCGGCCTGCTCTACGCGGCCTTCGTCAACGGCCTGATCGTTTCTGACCCGGCCATCACCTACCAGGAAGAAGAGGGCTTCAGCCCCAAGGTCGCGCTCAGCTACCGCTTCTCGCAGGACTCCCAGCTCTATGCATCGGCGACGAAAGGGTTCCGCTTTGGCGGAAGCAACGTGAACCCAGACCCGTCGTTGCCGCGGAACTACGGCTCCGATTCGATCTGGAATTATGAGTTCGGCATTCGCGACCGCTGGTTCGACCAACGGCTGACGGTGGACGCCAGCATCTTCAAGATCGACTGGTCGGACATTCAACTGCCCGTCGTCACCGCGGGCGGCACCCAGGGCATAGTGAACGCCGGCGACGCCGAGATTTCCGGGGCCGAGCTGGCCTTCGAATGGCTGCTGACGCCTCAGCTGTCCTGGCAGAGCAGCGTCACATATCTGGACGCGGAACTGACGAGCGTGGATACCGCAGCTGGCCTCGTCTTCAGCGTGACATCCGGATCCGCACTTCCGGGCGCGTCTGACTGGTCCGCATCCAATATCCTTCGATACGAATGGAACGGCGAGCGAAGCCCCTTCGTTCAACTTTCGCACCGCTATGCGTCAACAGCCCCGGCGCTGCTCCAGCAGTTCCCGCTACGCGAGCCGGAAGTCGGCGGGTACAACGTGTTCGACCTTCGCGGGGGGATTACGTTCAACGGCGTGGAGTTGATCGGTTTCGTCAACAACCTGACCGATGAGCGCGCCGTCACCACCGCAACCTACACAGGGAATTTCGGTGACACGCAGAATGACTTCATAATGCGACCCCGGACTTTCGGGCTCACGCTCAGCTGGAAGCACTAGCATCAGCACGCACTGAACACCTGACGTCGAGACGCCCGCCCGCCACCAGCGCGAGCGGGCGTCTCACGTTACGCCGGCTCCGGCGCTGAGGGTCCGCGTTCGTGTGACCGATGGGTTGGGCCATGAAGTGCCTCACCGAGGAGCAGCGGCCGCCGCCTCGCCCGATCATCGCGGTTGCTGGCTCGAACGAAAAAGTAATACCGCGCTCCTCGCGCCATCGCTATTGTCCGCAATGGGTCGGTAGCGGTCATCGGGTTCGGACCGCAAAGCGGACCATTCCGGGCTCAGACGGCATGGCTGAAGGTCGGGTTTCCGGCGCTCGGTGAACGACCGGTTCCGGCGCAATGCGGT
>JBEIJS010000099.1:0-8507 GCA_040380105.1 Caulobacteraceae bacterium | reverse complement strand
ATCGGCAAGGGTGCTGTCAGTCCAGCGGCCGATCTTCTCCGTCAGGCGCGGCAAAGGCCCGGGCTGTTCCCTGGGTGACAAGGACCCGGCGGTTATCGAGGACGTGCGTGGCGGACAGGGTGGGATTCGAACCCACGGTAGGCTTCCACCTACGGCGGTTTTCAAGACCGCTGCCTTAAACCACTCGGCCACCTGTCCGTGCTCATCGAGCGGACTGGCCGCATAGCGCCAAACGGGGCGTTAACCAAAGGGGAAATGTCTTTGGCCATGCTGAAATCCTTCAGGGGCGTGGCCATGGCGGGACATCTTCACAGGAAAGCGCTTCGAGCCAGCCTGGTGGCCGCGCTGTTGTCGCTGGTGGCGGCCTGCGCCAGTGGGGCCCGGCCTGACGCGCCGCGCCTGCCCGTCGTCACGGATCCGGCCCCCATCGTTTCGGGGACCATGCGCCCCTATCAGATACGCGGTCGCTGGTACCAGCCGGCCGAGCAACCGGGCTATGACGAGACCGGCCTGGCGTCCTGGTACGGAGAACAGTTCAATGGGCGGCCCACGGCGACCGGCGAGCGGTTCGACATGCATGCCCTGACGGCGGCCCACAAGACCCTGCCGCTGCCGGGTCTGGTCGAGGTGACCAACCTAGCCAACGGGCGCCGGATCGTGGTGCGGGTCAATGACCGCGGACCCTTTGTCGACAACCGCATCATCGACCTGTCGCGCGGTTCGGCGGAGGCGCTGGGCCTGCTGCAGGCGGGTGTGGGCGAGGTCCGGGTCCGCTATCTGGGCCGGGCACCCCGGACGGGCGGGGGAACGACCCTCCAGTACGCCGCCGCTGAAGGCGCAGGCCCCCAGCGCCCGGCAACAAACAGCCGCGGCGAATACTGGGTTCAGGCGGGCAGCTATTCGGACCGGCACGCCGCCCGGCGGGTCGCCGACGAACTGGGCGGCAGGGCGACCGTCGACGGAGGGCGAAACGATGGTCTGTTCCGGGTTCTGGTCGGTCCCTGGCCCGATCCCAATGCCGCCGAGCGTTCGCGCCAGGCTGTGATCGCGCGCGGATACGCCGACGCCCTGTTGATATCGGCGCGCTGAGGCTTGCGTCCCTGCCTGCCGTCGCCATTGTGCGCCGGTGACCCAGGGCAGATTCATCACTTTCGAAGGCGGCGAGGGGACCGGCAAGTCCACCCAGGTCCTGCGCCTGCTCGACCGGCTGCGCGCGCGTGATCTTGACGTCGTGCAGACCCGCGAGCCCGGCGGCTCACCGGGTGCCGAGGATATCCGCGCCATCGCCCTGAACGGGGACGCCGGCCGCTGGTCACCGGTGACCGAGACCCTGCTGATGTTCGCCGCCCGATCGGACCATCTGGAACGAACCATCCGCCCGGCGCTGGAGGCGGGCCGCTGGGTGGTCTGTGACCGCTTCGCCGATTCCAGCCGGGCTTACCAGGGCGTGGGCGGCGGCACCCCCGCGGCCTTCATAGAATCGCTGGACGCCGCCATTGTGGGTGCGACCCAGCCGGACCTGACCCTGATCTTTGACCTGCCGGTCGAGGTCGGGCTGCAGCGGGCCTTTGGCCGCGGCCTGTTCGAGACCCGGTTCGAGTCCAAGGGGATGGCATTTCACGAACGTCTGCGGCGCGGCTTTCTCGACATCGCGGCCCGTTACCCGGAGCGCTGCGTCATCATCGATGCCGACGGCGATCAGGATGCGGTCGAGGGCCGCGTCTGGTCCGCCGTCGAGGCTCGACTGCTGTGAGCGAGCACGCCCGGGATCGCTTTGACCTGGTCCCCGATGCGGCGGCGGAGCTCGCCTTTCTGGACGCCTTCGGCAAGGACCGGCTGCACCACGCCTGGCTGCTGTGCGGCCCGGAGGGGTCGGGCAAGGCGAGCTTCGCCTTTCGGGCTGCGCGCCGCCTGCTGGGAGCCGCGCCCGATCCTTCGCGCGGGCCGCTGGGCACCAGCCCGGACGACCCGGTCGCGCGGCTGGTGACCGCCCGGTCCCACCCCGATCTGCTGGTGCTGGAGCGCGCCGTCGAGGGCGGCAAGACGAAGAAGTCGATCTCGGTCGACCAGGCGCGTGAATTGCCGGAGTTCTTCTCCAAGAGCCCGTCGCAGGCGCGCTATCGCGTGGCCATTATCGATGCCGCCGATGACCTGAATCTCAATGCCGCCAATGCCCTGCTGAAGGTACTGGAAGAGCCGCCCGAGCGGGGTGTGCTGTTCCTCGTCACCCATGCGCCGGGGCGGCTACTGGCGACGATCCGGTCCCGCTGCCGCCGCCTGGCCTTTCCGGTCTGGCCCCTGCATGCGCTGGAAGAACTGGTCCGCAACCGGACCGGCGTGAGCTCGGCCGAGGCGGCGCGGATCGCGGGCATGGCGGGCGGCTCGCCGGGGCGGGCGCTGGCCCTGGCCTCCGGTGCCACCCTTGAGGCGGACCAGCTGGCCCAGGCCTGGGTGTCGGCCCCGAATGTCGATCGCGCCGAGGCTCTGGCGGTCGCTGACAAATTCCGCGGCCCTGAGGGGCAGGAGCGGTTCGAGACCCTGATGGATCGGCTCTCTGCGGCCGTGAAGGTGCGGGCGCTGGAGGAGGGGGCCCAGGGGTCAGGAAATGGCGGCGCGCGCTGGGCCGAGCTGTGGTCGCGGCTGTCCGAACTGCCGGACCGCACCGCCGCCATCAATCTGGACCGGGGCGATGTGCTCGCCGGGGCCCTGGCTGACCTGCAGCGCGTCAAGGCGGGTGCCGGATGATCATCGACAGCCACGTCAATCTGCATGCGCCCCAGTTCGATGAGGACCGTGATGTCGTGATCGCCCGCGCCCGTGAGGCCGGCGTTCAGCTGATGGTGGAGATCTCCGACAAGCTTTCGACGTTCGAGGCCACCCATGGTCTGGCCATGGCGCATGACGACATCTGGTGCACGGTCGGGGCCCATCCGCATGAGGCGAAGGACCATGTCGACCTGTCTGTCGAGCGGCTGATCGAGCTGGCCGGAAGGCCGCGGGTCGTGGGCATCGGGGAGTGCGGGCTGGACTTCCACTATGACCTCAGCCCGCGCGATGTGCAGGCGGCGGTGTTCCGGACCCATATCCACGCGGCCCGGCGGACCGGCCTGCCGCTGGTGGTGCACACGCGCGAGGCGGACGACGTCATGGCGGGGATTCTGGCTGAGGAACAGGCGGACGGCCCGTTCCGGTTCTTGATGCACTGCTACACCAGTGGCCCGGAACTGGCAGAAAAAGCCGCAGAAATGGGGGCATGGTTTTCCGTGTCAGGCATCGCCACCTTCAAGGCGGCCAATGAGGTCCGGGAGATTGTGGCCGGCATGCCGGCGGACCGGATCATCGTCGAGACGGACTGCCCCTATCTGGCCCCCATGCCGCATCGCGGGCGGCGCAATGAACCGGCCTTTGTGGTTCATGTGCTGGACAAGCTGGCAGAGATCTGCGGCTGGAGCCGGGAAGAGGCCGAGGCGCGCACGACCGATGCCTTCTTCGCCCTGTTCGACCGTATTCCGCGACCGGGCGGCGCATGAGCGGGTCCGGCGAACTGGAGGTCGTGATCCTGGGCTGCGGCTCGTCCGGCGGCGTGCCGCGCGGGGACGGGGACTGGGGCGATTGCGATCCGGCCGAGCCGAAGAACTATCGGACCCGCTGTTCGTTGCTGCTGCGCCGGCATGGGGCGGAGGGGGTGACCAGCGTCCTGATCGACACCTCGCCCGACCTGCGTGCCCAGATGCTGGCGGCGAACGTCCGCCACGTCGATGCGGTGCTCTATACCCACGACCACGCCGATCAGGTGCATGGGATCGATGATCTGCGCGTCTTCGCCATGCGCAGGCGGCAGCGCATCCCGGCCTGGATGGATGGGGCGACCCGGGATGCACTGACTGGACGGATTCCCTATATTTTCAGGAGTCAGGAAGGCTATCCGGCCATTCTGGACGAGATGGCGATCCCGCCGCATGGGGAGCCGTGGACGGTCGCCGGCGCGGGCGGCACCGTGCCGGTGGTGACCTTCGATCAGGCCCATGGGCCGATCCGGTCGGTGGGCTATCGCATCGGGCCGGTGGCCTATTCCAGTGATGTGTCCGACCTCGATGAGGCGGCGATCGAGGCGGTGCGCGGCTGTGAGCTCTGGATCGTCGACGCCCTGCGCTGGACCCCGCATCCGACCCACGCCCATGTCGACAAGACCCTGGACTGGATTGCCCGGTCAGGGGTGAAGCGGGCCGTTCTGACCAATCTGCACCTCGATCTCGACTATAACGCCCTGAAGGCCGCCGTGCCCGCCAACGTCGATGTCGCCTACGACGGCTGGACGGCACGGCTCCCGCTTTAGACCCGGAGCGCCCACCCGATGAAACGCCTTCTGACCCTCGCATGCGGCCTTGCCGCCCTGCTGCTGGCCTCGCTGGCCGCGGCCCAGCCCGTGCCGGTGGAGGGCGACTTCACAGCGCCCGCCTTTGCCCTGACATCCGGCCAGTCGTTGCCGGAGCTGCGGATGCACTACCGCACCCTGGGCCAGCCAAGGCGGGGTGCCGACGGTCGGATCGGGAACGCGGTCCTGCTGCTGCACGGCACGGGCGGGACGGGTGCGCAGTTCCTGTCGCCGCAGTTCGCGGGCGAGCTGTTCGGGCCCGGACAGCCGCTCGATACGGCGCGCTACTACATCATCATGCCCGACAATCTCGGCCATGGCGGGTCATCGAAGCCGTCTGACGGACAGCGGGCGCGGTTCCCGGAATATGGCTATGCCGATATGGTCGAGGCGCAGCGGCGGCTGCTGGTCGACGGGCTGGGCGTGGATCGGGTCCGGCTGATGCTCGGCACCTCGATGGGCTGTATGCATATCTTCGTCTGGGCAGAGACCCACCCGGATTTCGCCCATGCCATGATGCCCATGGCCTGCCAGCCCACCGCCATCGTCGGGCGCAACCGGCTGTGGCGGACCATGCTGAAGGACGCGATCCGCAGCGATCCGGCCTGGGCCGGCGGCGACTATACGGCCCAGCCGGTCGAGGGGTTGCGCACGGCGGTCGATCTGCTCTTGCTGGCGGGCTCGGCGCCGATGGCGATGCAGCAGGATCTGGCGACGCCCGCGGCGGTCGATGAATGGCTGGCGCAGCAGCAGGCGCGGCGCATTCCGGCGCTGGATGCCAATGACCTCTGGTACCAGGTCAATGCCTCGTTCGACTACGATCCCTCGGCGGGGCTGGAGCGGATCACGGTGCCCATGACCTGGATCAATTCGGCGGATGATTTCATCAACCCGCCCGAGCTGGGCCTGGCCGAGCGGTTTGTGCCGCGGATCGCCGGCGTCCAGTACCGCCTTGTGCCCAACAGCGTGGGCGGCAAGGGGCACGGGACCCACACCTGGGCGGTGTTCTGGAAGGACGATCTGGTCGCGCTGCTGGCGCGGTCTGAACCCTGAGGTGAAGTCGGTCGAGGCAGGCTAGGCTTCGGGCAGGAAATCGACCTTGCCGGTGGCCATGTCCTTCACAGCCGCAACGATCCGGATCGCGCCCGTGTCGACGGCCTCGGCCAGGGCGGTATCGGCGGTCAGCAGGCGAGCGACGACGCGCCGTGCATTTTCCTCGACCGCCAGTCGCGCCTGATCGGCACTCCCCTTGTGTCTCGCCGAGAGCACTGCGGGAAGAATCGGAACGATCATTTCCTCAAGTGAGGGATCCAGTTCTGCGCGACCGTCGACCACGGCCTCCGCTGCGGCCACAGCGCCGCATCCGGTATGGCCCAGGACCACCACCAGTGGACAACTCAGGTGTTTGACGGCGTAGACGATGGAGGCCAGTCCCCGTCGGTCAACCGTATTGCCGGCGACCCGGATGATGAACAGTCGCCCAAGGCCCTGATTGAACAGGATGGTAGGGGGCGTGCGGCTGTCGGCGCAGCCGACAATCGTCGCGATCGGCTTCTGGCCGCCTTGCAAGGGTTCGAGGTCCTTTGCGGTGACGTGGCCGAGTTGCGTCTCGCCGCTCAGAAAGGCCGCGTTGCCGGCCTTGAGCAGCGCAAGGGCCTCCGACGGTGTCGGCGAGGCATGGGCACCTCGGTCCGGCGCATCGGTTGCCTGGGCTGCGGGCGCGGTGACCCCTGACCGTGGTGCGATCATCACTGAACCCGAAGGCCGCGGCTTTGTGCGGCCGAACCATGGAAATCCCATCGCCATCCCCCTGCGACTCCTTGTCCGCCCTTTTGGAGAACCCGGGCCCTTATCGTCAATGGGAAGTCCGTGACGCTTGGGTGACGGTTGCTCAGGTGCCCAGCAACCGCGCCGCCTGCGGGGCGAAATAGGTCAGGACCCCGGCGCAGCCCGCGCGTTTGAAGGCCTGCAGGCTCTCGAGGATGGCACGGTCCTCCTCGAGCCAGCCGTTGGCCATGGCGGCCCGCATCATCGCGTATTCGCCTGACACCTGGTAGGCGAAGGTGGGGACTTTGAAGGTCGCGGTAACCCGCTGAATGATATCGAGATAGAGCATGCCGGGCTTGACCATGACGGCGTCGGCGCCCTCGGCGATGTCCATGGCCACCTCGCGCAGGGCCTCGTCGGAATTGGCGTGGTCCATCTGATAGGTCTTCTTGTCCCCGGTCAGGGCCTTGGCCGAGCCGACCGCGTCGCGATAGGGGCCGTAGAAGGCCGAGGCGTATTTGGCGGCATAGGACAGGATCAGGACGTCGTGGAAACTGTTGGCCTCCAGCGCCTCGCGGATGGCCTGGACCCGGCCGTCCATCATGTCCGAGGGGGCGACCACATCGGCCCCGGCATGGGCGTGGATAAAGGCCTGTTCCGCCAGCCGCTCCAGGCTGGCGTCATTGAGGATGCGGCCGTTCTCGACCACGCCGTCGTGGCCATGGTCGGTGTAGCAGTCCAGCGCGACGTCGGTGATGACGCCCATCTCCGGGGCGGCGTCCTTGATGGCCCTGATGCAGGCGGGGATCAGGCCGTCGGGGTCGGTCGCGCCGGTGCCTGTGGCGTCCTTGATGGCACCGTCGACATTGGGAAACAGGGCCACGGCGGGGATGCCGAGACCGCGGGCCTCGACGGCGGCGGCGGCCGCGGCCTTGGGCGACAGGCGGAAGACGCCGGGCATGGAGGCGACAGGGACGCGGTCCTCGGCACCGTCGTGGACGATCAGCGGCCAGACCAGATCGGCGGGGGTCAGAACCGTCTCGGCGACCAGCCGGCGCACCCAGGGCGATGAACGCAGGCGGCGAGGGCGGGCGTAGGGAAAGGCGGCGGGGGCGAACGGCTGGGTCATGGGGCTATGTAGCTTCCTTCTCCCATTGGGAGAAGGTGGCGCGCAGCGCCGGATGAGGGCCGCTTGGTTGAACCGGCGAAGCCGCACTCGGCTGATCGCCCCTCACCCTTTCGCGCGAACACGACGGCTGCGCCGTCGTGCGCTCAAGCCCTCTCCCAATGGGAGAGGGGAGCCGTTAGAACCCCCCAAAGACTGAAGGAAACGCCCCATGGACTTCGCCCTCAACGACGACCAGCGCGCCATCCAGGACGCGGCCCGGCAGTTCGCCGAGGCCGAACTGGCCCCGCACAGCGCCGAATGGGACGAGACCAAACATTTCCCGGTCGATGTGATGCGTCTGGCGGCCGAAATGGGCTTCAGCGGCATCTACACGGCTGAGGAGCACGGCGGCATGGCGCTGGGCCGGGTCGAGGCGGCGCTGATCTTCGAGGAACTGTCGCGCGGCGACGTGTCCACGGCGGCCTTCATCTCGATCCACAATATGGCGACCTGGATGATCGACAGCTTCGGCTCCGACGATCTGCGCGGCCGCTATGTGCCGCGGCTGACGACCATGGAGCTGATCGCCAGCTACTGCCTGACCGAGCCGGGCTCGGGTTCGGATGCGGCGGGCCTGCGCACCACGGCGAAGCGGGACGGGGACCACTGGGTGCTGAACGGCTCCAAGGCCTTTATCTCGGGCGCGGGCACGTCGGACGTCTATGTGGTCATGGCCCGCACCGGCGCCGACGGGCCCAAGGGCATCTCGACCTTCGTGGTCGGCAAGGATGCGCCGGGCCTGAGCTTCGGGGCCCAGGAGAAGAAGATGGGCTGGAACAGCCAGCCCACGGCCATTGTCGCCTTCGACGACTGCCGCATCCCGGCGGCCAATCTGCTGGGCAAGGAAGGCGACGGCTTCCGCTACGCCATGATGGGTCTGGACGGCGGCCGGCTGAATATCGCCGCCTGTTCGCTGGGCGGGGCCCGGCTCGCGCTGGAGACGACCCAGGCCTATGTCACGACGCGCAAACAGTTCGGCAAATCCCTGGCGGATTTCCAGAACACCCAGTTCAAACTGGCCGATATGGCAACAGGGCTGGAGGCCTGCCGACTGATGGTGCTGCGTGGGGCCTGGGCCATCGACACCAATCACCCCGAGAAGACCAAATGGTGCGCCATGGCCAAGCGCATGACGACCGACGCCTGTTTCCAGATCGCCGACGAGGCCCTGCAGCTGCACGGCGGCTACGGCTATCT
>JBEIJS010000098.1:0-8656 GCA_040380105.1 Caulobacteraceae bacterium | reverse complement strand
TGCGCAGGGTCAGCACCCCTGTCGCCTCGTCAAAGGTGTCGAACAGGATATCGCCGCCGTCCTGGGCCACGGCCGGGCGGACGCGGCTGTCGAGCAGTTGCTTGATCTCCAGCACAATCTCGGTGTCCTCGCCGGCTGCGGAGGCGGCAGCCGTCGATCCGTCGCGCAGCAGGGGTGCCCCGGAGACGAAATGATCCATGATCGCCGCCAGCACAGGCGCCTTCATCCCGGCCCAGTCGGGCCCTGAGGGACTCCGGGTGACCGAAATATAGTCATAGCCGAAAAAGACACCCGCCACGCCGTCCAGCCCGAACAGGGCCTCGGCCAGGGGCGAGGCCTCGGCCTCCTCACGATTCACAAAGTCGCGCGGATCGGACGCGACATCGCGGCCGGGCAGGAATTTCAGCGCATTGGGGTTCGGGGTCGGTTCGGTCTGGATGAACATGGCACTCAAGTGCACTCGCGAAGCGGCGGGTTCAAGGCCTGAGGCGTGGCGGGTGGTTGGTGGTTGGTGGCCAGTGGCCACCTTCCCTACGCCAGATCCTCGATGTCCGTCTCGGTCAGGTCACCCGGCACAATGGTCACCGGCATCTTGCGTCCGGTGAAGGACGCGCCCTGTTTGACCACGGCCGAGACCAGGGGGCCGGGACCGCGCCCGCCGCCACCCGCCGCCAGAACCAGAATCTTGATCTCGGGGTCCTCGCCGACGACCTTTCGGATGGCGTCCTGGGGCTCGCCCCGCTCGATCAGCAGCACGGGCACAGAACCGGACCGTTCCGCGGCATCCCCGGCCCATTTGTTCAGTGAGGCCTCGGCCTCGACCCGCGTCTGCCGTTCGATCTCCTCGCGGACACCGGACCAGTGGGCATCAGAGGCGGCGGCCGGGATGACGCGCAACAGGGCCACGCGACCGCCGGTCGACCGCGCCCGCCGGGCGGCATAGCGCAAGGCCGTCCCGAACTCCGGACTGTCATCGACGACCACCAGAAATTTGCGCGTCATCAGCCTCTCCCTCGGCCCCGCACGCTAGCAGAAGCCGGACGCGGACGCGAAACGCCGGGCCGACGACCGCTGCCCGACAGGACGGCCTGCTCAGTTGGCTGACGCAGCGATCTCGCGGATGACGCTGTTGGCAATGGTCAGCTTGGCGAAGGTCCAGCCCGTGCCGGAGGCGACGATCTCGTCCACCGAGGCGCGCAGACCCTCAACAATCTCCAGACGGGATCCGATCCAGGCGTCAACCGCAGCCTCGGCCGCCGCTTCACCCGATCCGGCCGACAAGGTTGTGCTCGCGGCCACGGCCCGGGTCAGGGTCATCTGCTCGACCATCAGATCCTCGATCAGACGCCGGACCGCCAGCCGGTCGAAATGATCCGCCGAGGGGACGGCGCCCGCGCCGGCCCGCAGCCGGTCGAAATCGAAGGCCGCGCCGACCTGGTGATAGAGGGCGGCCATGGCCGGCTCGGGCCAGTCCGCCTGCCGGGACAGGTCGCCGATGTCGGCGGTCGCCACCAACGGCCGCAGAAGGCCGACGTTCCGGGCCATGGCCTCCGGTGCGCCGAGGCTGATGAAGGTCTGGACCCGGGCCTCGAGACGGCTCTGCTCGAAGCGCGACAGGACCGAACCGCCGACGGCGCGCAGGGCGTCCGCTGCCGGCTGATAGGCACCGATCAGGGCCTGCACGGTCGCCCCGGGCCGCACCGCGCGGCGGGCCAGCCAGAAGGTCTGGCGGCGGAGCACGGTCGAAATCTCCTGATAGAGGGCTGTCTGGGCCGCGGCCGGGATTTTCAGGTCCAGGGCCGAGACCTCGTCCCAGGCCTGGTCCAGCCGGAAGATCTGGCGCGACGCCTCGAAGGCCAGGACCATGGCGGCCGTGTCGCAACGGGCCGACTGGCGCAGCCGCTCGGGGAAGGTCGGACCGCACATGTTGACGATCTCGTTCGACAATATCGTCGATACGATCTCGCGCCGCAGGCGGTGGCGCTGCATCTCGGCCTCGAATTTCGCCAGCGGGGCCGGGAAATAGCGCACCAGGGTCTGTTTGAAGAAGGCATCGTCCGGGGCCGCCGAGGCCACGATCTCGTCGAACAGTTCCAGTTTGGAATAGGCGGTGAGAACGGCCAGTTCGGGCCGGGTCAGGGCCTGGTCGGCCAGCTTGCGTTCCGCCAGTCTGGCGTCATCGGGCAGGCCCTCGACCTTGCGGTCCAGCCGGCCCCTGGCCCCCAGCCACAACATGAACTGCTGCTGGGCATCCAGGGCACCGGGACCGTCATCCTCCTGCAGCGAAACCGCGAGGGTCTGATCGTAGTTGTGCGCCAGGACCTTGAGGCCGACCTCATCGGTCATGGAGGCCAGCAGGGCGTTGCGGTCGGCGGCCTTCAGGGCACCGGAGGCGATCGCCGCCCCGGTCAGGATCTTGATATTGACCTCGTGGTCGGAGCTGTCGACCCCGGCCGAATTGTCGATGGCGTCGGTGTTGATACGGCCGCCGCTGAGCGCAAAGGCGATCCGGCCGGCCTGGGTCAGGCCGAGATTGGCACCCTCGGCGATGACCTGGGCGCGCACCTCGGCACCGTCGATGCGGATGGCGTCATTGGCCTTGTCGCCGACCTGGGCGTCTGTCTCGTTCGGTGCCTTCACATAGGTGCCGATGCCGCCGAAATAGAGCAGCTCCGCCGGGGCCTTGAGGATGGCCTTCATCAGTGCCGCCGGATCGAGCACATCCTCCTGGATATCGAGCGCCGCCTTGATCTCCGGGGTCAGCTGGATCGATTTGGCCGAACGCGGGAAGACGCCGCCGCCCTTTGAAATCTTCGCGCTGTCGTAGTCCTGCCAGGACGAGCGCGGCAGTTTGAACATCCGGTCGCGCTCGACCCAGCTGGTGGCCGGGTCGGGATTGGGGTCGATGAAGATGTCGCGGTGGTCAAAGGCGGCGACCAGTTTGATCGCCTTCGACAGCAGCATGCCGTTGCCGAAGACGTCACCCGACATGTCGCCGACGCCGACGACGGTGAAGGGTTCGGACTGGATGTCCTTGCCCGTCTCGCGGAAGTGGCGCTTGACCGCCTCCCAGGCGCCGCGGGCCGTGATGCCCATGACCTTGTGGTCGTAGCCGACCGAGCCGCCCGAGGCGAAGGCATCGTCCAGCCAGAAGCCGTAGTCCGCCGAAATCCCGTTGGCGATGTCCGAGAAGGTGGCCGTGCCCTTGTCGGCGGCCACGACCAGATAGGGGTCGTCACCCTCGAACCGGACCACCGACGACGGCGGCACGACGGAGCCGTTCCCGGCAATATTGTCGGTGATGTCGAGCAGGCCGGACAGGAAGGTCCTGTAGGCCCGGATGGCCTCGGCCTGCTGGGCATCGCGGTCGCCCCCGGCGCGCACGATGGCCGCCAGGTGTTTGGGGAAGAAGCCGCCCTTGGAGCCGACCGGGACGATGACGGCGTTCTTGACCTGCTGCGCCTTGACCAGTCCCAGCACCTCGGTTCGGAAATCGTCACGGCGGTCAGACCAGCGCAGGCCGCCCCTTGCGACCGGGCCGAAGCGAAGATGCACACCCTCTATATGCGGGGCCCAGACGAAGATCTCCCGGAACGGCTTGGGCAGGGGCAGATCGGCCAGTTCGCGCGAGGCGATCTTGATCGAGATATGGGCCTTGGGCCGTCCGCCGGGGCCGGCCTGGTAGTAGTTGGTGCGTTTGATCGCCTGGACGAGCAGGACCATCCGGCGCAGGGCCCGGTCGTGGTCGAGGCTCTTCACGTCCTGCAGCTGGGCGTTGATCGTCTCGACCAGCGCGCCCACGGCGGCCTCGCGGCTGGCCGCATCGCCCCCCGCCGCAGGATCGAATTTGGCCGCGAACAGGGCCAGCAGGCCCCGGGCCACGGCCGGATAGTCGCGCAGCGCCTCTTCCTGCACCGCCTGGCTGGGGTCCAGCCCCGTCTGCTGGCGATAGCGGGCGAGGGTGCGCACCAGCGCCGCCTCCCGCCAGTCGACGCCCAGCTCCAGCACCAGACGATTGAAGCCGTCGCTTTCCGTCAAACCGGTCCAGACCGCCGAAAAGGCCGCCTCGAACGGGCCCTTCACATCCGTGAACTGAAGGTCGCTGCCGCGAGGATCCTCCAGCAGGAATTCATGCACATGGATCTGGGCCTCTCCCGCCGGACGCAGGGCGTGGCCCCATTCCTCAAGCGTCTTCAGCCCCATGTCGGCGAGGATCGGCAGCACGTCCGAAAGCGGCACCGCAGCGCCGCGGCGATAGAGTTTGAAGCGGAAATTCAGTGACCCTTCGCCGTCCAGCCGGAAGGCGCGAACCGCCACTGGTTCCCCGCCGTCGGCCAGGCCGCTGTCGTTCAGGGAGTCGACGGCCTGCAGGTCCCGCACGGCCTCGGCCGCGTCATAGCGGGCGCGGTAGGCGACATCGAACGCCTCGGCCCAGCGGGCGCTGAGCGGCCCGACGGCCACATCGTCCACATCGGCGCTGCGCAGGGCGCTTTCGAACCGATCGATCCAGCTGCGGCCGGCCTCGGCGATTTCAGCGTCGAGCGCGACCTGATCCGGACACGGATGGTCTCCGGGGGTCACGCCGATGATGTAGTGGATCCGGACCAGAGGCTGGTCCGAAAGCTGCGGATACCAGGCCGAAAGCCGCCCGCCCCAGGCGCGCGCGAGGATGGCCCCGATCCGTTCACGGACCGACGCGTCGAAACGCTCGCGCGGGATGAAGGCGAGCACCGAAACAAACCGGTCGAAAGGATCCTGGCGGGTGAAGGTCTTGATCCGCGGTCGGTCATGCAGGTGCAGAATGCCGAGCGCGATGCCGAGCAGCTCGCTCTCGTCGATCTGGAACAGCTCGTCCCGTGGATAGTTCTCAAGAATGTTCCTGAGCCGCTTCTCGCTGTGACTGCCGGCCACCTTTCCGGCGCGGGTGAGGGCGTTGGCGACCTTGCGCCGGACCAGCGGCACCTGGGTCGCCGTCTTATCATAGGCCTCGGCGGTGAACAGGCCGACGAACCGGGTCTCTCCGGAGGGCCGGCCGTCGGGGCCGAACCGCTTGACCCCGATATAGTCCATATAGGCGCGGCGATGGACGCGGGAGCGGACATTGGCCTTGGCCACGGTCACCGGCTCGGACAGGTCCAGCTGCTTCTTCATGGATTTGGTCAGCACGGCCGGCTCATTGGCGCGGCGCAGCACGGTTCGCTGGGGATCGGCCAGAACCCCCAGACCGACCCCCGCCTGCGACAGGGGCGCCTCGGCCTCATAGCCGCCGTCCTTGCTGCGCGGGTAGTCGTAGTCCCGGGCCCCGAGAAAGACGAAATGGTCGTCCTCAAGCCATTTCAGGAAACCGATATGCTCCGCCAGGACATCGGGCGCGACCCCGTGCGGATTCGCCTCCAGATGGGCGATCGACCGATGCATCAGCGCCGCCATGCCGGCGTGGCCTTCCACCGCACTGGACACGTCCTTCAGGGTCAGGGCCACACCTTCGCCCAGGGCGTCGCGCCGTTCCTGCGGCAGGGGATCCATGACCACGATGATGGTGGACTCGCGCCCGCCGTCTTCCGCGGTCACCGGATGGTACATGGACCGGACCGTCACGCCGGCGTCGGCCAGCTCGCCCATGACGCTGTCGACGAGAAACGGCCGGTCGTCCTGGATGACGATCAGAACATCATAACCCAGCGGAGCACCGTCCACGCCGTGAAGCGGCGACAGGGTGATGCGCGCGGGCTCGCCGTGGGCCCGGCCCTCGGCCCCGCGCCAGGCCATAGCGAGCAGGCCGGCCATTTCGCGCCCGCCCAGTTCGGGCGTCTCGTCGGCGGCATAGTCTTCCCAGGCCTGACGCAGGAAATCCTTGCCGGCACCGGCCAGTGCGCCGGGTGACAGCTGGTCGAAGCTGGCTTCCAGCGCCTCCAGGGTGATGGCCTGAGGGTGCGCGGGGGCCGTTTCGCCGGACATGGGCAGGTCTCTTGTGGACGCGACCTCTCAAACAGGTCGCCGGAGATGGGGGCAGACTAGGCCGCTTCGCCGCTTCGGCAAGGGGTCTGTCCAGGCCGCGCTGACTAGGCCGTCCCGCGCGCGACGGGAACCCCCAAATCAAAGGTATCGGACCGGTTTCGGAAACTCAGGTCCCAACGGCCCCCCGCTGACCGGACAAGGCGGTCGACAGGGTCACCCAAGGCCGGAAACGACAAGACCGGAAACGACAAGACCGGAAACGACAAGGCCGCCGAACTTGCGCCCGGCGGCCTGCTTCGGACCGGCACCCAGGAGGGGGGGGTGGCACCGATCCGTAGCGCCGCAGCTTGGGGGAGGGGAGGGGCTGCAGCGACATGTTTGAAGTAGGCGCCGGTTGTGGCCAATCAAGGGCAGCGGAAGGGACTCAACCCGCCCGGGGCTGTGGCGGGTTGACGCGGCCTCGCGGGGCCGCGGCCTCTTCCTCGTCGGCATAGGGCTCGCCGTCGCCGGACAGGAGGATGGCCATCCAGCGCGAACCCTTGAACTCGGCCAGAATGGCCATGGCCATGACCGCCAGCGGCGTCGACAGGAACATGCCGACCACGCCCCAGAGCTGACCCCAAAGGGCCAGGGACAGCAGCACCACCACCGGGTCGATATTCTGGTTGTCGCCCTGCATGCGCGGCTGGATCATATTGCCGCTGATGAACAGGATGCTCTGGAGGCCCACCAGCAGGATCGCCGCCGGCCAGTAGCTTTCGAACTGGACCAGGGCAAACATCGGCGGTGCAAGGCCGGCCACCGCCCCACCCAGGACCGGAATGAAGCCCACGACAAAGATGACGAAGGTCCAGAACTCGGCATTCTGCAGACCCACGGCCCGCATCAGCAGCCAGGCGGCGGCGCAGATCATCGCCCCGGTCACGGTCTGGACCCAGAGATAGCCCTCGACCCCGCCACGCACGCGATCGAACACCCCCATGGCCTCGGACCGGGCGGCGCGTCCCGGGAACAGGGCCACAATCTTGCGCCGGAAACCCAGCTGGGCCGCCAGCAGAAAGCCCAGATAGACAAGCACGAAGAAGGCGCTCGAGAGCACGCCCGAAGCCTGGCTGGCCGCCTGGGTCAGATAGGCGCGGATATCGAGCTGGGCGATCAGCTGGGTCGCGGTGGGGGCGGTGTCGATTCCGAACAGCCGCGAAACGTCTATCAGGATCTGGTCGATGCGCGGCCCGAGGCGGGTCGACACCCCGGACGCCTCGCTGAAGAAATTCAGGGCCCCGTTGGTGATGATCGCGATGGAGGCGAAGAAGCCCAGCACCACCAGCAGCAGGGCGGCAACCCCGGCCCAGCGACCGGGGACGGGGGTGCGGGTTTCGATCCCCCGCTTCAGCCCGTCGATCATGATCATCAGGAAGATGGCCATGGCCAGGGGCGTCAGTATGTTCCTGAGCCAGTAGAGGGCCGCACCGGCGGCCACGACGGCAATCAACACCAGGGCGTTGCGGGAGACGGTGGAGGAGGGAAGGCTGATCGGGGCTTTCATGGCCATATCGTCGGGGTCCGGGCCGTCTGCGTCAATCCAGCCTTGAACCATTCGCGGGGCCGGTAGAGCATGAGCGCCGCCCCCCGCCCGGAGTTCCCCCCATGACTGATGGTGCCGCCGCTGCCCCCGGCCTGTTCCTCGGCCAATCCGCCGACAGCGGGGCCGACAGGCCCGAACAGCTTCTGTTCCACCGCGCCAACCGCCACGGCGTGGTCGCCGGCGCGACCGGCACCGGCAAGACGGTCACGCTCCAGATCATGGCCCAGGGCTTTTCGGATGCGGGCGTTCCGGTCTTCTGCGCCGATGTGAAGGGCGATCTGTCGGGTATCTGCGTGCCGGGATCACCGAACGAAAAGCTTCTCGCCCGGGCCGCCTCCATGGGGCTGACCCTGACGCCGAAGGCCGCCCCGGTGGTGTTCTGGGACCTGTACGGCCTCAAGGGTCATCCGATCCGCACCACCGTCAGCGAGATCGGCCCCCTGCTGCTGGCCCGGATGCTGAACCTCAATGACGTCCAGGAAGGGGTGCTGTCGGTCGTCTTCCATGTCGCCGACACCGAAGGCCTGCTGTTGCTCGACCTCGACGACCTGCGGGCCCTGCTGGTCCATGTCGGGGAGAATGCAGAACGGATCGGCCGCGAGGTCGGCCATGTCGCCCCCGCCTCGATCGCCGCCATACAACGCTCCCTGCTTCAGCTGGAGCAGCAGGGCGGCAAGGCCTTCTTCGGCGAACCGGCCCTGCGGCTGGAGGACATGCTGCGTACCGGTCTCGACGGCCGGGGTCAGGTCAATGTGCTGGACGCGACGAAGCTGATGGCCAGCCCGCGCCTCTACGCCGCCTTCCTGCTTTGGCTGCTGTCGGAACTGTTCGAACAGCTGCCCGAGGTCGGCGATCCCGAAAAGCCGCGCCTGGTCTTCTTCTTCGACGAGGCCCATCTGCTGTTCAACGACACGCCCGATGCACTCAGGGAGAAGGTCGAACAGGTCGTGCGCCTGATCCGGTCCAAGGGGGTCGGGGTCTATTTCGTCACCCAGAACCCGGCCGACATCCCCGACAGCGTCCTGGCCCAGCTCGGCAACCGCATCAAGCATGCCCTGCGGGCCTACACCCCGGCCGAGCAGCGCGGGCTGAAGGCGGCGTCCGACAGTTTCC
>JBEIJS010000097.1:0-9000 GCA_040380105.1 Caulobacteraceae bacterium | reverse complement strand
GTGTAGAGGGTGTTGGGGTCATGCCGTGCCTGCCGCCGCCCGTTCCGTCGACATCCAGCGACCTCGCAAGAGGCCGGCCATGAGTCCTGACGAACCGATTCCCGTACATGAGCGCACCATAGCGCTGGTCGGGCTGATGGGCGTGGGCAAATCGACGGTCGGCCGTCGGCTGGCCAGGCGGTTGGGCCTGCCGTTCGCCGATGGCGATAGCGAGATCGAGGCGGCGGCGAAAATGACCGTTTCGGACATCTTCGCCCAGCTCGGCGAGGCCGGGTTCCGGGCCGGAGAAGCGCGGGTCCTGAAACGCCTTCTGCACGCGCCCCGTATGGTGCTGGCGACGGGCGGCGGGGCCGTGCTGAACCCCGAGACAAGGAAAGAGCTGAAGGCGCGGGCGATCACCGTCTGGATGCGCGCCGATCTTGAAACCGTCGCGGCGAGGGTTCAGCGACGGGATACCCGGCCGCTGCTGCGCGGCCGGGATCCGCTGGAGGCGTTGAAGGCCATGGCCGAGGTTCGCAATCCCTATTACGCGGCCGCAGATTTGACGGTTGATGTCAGCAGCGGTGCCCACGCCGAGGCAGTGGAAAACATCGTACGGGCCCTCGCAGCCTATGGGTCCGGGGCGGCGGCATGAGCGAGGTTATCCGCGTCTCCGGCGGTGGTTTCCAACCCTATGACGTCGTCATAGGGCGCGGGCTGATCACGCAACTGAGCACCCGGGTCGCAGGCCTGGCACAGGGGCGGACGGTCATCGTCACCGACGAGACGGTCGCTGCCCTGCATGGTCCGGCGGTGCTGGCGGGGCTGGAGGCGGCCGGAGTCCGGGCGCGGCTGCTGACCGTGCCGCCCGGCGAGGCGTCGAAATCCTTCGCCGAACTGGAACGGGTTATCGACCGGCTTCTGGCCTTCGGCCTCGATCGGCGCGACCTGATCCTGGCGCTCGGCGGCGGGGTGGTCGGCGATCTGGCCGGGCTGGCGGCTGCGCTCTACATGCGCGGGATCGATTTCGTTCAGGTGCCGACCACCCTTTTGGCGCAGGTGGATTCCTCGGTCGGGGGCAAGACGGCGATCGATACCCCGCGCGGCAAGAACCTGGTCGGGGCCTTTCATCAGCCGCGGCTGGTCGTGGCCGACATCGACCTGCTGGCCACGCTGCCGCCCCGCCAGCTTCGATCTGGCTGGGCCGAGGTGCTGAAGCATGGCCTGATCTGCGATGCGGCCTTCTTCGACTGGTTGGCGGGAGAGGGTGCTGTCGGTGCCGGCGGTGATCCAGCCGCCCTGACCCGTGCGGTGGTGCGGTCGGTCGAGATCAAGAGCGCCATTGTCGGCGAGGACGAGAAGGAGGCCGGGCGACGGGCCCTGTTGAACCTCGGCCATACCTTCGGCCATGCCATCGAGGCGGAACTCGGGTTCGATGAGGACCGGATCACCCATGGTGAGGCGGTGGCGCTCGGCTGTGCCATGGCGTTCCGGTTTGCCGCCAACAACGGTCTTTGCCGGGGCGATGATGCGGCGCGTGTCGAGACGGTGATTCTGGCGGCCGGCCTGCCGGCGCGGCTGGAGGGCGCCGGTTCCTTTTCCGCGGACGCGCTGGTGAGCCGCATGGCCGGCGACAAGAAGGCCGAGGGCGGGGGTCTGACCCTGATCCTGCCTCGCCGTATTGGTGAGTCCTGTGTGGACAAGGCCGTCGATCGCGCGACGGTCATGGCGTTTCTGAAGGCCGAGGGTGCCTCGTGAGCCTGTCTTCGATGCTTCTGGCTGTTGTGCCGCTGGAAAACAGTTTCGTTCGGCTGGAGCCTCTGACGGCGTCGCTGGAAGACGAGGTGCGCGCCGCTCTCGATTGCGACCCGGCCTCCTGGGACATCATGGTCGCCGCCGCCTATGGGCCGTATTTTGACGACTGGTGGCACTCGGCGCTCAGGGCAATGGCACAGGGGACGCGGATCGCCTGGGCCGTCCGGCGGCTGGACGACGGCGCGGTCGTCGGCACGACCAGCCTGTATGAAATCAAGCCCGACTATCGCCGCTGCGAGATCGGCTCAACCTTCTACCGGCCCGAGGCGAGGGGCGGGCCGATCAATCCGTCCTGCAAACGTCTGTTGCTGGGTCACGCCTTTGACGGCGGCGCCGTGCGGGTCGAGATCCTCACCGATGCCATCAACCCGGGGAGCCAGGCCGCGATCCGCAAGCTGGGGGCGCGGGACGAAGGGTTGCTGCGCAAGCACAAGATCACCTTCAAGGGCCGGATCCGCGACACGGCCCAGTTCGCCGTGCTCGACGACGACTGGCCCGGGGTTCGGGACCGGCTGGATGCACGACTGGCGGCGTTCGGCTGATCGACGCGCTGTCTGCGCTAACCAGCCTCGGGCGTCGCTGTTCCCTTGCGTCGGGCGCGGAAGAAGGTGCGCAGGAGGTCTCCTCCCGCAGCGGCCAGGATCCCGCCTTCGAACACAGGCTTCCAGTGGCAGGTCGGCTGTTCGAAAAACCGCGGGCCATGTGCCACCGCCCCGCCCTTGGGATCGTCGGCCCCCCAGACCACGCGGCCGATGCGGGCGTGGCTGATGGCCCCGGCGCACATGGCGCAGGGCTCAAGCGTCACATAGAGGGTCAGGCCGGTGAGGCGGTAGTTTCCAAGTTTCGAAGCCGCTGCGCGCAAGGCGACAATCTCGGCATGGGCGGTCGGGTCATGGGCTCCGATGGGGCCATTTCGGCCCTCTGCGACGACCTCGCCGGTCGATTCATCGACGATCACGCAGCCCACGGGAGTCTCTCCCGCGTCCGCCGCCGCTTGCGCACATGCCAAGGCCATGTGCATGAACCGCTCATCATGGCCAGCCATCCCCGAGACAACGACAAGAAGCCGCGCCCGCGTCAAGACGACAGCCGCGACGGTCCCCGCAAACCCTACGTCAAGCGCGTCGAGAGCAGCGACGATCGTGGCCCGCCCAAGGGCGGAAAATCCTTCGGCAAGCCCGGCGGCAAGCCCTCGGCCAGGGACGGCAAGCCCGCGCCGAAGGCGGATGAGGGTCCGAAACGCAGCGAGCGGATCGCCAAGGCCATGGCCCGCGCCGGTATCGCCTCGCGCCGCGAGGTCGAGCGGCTGATCGGCCTCGGCAAGGTCGCCGTGAACGGCAAGATCCTCGATACCCCCGCGACCCTCGTGACCCGCGACGATGTCATCACGGTCGATGGCAAGCCGATCGGCTCAGCCGAGGCGACCCGCGTCTGGCGCTATCACAAGCCCGCGGGCCTGGTGACCTCGCACAATGATCCGGGTGGACGGCCGACCGTGTTCGACGCCCTGCCCAGCGGCCTGCCGCGCGTGATCTCGGTGGGCCGACTCGACCTGAACACAGAGGGCCTGCTGCTGCTGACCAATGACGGCGAGCTGAGCCGCGCGCTGGAACTGCCCTCGACCGAACTGGTGCGCCAGTACCGGGCCCGGGCCCGGGGCCGGGTCAGCCAGCTGCAGCTAGATTCGCTCAAGGACGGCGTGACCGTCGACGGCATTCGCTACGGCCCGATCGAGGCCACGCTGGACAAGGCCAGGGAGACCGAGGGCAATGCCCCCGCCAATCTCTGGATCAGCGTCTCCATCACCGAGGGCAAGAACCGCGAGGTCCGCAAGGTGCTGGAGCATCTGGGTCTGACCGTGAACCGGCTGATCCGCCTTGCTTACGGCCCGTTCCAGCTCGGGACCCTGCCGATCGGCTCGGTCGAGGAAGTCGGCCCGCGCGTGATCCGGGAGATGCTGGCTGACCATATCCGGCCTGAGAACCTGCCGACGGGCAACACCGTCTCGACGCCTGCGCCGGTTCCGGGGCGCCGCACCTCGGCCCCGATCAGGAAGGGGACCTCGGGCTCGGCCATCTCCGATCCGTCGCGCAAGCCCAGCCGGGTCCGCGCGGCCGGAGCCGCCGCCGATGCTGCCGCCGATCGTGCTGCCCGCCCGCAGAAAAAGCCGGGCTGGGCCAAGGCGACGCCGAAATTCGAGCATCCGAAAAAGAATTTCACGCCCCGGGCCCGGCCCGAAGGCGGCGAGTCGGCGGGCGAGCGGCCCAAGCGGGTGTTCAAGCCGCGCGAGGACCAGTTCATCGACCGCCCGCGCGGCGACGCCCGCACCGGCGCACGGCCGGCGGCACGCGCTGATGACCGCCCCGGCGACAAGCGGCCGTTCGATCGCAAGCCCGGTGGAAAGCCGCCGTTTGCGGCCAAGGCCGGTGGTCGACCCGGTGGTTCGCGGCCGGGCGGCTTCTCCAAACCCGGCAGCCCCCGTCCGGGGGCCGGTCCGGCCGGCGGGCGCGGCAGCCCGCGCGGTCCCCGCTCCAAGGGCTGATCCGTGCGGATCGTCGCAGGCAGTCTGAAAGGTCGTTCGATCGTAACGCCGGAGGGGCAGGGCACGCGCCCGACCTCGGACCGGGCGCGGCAGGCTGTGTTCAATGTGCTGGAACACGCAGCCTGGGCCGAGCCGCTCGAGGGTATGCGGGTGATGGACCTCTACGCCGGCTCCGGTGCTCTCGGGTTCGAGGCCCTGAGCCGTGGCGCGGCCTTCGCCCTGTTTGTCGAGACCGATGAAGAGGCACGCGGGGCCATCCGCGAGAATGCCGACGCTTTCCATGTCATGGGCCGGACCCGGGTGCACCGGCGCAGCGCCATCGACCTGGGGGCCCGACCGCGCTCCGACGGGGAGGCCTTCGATCTGGCCTTCCTCGATCCGCCTTACCGCAAAGGGCTGGGCGAACAGACCCTGGCGCGGCTGCTCGAGGGCGGCTGGCTGAAGCCCGGTGCCCTGGTGGTGTTCGAGCGCGGCTCTGACGAGCCGGAGATTGACACGCCCGGTTATGAGCGGCTGGACGCGCGCAACTATGGGGCTGCAAGGGTCCTGTTCCTCAGGGTAGGCCCAGCGGAGGGGTAGGGTCCGGGTGGCGGGTCCGGTGGGCATTGGGACACACCCAGGGGGCAGAAACTCCGGTTTCACAGATTGACGATTGTTGGCCGCCGGGCTGGGCGGCAAAAAATGAGCGTCAAAGGGAGGAGAATCGGAATGTCGACGAGGGGTATGGGTCTGGTTCCGGCGCTGATGATCGCGCTGTCGACCGTTGTGATCATCCAGTCCGCGGCCCTCGCATGGATGATCCTGAGGGCTCCGGACCGGGAGGCGATCATGGCGGATCTGCGCTCGCGCCCGGTAGAGACGGTCGTCGATATGTGCCTGCCGGCAGAGGCCTAGCGCCGTCCGAACAGCTTTTCGAGATCCGCCAGCTTCAGCTCGACATAGGTCGGGCGGCCGTGGTTGCACTGGCCGGAGTGGGGGGTGGCCTCCATCTCGCGCAGCAGGGCGTTCATCTCCGGCGCGGACAGCACGCGGCCGGCGCGGACGGAGCCGTGACAGGCCATGGTGCCGCACACCTCCCCCAGACGCTCGGACAGGGCCAGGGCCGCGCCGTGCTCGGCCAGATCATCGGCGATGTCGCGGATCAGGCCCTGGACGTCGGTGTCGCCGAGCAGGGCCGGGGTCTCGCGCACCAGCACCGCTCCGGCACCGAACGCCTCGACGATCAGACCCAGTTCCGCCAGTTCGTCGGCGCGGGCCGAAACGCGTTCGGCCTCGGCCGGGTCCAGTTCGACCACTTCGGGCGACAGCAGCGCCTGACGGGTAACCGAGCCGCGCGCCATCTGGACCTTCATCCGCTCATAGACGAGGCGTTCATGGGCGGCATGCTGGTCGACGACGACAAGGCCGTCGCGGGTCTGGGCGACGATATAGGTGCCGTGCAGCTGGGCGCGGGCGGCCCCGAGGGGGAAGTCGACGGGGTCCTCGAAGGGTGTGGGGTATGGGGTGTGGGGTGTGGGGGTGAAGCCCGGCTCAACGCGGGCCGAGCGCTCGTTGAGGCCGGGAATGGTCTGGGCATGGGCGCTGGCGGGGGCGGCCCAGCCCTGCCAGCCGCTGTAGCCCGGGGCGGCACGGTTGACCCCCCCCCCCCACCCCCCCCCCCCCACCCCCGACACCCTCGTGAGCGCGAAACCCCGCCAGCGCATCCGCCGCCACGGTGGTCGAGGCGCGATGGCCGGCGGCGGCGAGGGCGTGGCGCAGGGCGCCGACGATCAGGCCGCGCACCAGCGCCGGGTCGCGGAAGCGGACCTCGGCCTTGGCCGGATGGACGTTCACATCGACGTAGAGTGGGTCGATCTCGAGGAACAGCACCGCCGCCGGATGCCGGTCACGGGCGAGGAAGTCGGCATAGGCCCCGCGCAGGGCCCCTTGCAGCAGCCGGTCCTTCACCGGACGGCCGTTGACGAACAGATACTGGTGGCCGGCGTTGCCGCGGCTATAGGTCGGCAGGCCCGCGTAGCCGGTCAGGCGGACGTTATCCCGCGCCTGGTCGATCAGCAGGGCATTGGCCTCGAAATCACGGCCCAGCAGGGCGGCCAGACGCTTCAGACGTCCGGCGTCGCCGGGATGTTCCGCGGGCAGCCGCAGGGTGGTCTTGCCGTCGAGGTCGAGGGTGAAGGCGACGCTCTCATGCGCCATGGCCTGACGTTTGATCTCCTCCGAGATGGCCATGGCCTCGGACCGCTCGGACTTCATGAACTTCAGCCGGGCAGGCGTGGCGTAGAAGAGGTCGCGGACCTCGACCCGGGCACCGTGGGGACCGGGGAAGCCGGCGGGGGCCACCAGGCGCTGGTCGCCGCCCTCGACGGTGATCTGGTGGGCGTCACCGCCTTCACGCGGGCGGCTGGTGATGGTCAGGCGGGCCACCGAGCCGATCGAGGGCAGGGCCTCGCCGCGGAAGCCGAGGGTCGAGATACGCAGCAGGTCGACATCGCCGGCGTCGTCGGCCTCCAGCTTGGAGGTGGCGTGGCGTTCGACGGCGAGGGCCAGCTGGTCCGCCGCCATGCCGTGCCCGTCGTCGGCGATCAGGATGCGGGTCAGGCCGCCGCCGTCGGCCTGGACCTCGATCCGGGTCGCGCCCGCGTCGAGCGCGTTCTCGAGCAGCTCCTTGATGGCGCTGGCCGGGCGTTCGACCACCTCGCCGGCGGCGATGCGGTTGACGGTTTCAGGGGGGAGGCGGCGGATGGGCATGGATTCGCAAGTATGGCGCGATCCGGCCCCGGCAAGAAGGGCGTGGGGCGTCTCCTCCCTGTTCGCGCAGCGAATGGGGAGGGGGACCGCGAAGCGGTGGAGGAGCGCCGGTCCGCAATCCCTGCTTCGACCCCTCCACCCCCCCCGCTGAAACGCGCGGGCGGTCCCCCGCCCCAACGCAAGCGACTGGGAGGAGACGGCGGTCTACGCCACCGCCGCCAGCCCCTCTTCCGCCGCGACCCACGCCGCTTCGGCCGCATCCAGATCAGACTGCGTCTTCGCCCGCGCCCGCGTCAGTCCCTCAAGCGCCTTGGGATTGCTGACCGAGGCATTGGCCATGTCGTCGTCGATGCGGGCGATCTCGGCGGTCAGCTGGGCCATCCGCTCCTCGGCTTTCTTGACCGCATGACGCAGGGTCGAGGGCGAGGGGCCGGATTTTTTCTTGTTGCCCCTATCGCTCGCGCCGCGGGCGCTCGCTGCTTGAGGGGCGTTCTGCGCCGCCTCTTCCTTGATCTGGCTGGGCTTGACGGCAGCCGCCTTGGCGCGGTCGAGGACGAATTTCGCATAGTCGTCCATGTCGCCCTCGAAAGGCTTCACCGTGCCGTCGGCGGCCAGCCAGAGGCGGTCGGCGACCATTTCCATCAGCGAGCGGTCGTGGGTGATCAGGATGACGGCACCGGAATAGTCATTCAGGGCGTCGAGCAGGGCGCGGCGGCTGTCGATGTCGAGGTGGTTGGTCGGTTCGTCGAGGATCAGGACGTGGGGCGCGTCCATAGCCACCTGATTGAGCAGCAGACGGGCCCGTTCGCCGCCGGACAGGCTGGCGACGGTGGTCTCCTGCTTCTCATAGCCCAGACCCCATTGGGCCAGTTTGGAGCGGCGGCTGCTCTCCGAGGCCTCGGGCATGGCGCGGCGGATGATCTCCAGCGGCGTGTCAGTCGGGTCCATGGCCTCGATCTGGTGCTGGTGGAACCAGCCCACCCGCATCTTGCGGTCGCGGTGCAGTTCACCGTCCGAGACGTTCAGGGCCCCGGCGATCATCTTGGCGAAGGTCGACTTGCCCGCGCCGTTGACGCCCAGCAGGCCGATGCGGTCGTCCAGGTCCATGCGCAGGTTGAGATTGCGCAGGATCGGCCTGCCGGTCTCGTAACCCACATTGGCGCGCTCCAGCCGGATCAGGGGCGGGGCCAGGGGGCGTGGCGGCGAGGGCAGGACGAAGGGGGCGACGCGCTCCTCGATGGTGGTGGCCACGGGCTGCATCTTGGCCAGCCGCTTCATGCGCGACTGGGCCTGGGCGGCCTTGGAGGCCTTGGCCTTGAAGCGGTCGACGAAGGCTTGCAAATGGGCGCGGCGGGCGTCTTGCTTTTTCGCCTCGGCGGTCAGCACGGCGCGGCGTTCGGTCATTTGGCGGGCGAATTGGTCGTAGCCGCCCTGCCAATAGGTCAGCTTGCGGTTGTCCAGATGCAGGATGCCCTGCACGGCGCGATTCAACAGACCCCGGTCGTGGCTGATGATCAGCACGGTGTGGGGGTATTTCTGCAAGTAGCTTTCCAGCCACAGCGCACCTTCAAGGTCCAGATAGTTGGTCGGTTCGTCCAGCAGAAGGTAGTCCGGCTGCGCGAACAGCACGCCCGCCAGTGCCACCCGCATCCGCCAGCCGCCAGAGAAAGCCGAACAGGGCATGAGCTGTTCATCAGCGTCAAACCCCAGGCCCTTGAGAATGCTGGCTGCGCGACCCTCGGCCGACCAGGCGTCGATGTCCGTCAGCCGCGCCTGAATCTCGGCGATGCGGTGAGGGTCATGGGCCGTCTCGGCCTCGGCCATCAGCGAAGCACGTTCCGTGTCGGCAGCCAGCACCGTATCCAGGAGCGAGGTTTCAGACGACGGCACCTCCTGTGCCACGCCACCGATGCGGG
>JBEIJS010000096.1:0-9189 GCA_040380105.1 Caulobacteraceae bacterium | reverse complement strand
GGTTCCATCCTTGCTTGACCCCGGACGGGCAGAATGCCTCCGACAGCCAAAACGGCGTCGGTCATGTCAAAGACTGAAGGAAAGCCAAAAGTGCCAAACAGCATCAATACCAATGTCGGCTCGCTCGTCGCGCTGCAAAATCTGAACGAAACCAGCCGTGCTCTCGATATCGCCCAAAATCGGGTAAATACCGGGAAGATTGTTTCGACGTCCAAGGACAACGGCGCCATCTTCGCGATCGCATCCAATATGCGCGCGGACATGGGTGCCCTGAACTCGGTCAGGAACTCCATCAATCGCGGCCAGTCCGTCATCGACATCGCCCTGGCGGCGGGTGAGACGATCTCCAAGGCCCTTGAAGAACAGAAGGCGCTGGCGGTCGCCATCCAGTCCTCCGCTGCCGGCTCTGCGTCCGAAACGGCCTATCTCGCTGACTACAACGCCCTGGGCACTGAAATCACCGCGGCGCTCGCCGGGGCGAGTTTCGACGGGACGAATGTGTTCAGCGCCGGTTCGGCCTCCAACAATCTGGTGGTTCAGACCGGGATCAGCTCCACCTATACAGTCCATGCTGCGGCCGCCGCCGCCACCACCGTATCGACGGCGACAACGGCGACCCGGGCCACTGCGACCGTTGCGGCAGTCGATACCGCCACTTCGACCTTCAATGCCCGACTGGCAACGCTCGGCAGCCATTCCAAATCCCTGGAACGGCAGAATACCTTTGTCAGCAAGATGCAGGACGCCCTGGAATCCGGCATCGGCAACCTCGTCGACGCCGATCTGGCCAAGGAAAGCGCCCGCCTGACGGCCCTGCAGACCAAGCAGCAGCTTGGTGTCCAGGCCCTGGGCATCGCCAACCAGTCGAGCTCCATCCTGCTCGGCCTGTTCCGCTAGATCCGGAAAGGTCCGGGTCGTATCGACCCGAACCGATTTTCGAGCCCCGGCGGACCCTGTCCGTCGGGGCCGATTTCGTTTTGCGGCGGGTGCGATCCGTCAATCCGTCGACCTTTCGGCTGTATCTACCCCGGCAGGGACTGCCGACCACCCGGCAAATCCTGCCCACGCCCTGGCAAAACATGCCTGGCCCGACAGGGTATGGGCGAGAATTACCGAAGCAAAATCAATGACCGGAAGTCTGGCACGGTCATCCCGCCGTTGGCTCCATCCTTGCTTGATACCCGACGGGCAGAATGCTCCCGACAGCCAAAACGGCGTCGGTCATGTCGAAGACAACAGGACAGGCGAAAATGCCAAACAGTATCAATACCAATGTCGGCGCGCTCGTTGCGCTGCAAAATCTGAACGAAACCAGCCGTTCTCTCGATATCGCCCAAAATCGGGTGAACACCGGGAAGATCGTTTCGACGGCCAAGGACAACGGCGCCATCTTCGCGATCGCATCCAATATGCGCGCGGACATGGGTGCCCTGAACTCGGTCAAGAACTCCATCCAGCGCGGCCAGTCGGTCATCGATGTCGCCCTGGCGGCCGGTGACACGATCTCCAAGGCCCTTGAAGAACAGAAGTCCCTGGCGGTCGCCATCCAGTCCTCCGCGGCCGGCTCTGCGTCCGAAACGGCCTATCTCGCCGACTTCAACGCCCTGGGTACTGAAATCACTGCGGCTCTCGCCGCAGCGAGTTTCGACGGGACGAACCTGTTCAGCGCCGGTTCGGCCACCAACAATCTGGTGGTTCAGACCGGGATCAGCTCCACCTATTCGGTGCATGCTGTGGCCGGTGCCGCGACCACCGTCGCAACCGCGACCGGAGCGATTGTCCGGGCCGGTGCGACCGTTACGGCGGTCGATACCGCCACCACGGCCTTCAATGCCAAACTGGCGTCGCTCGGCAGCCATTCCAAATCCCTGGAACGGCAGCTGACCTTCACCGGCAAGATGCAGGACGCCCTGGAATCCGGGGTGGGCAACCTTGTCGACGCCGATCTGGCCAAGGAAAGCGCCCGCCTGACGGCCCTGCAGACCAAGCAGCAGCTTGGTGTCCAGGCCCTGGGCATCGCCAACCAGTCGAGCTCCATCCTGCTCGGCCTGTTCCGCTAACGTCATGGGACGGAGGTGGAGCCATGAGCGGCTCCGCCTCCGCCTCCTGTGAAATCCATGGAGGCGCCGGCCCCTGGGCCGACGGTCAATAGATGAGTGTAGATATGAACATGAAGGCTTCCCCGGTACCCGCCGTGGAGCCAATCCAGCCCCCGGTCGTGCCGGAACCGCCCGAGATCGAAAAGGTCAAGGGTGTAGAACCCACAGCGCGCTACCGGCTGGTGATCGAGAAGGGGCCCGTGCCCGGAGCCTTTGTCTACAAGACACTGAATCCGGAAACCGGAGAGGTCGTTCGGCAGTTGCCGCGGGAAGACGTCGTCCGCCTGGGGGATCAACCCGAATACGGCCCGGGCAAGGTGATCGACACCATCGCCTGAAGCCTCTGAAACGCCAAACCGACGCCGGGCCGCACGCGCGCCCGGCTAAAAGTCGTTAACCATACGCTCACGACTCGCCGAATAACCTGTCCCTGAACGAAGCCGGGGCCGAAGCCATGTCGACAAGCGTCCACTCCAACGCCGCCGCACAGATCGCGTTGCAGAACCTTAACCAGATCAACGACCGACTGACGGGGACCCAGAACCGGATCAGCACGGGCCTGAAGGTGGGTGGAGCCAAGGACAACTCCGCAGTCTGGGCCATAGCCCAGAACCAGCGAGCCGATCTGGGTGCCCTCGGGGCGGTCAGAACCAGCCTCGACCGCGCAACCTCACTGGCCGACGTTTCCCTGGCCGCCGGCGAATCAATCTCTGATCTGATCATCCAGATGCGCCAGAAGGCGGTGGCGGCATCGGACATGTCGCAGTCGGCCGAATCGCGGGCGGCTTATAACGACGACTTCCAGAGCCTCGTTCGCTCGGTACAGCAGTTCGCTGACAGCGCCTCGTTCGACGGGGTCAATCTTCTTGATGACTCGCTGGCGGCTCCGTTGGACTTCCTGGCCAGTATCGACACGGCCGATACGATCTCGATCGATCCCCAGGACATGACCAGTGCCGGCCTCGGGCTGGCCACGCTCGCTCTTCTGACCCAGGCCGGCGCAGCCGCCGCCCTCACAGCGATTGATGCGGCGCTGGCGAACGTCAACTCTGCACTGGCGGCGCTCGGTTCCCAGGCCAAACAGATCGAGACCCACAACACTTTCGTCTCGAAGCTGGCAGACTCGCTTGAGACCGGCATCGGCAAACTGGTCGACGCTGATCTGGCCAAGGAAAGCGCCCGCCTTCAGGCCCTGCAGGTGCAGCAGCAACTGGGCACCCAAGCGCTATCGATCGCCAACCAGGCGCCGCAGATGATCCTGTCCCTGTTCCGGAACTAGGCCGTACGGCGCACGCCTGCGGGGCCGATCCGGGTTGCGGCACGCCGGCGCCGGATGCGCAGGCCATATAGAGACAGCAAGGAATTCAAGGCACTGACGAAGGCGTTCTTCAAGGCGTCCTCCTCATCCATCACGCCAGCAAAGGGCGGATGCGGATTGTTCCCTGAGTCGCACGGGAAGTCGCTCCGGAACCGGACGTTAAGCGGTCGTTACGGTTGAGCCGCGATAATCGGGCGCGGGAGTTCTGGTGTGATCAACAACAGCTATCTACTCGGTCTGTACGGGGGCACGGCGGGCAATACGGCCACGACCGGGGGGCAGGCTGCTGCCCCGCGGGTGAGGACCCAGCCGACGCCGCCCTGGGAGGCCAGTGCCAAGGCCCCGAAGCCGGATGTGGCGGTGCGGGCGGCGCTTTCCGCACGCCAGCTGGTGAACCCTGATGCAAGCCGTCCGGATCTGCCGGGCGCTTCCCCTGACTATCGCAAACTGTTCGCCCTCTATCAGGGACTGACCTCCCTGACCGCCCTGGCAACCCGGATCGACGTGAAGGGTGTCACCCAGGGCGAGGCCACGCGGATCCGCGAGCGCTTTGCGAGCGGTGTCGCTGAAGTCGGCGACTATGTGCGGAGTGCCGGGTTCGAGGATATCCGGATGGTCCACGGCGTGTCGTCAACGAGCGCGAAGACCTCGGCCGGTGTGGCGCGGGATGCGACGCGGATCGTGACCCGGCCGGTGCACGAGGGCGATCCGGCTTCGTCCGCGCCGGCACTTGAAGGACCGGTGGTGTTCGACATCACCATCGGCTCCGTAGCCGGCAACGTCACGGTCCCGATCGACCTTGCCGGCATGGGGGCCCAGACCCGCTCGCTCGACAATGTCATCACCTTCGTGAATGCCAAATTGAGCGATGCCGGGGTCGCGACGCGGCTGGGCCGCGAGCAGGTCAATGGCGCACCCCGGACCATCCAGCTCGGCACCAAGACGATCACCCTGCCGACCGCGGCGGACAAGTGGGCCCTGGTCCTGCAAGGTTCGAGTGCTGAAACGGTTCGCTTCGCGACAACGCAGACGTCCGACGCCGTCTATGTGGTTCAGGCCTCGGGCACCGCGGGCGGAAACGAGCTGCTGAAATTCCAGAGCGACGGCGGTACGGCCCCCGAGCCCCTGGCGCCATCGGGGCAGACCGGCTGGGTCGCCGGCCGGGCCTCGCAGACGGCTCTGCCCAAGGGCGTGGAGACGGTCAGGGCCAGCGCGGTTGCGGCGGACGGGTCCCTGTGGCTCGTCGCGGATATTGAAGCCGCACCGGGCTCACAACCGCTCAAGGGTGAGCGCGATGTGGCGCTGATGAAGCTTGATCCCACGGGTCGGGTCGTGGCCACACGGATGCTCGGGGCCTCGGACACGGCCAGCGGCTATGCGATCTCCATCGCCGCTGACGGGCGCGTGGCGGTTGCGGGTTCGGTGACCGGGGAGCTCGAACCGGGCGTCCGGATCGCCGACCCCAGTCTGTCCGACAGTTTCGTCACTGTCTTTGATGCCGCCGGAGAGGAGTTGTGGACCCAGCGGCGCGGTGCCCGCGCGGCGGACGAAGCCACGGCTGTTTCCTTCGGCGCCGACGGCAGGGTCTATGTCGCGGGGCGTGCCCGATCCGCGATGCCCGGGGCCTCGGGGCTTGGGGCTTGGGATGGGTATCTGCAGGGCTTTTCGGCCACCCAGGCGCACAGCCTGGCCCCCTTCAGGGCCGCTGCGGTGTCGGTCAGCCAGTTCGGAACCAGCGGTGACGACAGTATCAGGGCCATGACCGTCGAAGGTTCGTCAATCTATACGGCCGGGGTCGAGAGTGGCCGGGTCGTCGTGCGTCGCTTCACCCCTGACGCCGACGGTGCGCCGACCCTGTCCGCCACGAGGGACCTGGGCGCAGCCAGTGGTGATGTGAACGGGATCGCCGTGACCGGCGGTCGGGTCGTCCTGACCGGAACAACGCGCAATCAGGCCCTTGATGTCGCGACGGTGACCAACGCCCATTCCGGCAGTTCCGATGCCTATGTCGCGTCGCTTGAGGCTGACCTTTCCCCCGCAGCCGGAGACCGGTTGACCTATATCGGCGGTGCGGGCGACAGCAGTGTCGCGGACATGAAGGTACATGGCGGCAAGGTCTGGATCACCGGCCTCGCCGATCGTGCGGTCGGGGCCGCCAAGGATGATCCGAGGGAGGGTTATCTGACCCGGCTCGACCCGTCGACGGGCGCGGTGGAATGGACCCGGACCTGGCCGGGCGCAGACCAGCAGGCCTCGCCCCTGAGCCTTGCCGTCGCGAGCGGGGGTGCCAGCGTGCTGGACCGGCTGGGGCTGCCCCAGGGGCTGGTTTCCATGGGTGATTCCAAGGCCCTGACGGCCGCGACCGCCCTGCGGCCCGGTGATCGCTTTTATGTATCTTCTGCCGAGGGTAGCCGGCGTCGTGCCGTCTCGATCGCGGCCGACGACACCCTGCAGACCCTGGCGCGCAAGATCGAGCAGGCCTCCTCCGGCCAGTTGAAGGTTACCGTCGTGACCGATCCGCTCAAGACCGGGGAAGTCGAGGCCCTGAGCAGCGCCCGCATGCAGCGGCTGTCGATCGCACCCCGGGAGGGAAGAGCCGGAGCGATCCTGACCAGTGGAGAGGCCGGCCGGGACGCACTGGCCGCGCTCGGCCTGTCGCCCGGTATCGTCGGTCCCAAAGCGGCTGCCGGCGAGATCAAGACCTTTGCCATGGCCCTGCCCGAGACACTGTCACTGACCGGCAAGGACCAGATCAAGTCGACCGTCGAGGCCCTGAGGGCTGCCGTCAGGGTGGTCAGGGAGGCCTACAAGGCGCTCGCGCCGGGTGCCTCGCGGCCCCCGGTGACTGGACCGGCCCCCGCCTATATGACCGCCCAGCTTGCCAACTACCAGGCCGCGCTTTCCCGACTCACCGGCTAGGTCGCCGGGCGACGAAGATCGTTGACGCCGGAGCCCCGGGCAGGGTTATTGGAGGCCTCATCCCCGCGAGCCCTTCATGCCCCAGGACAATCGAGTTCTCATCGCCATCGGTGCCGGCCTGGCGGTCGTCGCGGCCATAGTGATCGCGCTGATCTTCAATGCCGGGAGGGCACCGAATCCGGCTCCCCCGCCTGCGGCCCAGGGCGGTTTGACGGTCGATGTGGCCGATGCGCCTGAACTCAACACCACGCGCGAACTGCGCTGTTTCGTCGACGGCCAGTACATCGGCCTGGCGACCCTGTCGGACTGCGCCCGGCGCAATGGGGTGGCGACGGACGCGCTGGACGTCGGCATCGATGAGACCGGAGCCCTTGCAGCCGCACCGACCGCCGCCTTCGCCCCGCCGCCCGTTGCCCCGCCGATCGAACTGACCGAGGCGGAGCAGCCGCCGGTCACGGACCAGGAACCGGTCGAGCCGTCGGTCCAGGCCGCAACCGGTTCTGCCTGTCTGCGCCACACCGGGTCAGACTGGCGGTCGCTGTCGACCAACATGAGCCTGAATGCCTGTGTGCAGGCGCTCTACTCGGGCACCTGCGTGCGGCCGGGCGAGGCGCTCTATGGCCGTTGGGGTGATACGACCCTCAGGCTTGTGCCCCGTCGGGTCGAGCAATCGTCCGACAACAGCCGGTTCCGGACACTCGCCGAACAGGACCGAAGCTGCACTTTCCCGGGGCTACGCTGATGAAACACGCCGCATTGATGGTGATGGGCGCGGGCGCGCTGGCGCTCGCAGCCTGCGAAAAGGCCGTGGAGGCGCCGTTCGACCGTGGTGTCTGCTATGCCGTCGAAACCGGTGCCGAGGGCGAGCCGCCAAGGTTCAACAAGGTGGCGGATAACCAGCCGCAGATCGAGTTCTGCGCTGCGCGGCTGGAAGAAGTCCGCCTGCGCTTCCTGCGCATGGGTGGATCGCGGCAGGAGATCACGGGCTCCTACCAGGGCCAGTTCATCTTCGTCGATCGCGGCGGCGTATGGCTGTCGCAGACGCTGGACGGCGGAAGGTTCAATGCCATGGCCCGGACCGGCGATGGTCGGCTGGCCATGCCGGGCGCGATCCAGCGGGCCATCGACGGCAGCCCGATCGCGGTGTCGTCCAACCGCGAGCCGGACCCGACCGCGCCACCGGCGCCCTAGACGAAACAGAACAAACGTGGAACAAGCAATCTGTGGATTGCGCCACAAAGCGGGCGCGCGCCTGTCGAAAGCGCGCTAGGCCCGGACAACAGGCAATCGGCTCCGAACAGCGCGAAGCGCGGCGGGCCAGAACGAAGAAGGAGCTCGGCGATGGCGGGCAGCGTCAACAAGGTCATTCTGGTCGGCAACCTGGGCAAGGACCCGGAAATCCGCACGCTCAACTCGGGCGAGCGGGTGGCAAACCTGTCCCTCGCGACCTCGGAACAGTGGCGCGACAAGGCCACCGGCGAGCGCAAGGAAAAGACCGAGTGGCACCGGGTGGTCATCTTCAACGAGAACATCGTCAAGGTGGCCGAGAACTACCTCAAGAAGGGCTCGACGGTTTACATCGAGGGCTCGCTCCAGACCCGCAAATACGAACAGGCCGGGGTCGAGAAATACACCACCGAGATCGTGCTGCAGAAATTCCGGGGCGAGCTGACCATGCTGGGCGGCCGCAGCGACAGCGCCGGCGGCGGAGCGTCGCGCGGCGGTGATGACGACTATTCCTCGGGCTTCTCAACCGGCGGGGCCAACAAGCCCAGCGGTCCCAAGGAAAGCTACGACCTGAACGACGACATTCCGTTCTAGGGTCGCGCCACAGTCGGAAATGCAAAGTGTCGCCGTGCGTCCTCGCGTGCGGCGACTGCGCGCGTTAAGTCGGGAGGGTGATCACCCCTGACAAGCCGCACAGCCCGCTCTCGCCCGTCGAGATCCTCGCCATCATTGCGGTGGTGGTGATCTGGGGGGTGAATAATGCCGCGGCCAAATTCGGCACCGAGACCCTGCCGCCGCTGCTGATGGCGGCCTTGAGGTTCGCCATTGCGGCGGCCTGTCTGATCCCGTTCGTGCGTCCGCCCTTTCCGAACTGGAAGAGCCTGCTGATCATCGTCGGCCTTGGTGGACCGATCCACTATGGCCTCATCTATCTGGCCTTCTGGCTGGCGCATGACGTCAGCCCGGTATCGGTGGCGGCCCAGCTCTGGATTCCGTTTACGGCCCTGTTCGCCTTCCTGATGCTGGGTGAGCGGCTGTCGCGGCCCGCGCTGGCCGGCATGGTCGTGGCCTTTCTCGGGGTCGCCTGGATGACGCTGGACCCCCATGCCATCGAGGACTGGAAGGGTATTCTGGCCGGCATAGGTGCAGCCTGCGCCTGGGCCCTGACCACCGTCGTGGCAAGGCGGACGACCTCGATACCCCCGTTGAAGATGCAGGGCCTGTTGTCGCTGGTCGCCCTGCCGTCTCTCGCCTTCGCCTCAGCCCTGTTCGAGCAGGGGCAGTGGGAAGCTGTGCAGAAGGCCGATGCCCTTGTCTGGGCCTGTGTGCTCTGGGCTGGGCTGGTGTCCTCGGTGCTGGCGACAACCCTGTTGTTCTGGCTGGTGCAGAAACGCGAGGCGGGCCGGGTCACACCCTATCTGCTGGCCACGCCGGTGGTCTCCATCCTGATCGGGTGGGGCCTCATGGGTGATGTGCTGACGCCGCAGATTCTGGTCGGCGCCGCCGTGACCATGGGCGGGGTGGCGATTGTCGCCCTGGCCGAGCGCGGGTTGAGGGCGGGTGCCGCCAAGGCGTGATCCCGCATCAAAAAGGCCCGGCTGCTCTCGCAACCGGGCCCTGGTGAGG
>JBEIJS010000095.1:0-9319 GCA_040380105.1 Caulobacteraceae bacterium | reverse complement strand
TATCCATCTCGATGACCTCGGCCCCCATCCGGCGCAGGGCCTCCGGCGCGAAGGCTCCGGCGGTGCCGTTGCCGCACGCCGCCACGACCTTGATCGGCCGGCTCAGTTTCACCCCGGCGGTGATCTCTTCGAGATAGCGTTCGCGGAAGCCGTCGATGCGGGTCAGGGCTCCGCCCGGACGGGCCACGCCCTCGCCATTGAGGACGATGTCCTTCAGCCGTCCGATCTCGTCGGGGCCGAAGGTCAGGGGCGGATTGGCCCCCATCTTGACCCCGGTCCAGCCGTTCTCATTGTGGCTGGCCGTGACCATGGCCACGCACGGCGCATCGAGCGCGAACTGGGCGAAATAGGCCGTCGGCGACAGGGCCAGGCCGATGTCCAGCACCTCCATCCCGCCCTCCAGCAGACCGAGAGTCAGCGCCTGTTTCACGCTGAGCGAATAGGCGCGGAAATCATGGCCGACGACGATCCGGGGCCGCTGGCCGATCTCATGCACATAGGTCGCCAGCCCCAGGCCAAGCGCCTGGATGCCCAGCAGGTTGATCTCCTTCTCCAGGATCCAGCGCGCGTCATATTCCCGGAACCCCGTGGCCTTGACCAGCGGCGTCGTCTCATACTCGACCGTGTTGGGACGCAGGTCAGAGCGGGGCTTTTGCATCGGGAACCTTGGGGGAGGGGCTGGGTTTCAGCTTGGCTATAGGGCACAGGGGGTCACGCGGACAACAACGCGCTGTGTCCGGCAAGGCTGCGAGGCCGGACCGTCAGACCCTTGTCTTGACCCACGGCACCGCCGGTCCTACCCCCCGGACCAGACCGTCCGGAGATTTCAATGCCCCGTCTGATCCTGCTGCGCCACGGCCAGAGCCAATGGAATCTCGACAACCGCTTTACCGGCTGGGTTGACGTCGACCTCACCGCTGAGGGCGAAGCCCAGGCCCGGCGTGCCGGCGAACAGATCGCTGCGGCAGGCTTCCGGCCTTCGGTCATGTTCACCTCGGTGCTGAAGCGGGCCACGCGCACGGGGGCCCTGGCCCTTGACTCGGCCGGTCTCAAAGATGTTCCGGTCATCCACGACTGGCGCTTGAACGAGCGCCACTACGGCGGCCTGACGGGTCTGAACAAGGCCGAGACGACGGCGACGCATGGCGAGGCCCAGGTCCTGATCTGGCGCCGCAGCTACGACATTCCGCCCCCGCCGCTGGCACCCGCCGGCGAATGGGATTTCGCCGGCGACCCGCGCTATGCCGGGCAGGCCATCCCGGACACCGAAAGCCTCAAGACCACACTCGACCGCGTCCTGCCCTACTGGGACGAAGCGATCGTCCCGCGGCTCAAGGCCGGCGAGGATGTGCTGATCGCCGCACACGGCAACTCACTGCGCGCCATCGTCAAACATCTGTTCGCCGTTCCGGACGACCGGATCGTCGGAGTCGAGATCCCGACCGGCAATCCGCTGGAGATCGATCTTGACGCCTCGCTCAGGCCTGTCGCGGCCCGCTATCTGGACGCGTCGCGCGCGACCGAACTCCCGTCGATCGGAGCCCGCGCATGATGACGCCGCAGCAGGCCTCCGACGACATCCGCTTCATGGGCCGGGCGATCGCCCTGGCCCGGGACCGGATGGGCCAGACCTGGCCCAATCCCGCCGTCGGCTGTGTCATCGTCAAGGATGGCGAGGTCGTGTCCGAGGCCGCCACCGCCCCCGGCGGCCGTCCCCATGCCGAGGAACAGGCCGCGCCCGCCGCCGGCGACCGCGCGCGCGGCGCTACCGCCTATGTGACCATGGAGCCCTGCGGTGCGCGCTCCTCAGGCCGAACCTCCTGTTCTCATTTCCTGATGGATGCAGGGGTCAGTCGCGTTGTGGTGGCCGCCGTCGATCCCTCGCCGTTTGCCGCCGGGCGTGGCGTGGAACGCCTCAGGAAGGCCGGACTGCAGGTCGAGACGGGCCTGCTCGCAGAGGAGGCGGCGGTCCTCTATGAGGGCTATCTGCACCGGGTCGAGACCGGCCGCCCGATGATCCGGGTCAGCGCCGACGGCGTAGGCTTTGATGCCCGGTTCGCCGCCTCGGCCAAGGCCGACCTTACCACCGAGCTGAAACGCCTGGGCGAGGCAGGCTACACCCGCGTCTGGGTCAGCCCCGGGGAATTGGCGGATGCGCTCGCGGCCCAGGGGCTGCTGACGGCCTGATCTCGCCGGGTGGCCGCTGATCGCAGACCGTTCGGGAGGCAGAGAGCCGGGGCAGTGTTCGCCCTCGCTTGGCTGTCGGCCAGCCATCAACCACCCGCCCCTCGTCACCCTTCCCCACAAACGCTTCCTTAAGTCGCAGGGTGCCATATCGGGGCGATGTCGAAGTCTGCTGTACCCGCCGCTGGAAGGCGCATCAAACAGAGCGAACGGAAGGCTGCCCGCGTCAGGCCCGACCTTCCGTGGCTGGCCTATCCGGGCGATGTAATCATGAGGGGGCCGTGCCTCCTCAAGAACATTGACCCTGTCGCATGAACCTGGTTCGACGGCGTTTGTCACAGGGTGAGCTGGACGTCCTCATCGCGGCACATGAGTGTCTGGCCGACGGTCGTCCCGGCGGCCGCCGCCTCATGCTGAAATTCCTGGATCTCAGCGGGCTGAACCTGTCGGGCCGCAATCTGGCTGAGGCTGATTTCAGCGGCTGTTCGCTGGAAGACGCCAGGCTGGCGGGGGCCTGTATGAACGGTGCCGTGCTGTTCTGCGCCGATCTGAGGGGAGCCGACTTCACCGGTGCCGAGCTGGTGAGGGCTGACCTGCGCGGGGCATGCCTGCGCGGTGCCAATCTGACGAATGCCGACCTCACACGCGCCGACTTCCGAGAGGGCGCGATCGTCATACCGCACGCCACCCGGCTTCTGCCGGCGGTCAGGCCTGAGGCGCGACAGGGCATTGCTGATGGCGCGACCTTCACGGGCGCGACCCTGGACGGCGGCCTGCTGGGCGGAATAAGCGCCAGGAAGGCGGACTTCACCGACTGTTGCCTGGCCGGTGCCAATCTGGACCGGGCCAATCTCCAGGAGGCCATCCTGACCGGTGCCATGATGGAAAACGCCTCGGTAGACCGCTGCAATCTCCAGGGGGCTCGCATGACAGGAGCGATCCTGACCGGCGTGACCCTGGAGCTTGCCGATACCAAGGGTGCCGACCTGACCGGTATCCTGCGCAGTCCAGGCGACGAGGCGCTGGCCCGCGCCGAGGTTCTGGCGGAAAAAGCGCTCGACGCAAACGCCTGGACGGAAAGCGGTGGCGTGTTCGGTGAACCTGCGGTGTTTGACGGCGAGGATTTGCGTCCTCTCGGCGACCGGTTAAAGGACCTGAAGCTGCCGGGCCTGAGCGCCAGACACGCCTGTTTCGCCGGCATGGATCTCAAGGGGGCCAGCCTCCAGGGGGCCGGTCTGGAGGGGGCAGACCTGCGTGGCTGCGATCTGCGCGGCGCGGACCTTCGGGGGGCACGTCTGAACGGGGCCCTGCTCAACAGGGCTGATCTGCGCGGTGCCAATCTCGGGGCTCTTGCGATCAGCAAGGACCGATTTATGCCGGCCAAGCTAGTAGAGGCCATCCTGCGCTTCGCCCGACTGGAAGGTGCCACTCTCGACGCAGCCCGGCTCGACGGCGCAGACGTCTCGGGGGCCCGGATTGACCCTGAATCGTTGACCGCCGAGCAGCGACAGGTGATCCGGATTCCGGACGACATGGCCGCCTGAAACGGCCATGAAAAAGGGGCGACGCGGACGCCGCCCCCTCCTCAATCGACCGCTGCGCCGGCCTCGCTGAGGCTGCTTGCCTCAGGCCGGACCCGTCCGGGTCACGCCGCCTTGCGCTTCCCGGTCTCGATCAGCGGCTTGGCCGGTGCGGGAACGCCGATCTCGATACGGCGCGGCTTCAGCGCCTCGGGCAGTTCTCGGGCCAGCTCGACCGACCGCAGACCATCGGCCAGGTCGGCACGCGCCACCATCACATAGTCGGCCAGCTGGAAGCGGCGCTCGAAATCGCGCTCGGCCAGACCCCGATGCAGATAGGTCCGCTGGGTACCGGCATCGTCATTGGCGGTCTTGCGGCCGGTGACGGTGAGCAGGTTCTCCTTGACCTCTAGGGTCAGTTCATCGGGCCGGAAGCCGGCGACGGCGATCTCGATCCGATAGGCGTTCTCGCCTGTGGTCTCGATATTGTAGGGCGGCCAGCCGTTTTCCTGACGGGTTGCGGCGGCGGTTTCCAGCAGTCCGGCCAGACGGTCGAAGCCGACGGCGGAACGATACAGCGGGGTGAAATCAAAGGTACGCATGGGTCATCCTCCTGGGGATCAGCAAGGTTGAACCGGTCCCGCGGTTTGATGCCCGGACCGGCGGTGGGAGTTCAGTCCGGTCGGCCCGTTGATCGGCCCCGTCCGGTCTGGAAGCCCCGAAATCGGCGGCCTCGGATCCGATGTGGGAAGCCGTGCGAAACCGTCAAGGGGTGGTGCCTCCGCGCCAATCTGTCGCCTTCGGCCGGTCATGGCTTGCCCCCGGCCCCGAAGGCCTTAGGGTTCGCGGCTAATCGCTCAGGAGACCCCCATGCGACTGCTCGCCCTTGCCGTGACGACCGCGCTGGCCCTGCCGGCCCTGGCCGCCGCCCAGACCCTGCCGACCATGCCGACGCTCGACGAAACCCAGGCCCAGCGCACGGTCCGGCGCGCGGCCATGACGCCGCCCGTGCTGCAGGAAGATGCGGCCCTGCAGGCTGCCATCGGCTCGGCCGCGCGTCCCGCCGCCGACGTCGCCCGGGACGTCTATCGCCACCCGTTCGAGACCCTGACCTTCTGGGGTCTGACGCCGGGCTCCACCGTGGTCGAGATCCAGCCCGGCCGCGCCGGCTGGTGGACCGCCATTCTGCAGCCCTATGCCGAGGCCACCCAAGGTCGCTATGTCGCGGTCAATGCTCCGCTGGACGGGATGGGCGTCGAGGATGGGTCCGCCGACATGGTCCTGGTCGCCCGATCCTTCCACAACTGGCATCGCGCCGGCCGGACCGATGCCTTTCTTGCGGCCTTCTTCAAGGCTCTGAAGCCCGGCGGTGTGCTGGCGGTCGAACAACACCGCAGCGTCGATGGCCTCAACCCCGATGTCACTGCGCCCACCGGCTATATGCCGGAAAGCTACGTCATTCGCGCCGCCCAGGCCGCCGGTTTCGTGCTCGAGGCCCGCAGCGAGTTGAACGCCAATCCCGGGGATGATCGTGACCATCCCTTCGGCGTCTGGACCCTGCCGCCGGTTCGCACCAGCGCCCCGCGCGCCAACAACGCCACCGACCGGCCCACGCCTCTGACCGCTGCAGAACGCGCCGAGTATGACGCCATTGGCGAAAGCGACCGGATGACCCTGCGATTCCGCAAACCCGGCTGATGTCTGACCCGGTTGTGAACCGTTTTGACCGGGCCCGGGAACACGGTTAAGCCCAGCCCTCGGTCGGCTGGTCTGAAATGTGCAGCATCGGCCTCCAGGGGAACTGGATGAGCAATTCGAGACAGGATTGGCGGCTGTCGCTGTCGCGCCGGGGATTACTCTCCGGCGCAACGGCCTTGACGCTGACCGGTCTCGCGGCCTGCGGTCGCCGGGAAAAAACCGCTGAACCGCCACCCACGCCCGACGGCCCGCCCCAGGGATCGCTGGAATGGGCGGTCGCGGGTCCCTGGCGGGCCCAGGACAAGATCCGCGACGCCGCCCGTCATCCGATGGAGACCCTGCGCTTCTTCGGCCTCCAACCCCGTATGACCGTGGTTGAATTCTGGCCCGGCAGCGGCTGGTGGACGGAAATCCTCGCCCCCTATCTCGCCGAGGGTGCGGGCAAATACGTTGCCGCCGGATTCCAGACCGGCCCCGGCGCAGATCCGTCCCAGGTGGCGCTGATGGCCGCCTTCCAGCAGCGGTTCACCAACGACCGCCGCCTTTATGGCGAGATCGAGCTTTCAGCGTTCGGACCGACCTCGGGGCCGGTGACGCTGGCGGGTACGGCCGACCTGGTCCTGTTCATGCGCAACATTCACGCCTGGATGGCGGCAGGCATCGCCGAGAAGGCCTTTGCAGACGCCTATGCCGCCTTGCGTCCGGGCGGCGTTCTGGGGATCGAACAGCACCGACTCGGCCCGGAAGAGGACCAGGACCCGGCCGCCGCGAACGGCTACGTCCAGGAGGCGTTCGTGAAACAGCTGGCGGCAGAAGCCGGCTTCGCCTTTGTTGCAGCCTCGGAAATCAACGCGAACGAAAGGGATACCAAGGATCATCCTTTCGGCGTCGAAACCCTGCCTCCCCATGGGATTGACGGCACCGCGCGGTTCGCCGCCGAATCCGACCTTCGACCGTTCGAAATACACCGCGATCGGTGAGAGTGACCGCATGACCTTGAGATTCAGGAAGCCAGAGTGAACCGAGCCGCCGCCTATGCCGCCAACGCGCCCCTGATGGGGGTCCCCGGAGCGTCCGCGCCTCCGGGCGGCGTCGGCGAATGGTTCCGTGGCGCCGGCGGCCTGCGGCTGCGCGCCGCCTTCTGGACCCCCTCCACCCTGGTGGCAGACAAGCCGCGCGGCACCGTGATCGTCAGCCCCGGTCGTACCGAGCCGATCGAGAAATATTTCGAAGTCATCGGCAATTTCCTCGCCCGCGGCTGGTGCGTTCTCGCCCATGACTGGCGCGGCCAGGGCCTGTCGGCCCGCCTGCTGCCCGATCGGCTGAAAGGCCATGCCCGGGCGGTCGAGGAGTTTCTGGACGACTACGCCCGCCTGCTCGACACCTGGGAGACGCGCGCACCCAAGCCCTGGGTCATGGTCGGCCATTCCATGGGCGGCACGCTGAACCTGATGACGCTGCAGGGCGGCGAGAGCCGGTTCGCCGGTGCCATCCTGTCGAGCCCCATGCTGCGGATCCGTACCGGCAAGCGGTCGATGTGGTCGGTCAAACTGGCCGTCCGCTGGAACCTGCGTCACGGCAAGGCCGGGGACTATGTGCTCGACAATGTCGACGATCCGTTCGACCACACCTTCGAGAAGGACGCCCTGACCTCGGACGAGAGCCGCTACGAACAGTGGCGGCAGCAGCTTTACGCCTGCCCGCATCTCGCCGTCGGCGGGCCGACCTGGGGCTGGCTGGCTTTTGCCCTCGATGCCGGCGAACGCTCGCTCAAGCCCAAGGCCTTGAAGGCCGTCCGCATTCCGGTCGCTGTGGTTCAGGCGGCCGAGGACGATCGGGTCTGGAAACAGACCAACAAATGGGCCGCCAAAAGACTCGGACGGGGCCGCTACGTCGAGGTCGCCGGGGCCAAACACGAAGTCATCATGGAAGCCGACGACATGCGCCGGGTCTTCCTCGAGGAGTTCGACGCCATGGGTGCCTATGTGTCGCCGGTAGAGGACCTGTCCCCTGTATTGGCGCCTGCCACGCCCGTACCGGTCAGCGGGTCCCAGCCGACTGAAGCGGCCTGATCAGAGGCTGGCCCGTCTCAGCGTAACCAGCGCCTGATCCCGAATCCCGACGTCGCCCACGGCCAGGATCTGACCGCTGCCGTCCGGTGTTTCGCCGCGCCAGTTGGTGACCTCGCCGCCGGCCGCCTCGATCACGGGGACCAGGGCTGACCAGTCCCAGACCTTGAGTCCGCTCTCGGCCACGAGGTCGATCCGGCCCGCAGCCAGCATGGCATAGGCATAGGCGTCGCAGCCCAGCCGGGCCAGTCGGGCGGCGGCCCGCACCTGGCGCCAGGCCCCCAGTTCGGCACCCGTGAACAGGTCGGGGTCGGTGGTAGCGATCACGGCGTCCGTCAGGCGCGGGCAGGCCCGCACAGCCAGCGGCGTCTCCGTCCCGCCCTTGAGCAGACGTGACCCGGACGGGCCGCCGAGGAAGATCTCATCCAGACAGGGCTGACCGATCACCCCGATGCCCGGCCGGCCTTCGGCGCGCAGGGCGATCAGATTGGTCCAGAGCGGCAGGCCGGCGATGAAGGCGCGGGTCCCGTCGATGGGGTCCAGGATCCAGACGTGGTCAGCCTCGGGCCGGTCCTCGCCATATTCCTCGCCGATGATCCCGTGATCGGGATAACGGGCCGCGATCAGGGCGCGGAGCGCCGCCTCTGCCTCACGGTCGGCCTGGGTGACCGGATCGAAGGCACCGGGGCCGCCCTTGTCGGCCTCCTCAAAGGCACCGCGGAAATACGGCAGGGAGACGCGCGCAGCCTCGCGGGCCAGCTCGACGGCGAACAGTTCGTATTCGGTCATGGGAGTGGCGAGTGGCGAGTGGCGGGTGGCGAGTCAAGCGGGACCCGTCACCGGCCAGTCCGCGACCCGCCACCTTCCCCACCACGCCGGCGCTCTCGCAACTAACCACTCGCCACTCGCCACTGCCTTCAGGCCGCATCGCCCTCGGCATGCAGTGACTTGGCCAGATCCAGCAGGCGCCGGCGCGGGCGCTCGCCCAGTTGGTAGTAGGCCTGGATCAGGTCGAGCGTTTCCTTGCGGGAAAACATCTCGCCGCCCTGGCTGGCCGCCTCCTTGCGCTCCATGGCTTCTTCCAGACCGTCGTAGAAATAGCTGACCGGCGACTCCAGCGCCTCGGCCAGTTGCCACAGCCGGGCGGCCGAGATGCGATTGGCCCCGCACTCATATTTCTGGATCTGCTGGAAGCGGATCCCGACCTGGGTGGCCAGTTGCTGCTGGGTCAGGCCGAGAAGACGCCGACGACGGCGCAGGCGACGGCCCAGGTGAAGGTCGATATCGGTGGCCATGGCCCCATTTCCCCTTGTTGGCGGGCTGTCCCGAAGCGGGACGGCTCGCCCTCCGGGTGGCAAGCACCATGCCGCGCTCCCGTGACGGGGGATTGTCAGGGAGCGTTGATTGGCGACCGGAAGCGCAACCGTTGCCGCACCGGCGCATTACCGCCTCAGAGCGATCGCGCTCCGAATGTCAGGAGAAACACCATGGGCTTGGGAATCATCGGCTGGATCATCATCGGCATTGCCGCCGGCTGGCTGGCTGAAAAGGTGATGGGCCGCAGCCATGGCCTCGTCACGAATCTGATCGTGGGTGTCGTCGGTGCCCTGCTGGGTGGCTGGATCGCCGGGAACCTGCTGGGCGAGCCGGTCGGCGGCTTCAACCTCGTGACCCTGCTGGTCGCCTTTCTCGGGGCCTGCCTGTTGCTGTTCCTGCTGGGCCTGGTCCGGCGTCGCGCCTGAGCCGACCCGGGGCGGCCAGAAAAAAGGGGCGGCTCCTTGCGGAGCCGCCCCAGGGCCTGTGAGGGTGCGGGTCCCGAATCCTCGCGGACTCGCGTCTTGCGGAACG
>JBEIJS010000094.1:0-9378 GCA_040380105.1 Caulobacteraceae bacterium | reverse complement strand
CGGTCAGGGCCGGGGCCGGCAGGTCCAGAAACCGCTCCTGGTCCTGGAACGAAAGGCCGCCGCGCTCGGCCCAGGCGTCGAAATCGACCCCCATGACCGTCAGAGGTGTCTGCACGGCCCGCGCCACCGCCTCGATGACCGCCATGGCCGGCCCGGCCTGACGGGCGATCAGCCCCCGCGCCCCGGCCTTCAATATGCCCGCCTTCTCGCCCGCCACCCCGCCCAGATCGGTGCCGAGGAATTCCGCATGATCCAGGTCGACCGGGGTGATGACGCTGAGCAGCGGCCGATCGATGACATTGGTGGCGTCCAGCCGGCCGCCGAGGCCGACCTCGATGATGGCCAGGTCCGCCGGGGCCTCGCTCATGGCCACAAAGGCCGCGGCCGTGGTGCTCTCGAACACCGTCGCCTCGCTGCCCCCAAGGTCGATGGCGGCCTCGACCCGGTCGAGGACGGCATTCAGGGCCTCGTCCCCGATCAACTGACCCGCCAGCCGAATCCGCTCGTTGAATCGCACCAGATGGGGCGAGGTATAGGTATGGACCCTCAGTCCCGCCGCCTCGGCGATGGCCCGGATGAAGGCGACGGTCGAACCCTTGCCGTTGGTGCCGGCCACATGGACCACGGGCGGCAGCCGGTCCTGCGGATTGCCCAGCGCCGCACACAGGATGCGCATCCGGTCCAGCGACAGGTCGATCCGCTGCGGGTGCCGCTGCCTCAGTCTCGCGGAAATCGGGTCCAAATTACACTCCGCTCATCCCGGCGAATGCCGGGACCCAGATGCAGTGACATGGGCCGTGGCCATGACCACCGGCGTTCAAGCAGGCGACAGTGAGTTCTTCAATCTGGGTCCCGGCATTCGCCGGGATGAGCGGTTGAAAAATCAGGCAGCCCGGCGCTTCCCGCCCATCAGCATCGACAGGATCCGGCCCAGAACGACCGGCAGGTCCGCGCGGGCGACGACCCGGTCGACCATGCCCTTTTCCTGCAGATACTCGGCACGCTGGAAGCCGGGTGGAAGCTTCTCGCGGATGGTCGCCTCGATCACCCGCGGCCCGGCAAAGCCGATCAGGGCCCCCGGTTCGGCCAGATGCACATCGCCGAGCATGGCGTAGCTGGCGGTCACGCCGCCGGTCGTCGGGTCGGTCAGGACCACCACGAAGGGCAGCTGCGCCGCCTTCAGTTCCTGGATGGCCAGGGTGGTGCGGGCCATCTGCATCAGGCTGAGGGCGCCTTCCTGCATCCGCGCCCCGCCGGCGGCGGTGAAACAGACCAGGGGCACGCCGCGCCCGATCGCCGCCCGGGCCGCGGCGATAAAGGCCTCGCCCGCCGCCATGCCCAGCGAACCACCCATGAAGGTGAAGTCCTGGACGATCACCACCGCCTCGGTCCCGTCCAGGGCGCCGAAGCCGATGGCCATGGTGTCCTTGCGGCCCGCAGCCTTGCGGGCGGCGGCCAGCCGGTCCTTGTAGGATTTGCCGTCCGAGAATTTCAGCGGATCTTCCGGCACCTCCGGGGTCTCGATCGGCTCATAGTCGCCGTCGTCGAAGGTGGCGCGCAGCCGCGTCGCGGCGTCGATCCGCATATGCCGGCCCGAGGGCGTCACCCACAGGGCGGCCTCCAGATCGGGGCGGTACAGCATCTCGCCGGAATCCGGGTCCTTGACCCAGAGATTGTCGGGCGTGTCGCGCCGGCTGACGATCTTGCGAACGCCGGGCGCGAAACGGCTCAGCCAACCGCCGCGTTTTTCCTGGGGTTTGGGAGGGTTCTTCTCGGGCATGGGGACGATCTAGACCGTTTCCGCGACCCGCGCACCCCGGACCGCGTCAGCGAGGGCCTTCACCTTCGCCAGAACGCGCGGGACGGCGGGTTCATTCGCCTCAAGGGCCGCCGCGACCTCGTCCACCAGCACCGAGCCGGCCACGACCGCATCGGCGACCCGGGCGATCTCGGCCGCCCGTTCCGGCGTCTTGACCCCGAAACCCACGGCGACCGGCAGGCCCGAGGCCTTGCGCACCCGCTCCACGGCGGGGGCGACGGACAGGGTCTGGGCCTCCTTGACCCCGGTCACGCCGGCGACCGAGACATAGTAGACAAAGCCCGAGGTGCGCTCGGCGATCCGCTTCAGCCGCGCATCGTCCGAGGTCGGCGTCGCAAGCCGGATCAGGGACACCGAGGCCGCATCCAGCGCATCCGACAGCGGCCCGGCCTCTTCCGGCGGGCAGTCGACCACGATGACCCCGTCGACGCCGCTGGCCGCCGCATCGCGGGCGAAGGCGGCATGGCCATAGCTCTCGATCGGATTGAGATAGCCCATCAGGATCACCGGCGTGTCGGCATCCCCGGCACGGAAGTCCGCGGCCAGGGCCAGCGTCCCCTTCAGCGTCAGCCCGGCCTTGAGCCCGCGCAGCGCCGCGCGCTGGATCGGCGGCCCCTCGGCCATCGGATCGGAGAAGGGAAAGCCCAGCTCAATCAGATCGGCCCCGGCGGCCGGCAGGCCGCGCAGGATCTGCAGCGCCTCGTCCCGTGTCGGATCTCCGGCCATGACATAGGCCACAAACCCGGCCCGGCCCTCGGCCTTGAGGGCGGCGAAACGGGCATCGATACGCGCAGTGGTCATTGCGCCGGCGCGGGCGTCGTCGCAGCCGCCGGCCGGGCTGCGCAGACATCACCGGGGATGGACGCAAAGGCCAGCCAGGCCGGCTCGGCCGGACCCGGAACCCGCGACTCATCGGCAAAGGCCAGCATCTGGAAGCCGTCACAGCCGCCTTCAGGGCGCCGACGCACATAGACGACCCGATTGTCGTCCCCGCCCGCAGCCAGCCAGTTCTGCAGGCGGAAGGCCTCGCTGTAGGTGTCGACCAGGGCGCCGATGGCACCCTGGGTGGTCATCACGCACAGGGCCTGCTGGGCCAGGCCGACCTTGCCGCCGCAGGTCGGGTCCGCAACCGCCGTCGGCAGTTCCGGAATATCGACCTGCAGGGGTGCCGGGGTCTGCGCCATCGCCGGCACCGCCAGCAGGGCCGCCGCGGCCGCCATCGTCACGATTCTCATGGTCTACAACTCCACGCCCAGATGCTTCGCCACGGCGAAGATGTCCTTGTCGCCCCGTCCGCACATATTGAGCACGACATCGCCGCCCTTGCCCACTTCCGTCGCGATCTCGCCGATCCGGGCCAGCGCATGGCTGGGCTCCAGCGCGGGGATGATCCCCTCCAGTTTCGAGCACAGCTGGAAGGCCTCCAGCGCCTCCACGTCGGTGGCGGCGCGGTATTCGGCCCGGCCGATGTCCTTGAGCCAGGCATGCTCCGGCCCGATGCCCGGATAGTCGAGCCCGGCCGAGATCGAATGGCCCTCGAGGATCTGGCCGTCGTCATCCTGCAGCAGATAGGTCCGGTTGCCATGCAGCACCCCGGGCCGTCCGCCTTGCAGGCTCGCCGCATGGTCCGGGCCGTCCAGCCCGCGCCCGGCCGCCTCGATCCCGATCAGCCGCACCCCGGCGTCGTCGATGAAGGGATGGAACAGGCCGATGGCATTGGACCCGCCCCCGATCGCCGCCACCACCGCATCCGGCAGCTTGCCGCGCCGCGCCAGCATGGAGGCCCGCGTCTCGCGCCCGATCACCGACTGGAAGTCCCGCACCATGGCCGGATAGGGGTGCGGCCCCGCCGCCGTGCCGATCAGATAATAGGTGTCCTCGACATTGGTCACCCAGTCCCGCATCGCCTCGTTCATGGCGTCCTTGAGGGTCGCCCGGCCCGCCGTCACCGGCACCACCTCGGCTCCCAGCAGCTTCATGCGGAAGACGTTGGGCATCTGCCGCTCGACGTCGGTCGCACCCATATAGACGATGCATTCCAGGCCGAAGCGCGCGCAGACGGTCGCCGTTGCCACCCCGTGCTGGCCGGCACCGGTTTCCGCGATGATCCGCGTCTTGCCCATCCGCATCGCCAGCAGGATCTGGCCCATGCAGTTGTTGATCTTGTGCGCGCCCGTATGGTTCAGCTCGTCGCGCTTGAACCAGATGTCGGCAGCCCCGTAGTGCGCCGTCAGCCGCTCGGCCAGATACATCGGGCTGGGCCGGCCGACATAGTCGGTCAGGAAGCCGTCCAGCTCGGCCTGGAAGGTCGGATCGGCCTTGGCCGCCTCATAGGCCGCGTCCAGCTCGTGAACCAGCGGCATCAGGGTCTCGGCCACGAACCGTCCGCCATAGGGGCCGAAACGGCCCTCGGCGTCGGGCATGGAGTACTGGTTCGGGAGGATGGCGTTCACGGAGGAAGCTTTCACGCAGGGAGGCGGCGGAATTCAGGCCGAACGGACCGCGTCGAGGAAGGCTGTGATCCGGGCCGCGTCCTTAACACCCGGCGCGGTTTCCACGCCAGAGGACACATCCACGAGGGGCGCGCCGGACACGGAAATCGCCTGGGCCACATTGTCCGGGGTCAGGCCCCCGGCCAGGAACCACGGCCGGTCAAAGACCCGGCCGGCCAGCAGGCTCCAGTCGAACCTCGCCCCGACCCCGCCGGGCAGGTGCGACCCCTCCGGCGGCTTCGCATCGAACATCAGATGATCGGCGACCGCCGCCCAGTCCTCCGCCCCGGCGAAATCCTCCGCCCGGCGGATCGGCAGGACCTTGATGATCCCTGCCCTGGTCAGTATCCGCACCCGCGCGGCCCGCTCAACCGTCTCCTCGCCATGCAGCTGGATCAGGTCCGGCTTCAGGATCAGGGCGATTTCCGTCAGCAGGGCGTCGTCGGCGTCCACCGTGACGGCCACGATCTTCGCCCTTCCCCGCGCCCGCCCGAACAGGGTCGCCCCGTGCAGCGGGTCGATGTGGCGGGGGCTTTTCGGAAACACCACCGCCCCGACAAAGGCCGCACCGCCATCCAGCGCCGCATCCAGCGCGTCGGGCGTGGTCAGGCCACAGATCTTGGCGGCGGTCACGGGGCGATGACCTCGAGACCCAGCCCGCGCGCGGCCGCCGCCATATCGGCGTCGAGCGTGGCGAGTCTGTAGCCGCATCGAAGCGCCACGGCGACATGAAGGGCGTCAGGCGCCCTCAACCGCACGTCGTCCCGCAGCAGTCGCCGGGCATGGGCATGGTCCGCATCCACAAGGGCGCAGACCGGTCGCCCGACGAGCCATCCGTCCAGTTCTGACTCGAGTTTGCGTCGGGCCGCCGCCGGCAGCCGCCGCATCCGGACCTGTACGCCCAGCGCCGAGCTGATTTCCGCGATGGTCCAGCGGCTGAAGGCGAAGGTGTCCAGTTGCGCCAGCCATGCCGACACGCGCTCGGAGTGGCTGTCCTCGTGGAAGACAGAGAACAACACGCTGGTGTCGAGATAAATCGTCAAGACGCCTGTTCGTCCCGCATCCGGCGGACGAGGGCCGGACCCTCCGTCGGGACGGCGGGTTTGACGCGGATCCGGCGCAGCCATTCCACGTCCACGGGCGGCTGCCCGGCCTCCTGTTCCGTTGGACGGAGACGCGCGATCGCCTTGCCGCGGCGCGTGATCACGACCTCTTCGCCCTCGAGCATCCGGTCGATCAACTTCGGCAGATTGTTCTTCGCCTCGGCGACGGAATAGTGGGTCATGGGCTGATGATAGCTATTTACATGGCCATCGTCGAGCGGGCTGCGTCAGGCGAAGATCAGATCGACCTGCGCCGGATCCAGCAGTCGCCAGTCCCCCGGGGCCAGATCGTCCGGCAGGGCCAGGCCGCCGACCCGTTCGCGGTGCAGGCCCTCGACGTGATTGCCGACGGCCGCAAACATCCGCCGCACCATATGATAGCGGCCCTCGGTCACCGTCAGCCGCGCCTCCGTCGGCGACAGCACCTCCAGCACGGCGGGCGACAGGGGCTTGTCCTCCCCCTCCAGCACCAGACCCCCGGCGGCGAACACCTCGCCCTCGGTCCCGGTCAGCGGCCGCGCCAGGGTGGCGCGATAGACCTTGGCCACATGGCGTCTGGGGCTGATCACCCGGTGCAGCAGGTCGCCGTCGTCGGTCAGCAGCAGCAGGCCCGTCGTCTGTTTGTCCAGCCGGCCGATGGTCGAGATGGCCGGGTCACGCCGCCGCCAGCGGGGCGGCAGGACGTCATAAACCAGGGCCCCGTCCTCCTTGCGCGAACAGGTCATGCCCAGCGGCTTGTGCAGCATCATCACCAGACCCGGCACCGGATCCAGCGGCTGGCCGTCGATCGCCATCCGCGCGGGCAGGTCCGGCGTCACCGGTATCCGCCGCGACACATCGGTCAGATCGACCCCGTCCAGCACGATCCCGCCGGCCTTGCCCAGCCGCGCCATCTCGGTCCGCGAGCCATAGCCCATCGAGCCGAGCAGCTTGTCCACGCGGGAGGTCGGGGGTTTGTTGTTTGCCATATCGCCCTTCGGGCTACTTGAGGGCGGGTTCACTTCACCGCCTCGAACACCTTGTACCCACCCGCGTCGGCGATCATGTCGACCCGTTTGAAGGCGTCCTTCAGCTCGGCCTCATAGGGCAGGTGGCGATTGGCCACGATCCACAGCACCCCGCCCTTCTTCAGCAGGCCGGCGGCCTTGCGGATGAAGGCCTGACCCAGCCGCTTGTCCTCGGCCCCGCCGTCATGGAAGGGCGGATTGCTGACCACGAAATTCAGTTCGCCGACATCCTCCAGGGTCCGCGCATCGGCCCATTCGAAGCTCGCGCGCGGGTCCGTGACATTCTTCTTCGCCGCCGCGATCGCGCGCCGGTCCAGATCGACCAGCCGCAGCGAAGTGACCGCCGGCGAGCCCAGCACCACGGTCGCCAGCGCGCCATAACCGCAACCCAGATCTACCCCCGCCCCCTTCAGCGGCGGCAGGGCCTGGGCCAGCAGCAGCGACCCGGCATCGATCCGGTCCCAGGCGAACACCCCCGGCTGCGACCAGGCGTCGAGCCCCTCGACCAGACGCGGTGCCCCCGCGGCGATGGCCGCCTCCAGCCCCGTCACCGTCTCCGGCCGGATCACGACACAGCGCCGGTGGTGCGCCTTGGCGCTCTCCCCGACCTCGACACCGAAGGCCTCCAGCTCCTTCTTCAGCCGCGACCCGCCCTTGTCCTTGGCCGCCATCACATCCAGCCGCCCCCCGACCTTCAGCGCCCTCAGCGCCAGCGCCAGCGCATACCGCCGCTCCAGCACGCCGGGCGGGGCATAGATCATGATGTCGTCCGCCGAGCCTTCAGCCAGGTCCTCCAGCGGCGTCGAGCCGGGGATCAGGGGCGAAAGCTGTGTCGCCGCACCGGGCGGATCGAACACGGCGGGCGGCCGGCCGTAGAGAAGGGATGTCATGGCGGCGCCTATAGCCGGAATGGCGCAAGACGCGAAACGGACGTCAGCCGCTCCCGTCTCCTCCCCATCGCAGATGGGGAGGAGGACCGTTCGAAGCCTCGCAGAGGCGAAGGAGGGTGGAGGGGCGCCGACTGCACGGGCCTCCCTACCCCTCCACCATCCTTCGGATGGTTCCCCTCCCCATTCGCTTCGCGAACAGGGAGGAGACAGGGAACGCACCCGCCACGCCTTCTCTCCCCGGAACAAATGAGGCACAAGGCCGCGATGCTCGCCGACTCGACCCTGATCGCTCCGCCCGCCCCGTCGCCGGATGCGCTGTCCCTGGCCGACGCCCGGGCGACGCTGGAGCGGGTCTGGGGCCATGCGGATTTTCGCGGGCGTCAGGCCGAGGTGGTGACCGAGATCCTCGCCGGTCGCGATGTGGTCGCCGTCCTGCCGACCGGCGGCGGCAAGTCGGTCTGCTACCAGATCCCGGCCATGCTGCGGCCCGGTCTCGGCCTCGTCGTCTCGCCCCTGATCGCCCTGATGACCGACCAGGTCGAGGCGCTGAAACAGCAGGGGGTGGCGGCGGCGCGGCTCGACTCGGGCGTCTCCATGGACGACCGCTCGGCCATCTGGCGGCAGGCCCGGGCGGGCGAGCTGGACCTGCTCTATGTCTCACCTGAGGGACTGGCGCAGCCGCATCTGATCGATCGCCTGCATGATCTGCCGCTTTCGCTGATCGCCATCGATGAAGCCCATTGTGTCTCGCAATGGGGACATGATTTCCGCCCGGATTACAGGACGTTGGGGCGACTGGCCGAACTGTTTCCCGGCGTGCCGCGGATCGCCGTCACCGCCACGGCCGACGCCCGCACCCGCGACGACATCGTCCGCTCGCTGCGGCTGGAGAATGCGAAAGTCATCGTCGACAGCTTCGCCCGCCCCAATCTGCAGCTCTCGGCCATCCCCAAGGAGAACGCCTCGCGGGCCAAGACCGATGCCGCCGTCATCGATCTGGTGCGCCAGAGGCGCGGCAAGTCCGGCGTGGTCTATTGCGGCAGCCGCGACGGCTGCGAACGGGTGGCCGAGGCCCTGCGCAACGCCGGCACCAACGCCATCGCCTATCACGCCGGCATGGAGGCCCGCGACCGCGACCGCCGGCTGGAGCGGTTCCTGGCCGAGGACGGGGCCGTGATGGTCGCGACCATCGCCTTCGGCATGGGGGTCGACAAGGCCGATGTCCGCTTCGTCATCCACGCCGATCCGCCCGGCTCGCTGGAGGCCTATTGGCAGGAGATCGGCCGCGCCGGCCGTGACGGCGAACCCGCCGACGGCATCACCCTTTACGGCCCCTCCGACATCGCCTGGACCCTGAAACGGCTCGAGGGCCGGCCCATGGCCGAGGAGGTCAAGGCGGTTCAGGTCAAAAAGGCCCGCCAGCTGTTCGCCATGCTGGACGGGGCGACCTGCCGCGCGCAGACGGTGCGCCGCTATTTCGGGGAAGACGGGGCCGAGCGCTGCGGCGTCTGCGACCTCTGCCTCGACCCGCCCGCCGTCTTCGACGCCACCGTCCCGGCCCAGAAGGCCCTGGCCGCGGTGCAGCGCCTCGGCGAGCGGTTCGGCAAGACCCGGGTCATCGACCACCTCCTCGGCAGGACCAAGGACGTCCAGCCCTGGGAGGCGGCCCTCTCGACCTGGGCCATCGGGGCCGACACCGGCCAGCACACATGGCGCGACATCATCGACCATCTGATGTTCGAGGGCCTGCTGGTCGAGGATCCCAATGAGGGCAAGCCGCTGGTGATGCTCGGCGACCCGGAGGCCGTGCGCGCCGTCTATCGCGGCGAACGGACCATCGAGGTGCGCGCTGCTGTCGCCCGCGCCGCCTCCGCCCCCCGCGAACGAACCCGCACCGGCCGCAACGCCGCGCTGGAAACCCTGGACGCCGACATCCGCGCCCGGTTCGAAACCCTGCGCGCCTGGCGTCGCGACCGCGCCGCCGAACAGCGCGTCCCGCCCTATGTCATCTTCCAGGACAAGACCCTGCTGGAGATCGCGATCAAACAGCCGCGCGACATGACGGCG
>JBEIJS010000093.1:0-9415 GCA_040380105.1 Caulobacteraceae bacterium | reverse complement strand
TCGTCGCCCGGCGCAACGTCTACCCGGGACTGGTGCAGATAGGCCGTCATCAACCCCTGGCCGTGGTCGATCAGCACAAGGCCGCCCTCGAAATGCAACACCGGCTGAGCCAGGGTGACGCGACCGGCCGCCGGCGCGCGGATCAGCGTCCCCTCCGGTGCCGCAAGATCGATCCCGTAGTGGGGTCGGGCGGGCGTCCCGTTGAGCACCCTCTGACTGCCCCACGGGCTGGTGATGCGGACGTTTTCCAGCGGCCAGTCGAAGCCGTCACGGAAATGGTCGGCGTCGATGCGGCTGGCGAACCCCTCGGCCTTGAGCACGGTCTCGCGCGCGATCCGGGCCAGCAGTTCCGGGTCCGAAGGCTCTACGGTCGCGGCGGGCAGGCCGTCGACGCGGGTCGAGGCAAACCGGCCCGGCGCGACGTCAAGCGTCCGGGCCGCCGAGTCGGCCTCGAGCCTGGCCTCGATCCGGACCGTGGCGGGCGCGTCCCGGTCGAGGCCGATGATGAAGGCCCCGTTGGCCGAGGCTGCGGTCAGGGATTCCCCGTCGACGAAGATCAGGGCCCGGGGCCATGTCAGGCCCAGGACATGGCCGCCCTGGACGAAGCGGCCGGTCAGGGTCAGGCCCGCGTCATCCTGCGCGCGTGCCGGGCCGCTTGCGATCAGGGCACCGGTGCCGAGGACGACACTCCGGCGGTTGAGGATCACGCGACCTGGCCCAGTCGCTGGAAGGCCTCGTTCGGTCCCGCATAGGCTTCCTGCAGGCTGACGGACCAGTAGCGCAGGGACTCCAGCGGTATGGATTTGCCGCTGACCGCGCAGGTCACGAAACGGCCGGGCTTGAGCACGGCGTATTCGCCGTCACCATAGTGGAGGGTGGCCTGGGCAGTCTGGGGTGCGGGCATGGGCACAGGCTAGCCTGGACGTCGGCGCGATGCCAAGGCTTCGCGCTCAGAACAGGTCGCCCTGGCCGGGTGGTGGAGTGCCGGGCCGCTGCGCGGAGGCCGGTGCCTTCCGGGGCGGCGGGCCTGTCTCGTCTCCGTCGATCCGCGCGCCGCGTGATCCGTCGGCGAAGGCCAGGCGGACGGCCTGACCCGGTTGCAGGGCGGCGGCGGTGGCGATCATGGTGCCGTCCTCGCTCTCGACGCGGGCAAAGCCGGGCTTGGGGGTCTTGGGGTTCAGGCCCGTGAGGGCGCGGGACAGGGCGGCCAGCCGGGCTTCATCGCGCTCCAGTCGGCGGGTCATCGCGGGTTCAAAGCGGTCGGCGAAGGCCGTGAGCCGGTCGTGGCGCCGTTCGATGACGCGTTTGAGCAGGCCTTCAGAGAGCCTGGCCGAGACAGCGGCGAACCGGCGCTCGTGTCCACCGACATTGCGCTGAAGGGCTGAACCCAGCCGACTGCCGGCATGGTCGAGGCGCTGTTGCGGCAGGGCCAGCACATCCTCGGGTCGGGCGGGCAGGCCGCGGGCGGCGGCGCGCAGACGGGTGCGCCGGTCCTCGAGGATGCGGCCCCCGGCGCGGGCGAGACGGCGCTCGAAATCGGCCACGGCGGCCTGCAGGTCGGCCAGCACCGGGGTGGCGATCTCGGCCGCCCCGGTCGGGGTGGGGGCGCGGCGGTCGGAGACGAAGTCGATCAATGTGGTGTCGGTCTCATGCCCGACGGCCGAGATGATCGGGATGGCGGCGGCGGCGACCGTGCGGGCCAGGGCCTCGTCATTGAAGGCCCAGAGGTCCTCGACCGAGCCGCCGCCGCGGGCGACGATGACCACATCGGGGCGGGGGATGGGGCCGCCGGGCGTCAGGCTGTCGAAGCCGCGGATGGCGGCGGCGACCTGACCGGCGGCGGCATCACCCTGGACGACACAGGGCCAGACGATGACCCGGCAGGGCCAGCGTTCGCTGATGCGGTGCAGGATGTCGCGGATCACGGCGCCCGTCGGGCTGGTGATGACGCCGACCACGGCGGGGAAGGCGGGGATGGGCGTCTTGCGACCCGGCTCGAACAGGCCCTCGCCGGCCAGTTTCGCCTTCAGCCGCTCCAGCTGGGCCAGCAGGGCCCCGGCGCCGGCAGCCTCCATGGTCTCGATGACGATCTGGTAGGACGACCGCGCCGGATAGGAGGTGATCTTGCCGGTGACGATGACCTCAAGCCCCGACTCGGGCCGGACGCCGAGGCCGCGCACAGAGCCCTTCCAGATCACGCCGTCGATGGCCGCCTTGTCGTCCTTGAGCGTCAGATAGACGTGGCCCGAGGCGTGGTGATTGACCTTGGATATCTCGCCCCGCAGCCGGACATGGCCGAACCGGTCCTCGAGCGTGCGCTTGAGGGCGAAGGACAGTTCGGACACCGTCTGCGGTGGATTGTTGTCCCGCGCGGGCGCCGGCGGTTCGTCAGCCGGGCCCTCGAAGACGTAGGAGTCGTCGGTCATGGGGGGGAGGGTAGTGGCAGACCGGTGGGAGGGGAATGGGGGAGGCGGGGTCCTAGAACGTCCGGGTAATCTGGGCATAGCCGAACAGGGTGGTGCCCTCGCCGGAGGCATTGGGCGCTTCCCTGGCGAAACCGCCGGGGATCAGGGCCGAGGCCCCGACCTCAAGGCGCAGCCTGTCGGGGGAGAGCCAGAAGCGAAGCCGACTGTCGAAGGTGTGGCCTATGAAGCGACCGGATTGTCCGGTGCTGTCCTGAACCCGGGCGACCACCCATGCATCCCGGCCCTGAGCCAGAAAGGCCGCCTTGTAGGCCAGTCGGAAATCCAGTCTTGGACTGGGGGAGGCCTCGATACGGGCTCCGGGCGCGGAAAGATTGGCGGGCGTGAGCGGTCCAAAGACGCCGGTGTTGCCGAGGTCCGTACGCCGCGATCCGAACAGGCGTTCGAACTGTCCGTACTCGCCGTCGGTCGGGCTTCGATCCCCGGCGGCATAGTCGTAGTCCAGGGACAGGCGAGGCCGCCACGGACGATCGAAGGTGTAGCCGATGTGTGCGTGAAGCATGGCGGCGCTGACATCCAGATCGCGGGTGTCGGTCGGCGCTGCCGTCTGTCGGCGGGTTCCGAACCGGTAGGCGGCTTCCAGGTCGCCGTCGAGGCGCCCGACTCCCGGCGCGCGAAACAGGCGGAATCCCGGCTGCAGATAGTGCCGGTTCGGCGTCGGGACGTCCATTTCGTCGCGCTCGTCGAGGCCATACAGAAAGGCCTCGGCCCAGACACCCGGAACCTCTGTCCCGAGCAGATTGGCCTTGCGGTAGTGGATACCCCAGAAGCGCCTGCCCCATTCCTCCTCATCCCCCGAAAGCCGATTCTCGCCGAGTGATGCCCGATCGGCGGGAAGGCGACCGACCGGTGACACATAGACAAGGTGGAGTTCGTCGCCCCCGGCATTCACCGAGCGCCAATAGGCCCCCGTGTATGCGAAAATGACATTGGCCATCTCGACCCGTTCGATCACGCGACGGCTGCCGATATCGAGCGTCTGGCGCCCCAGCTTCAGGGATGCGGTCTTCTGGCCCGGGACATTGTCCAGATCGACGCGGACATAGGCTTGAAGCACGTCGAGGGGATTGACGATGCTGGTCGACAGGGGCGTGCCTGCGTCGTCCAGGTATGAGCGCGAGTCCTGAAACTCCAGGCCTGCCGCGATGGGGCCGCGGTTCACCTCTGCAAGAAGCAATGTCCTGAACGCCAGGGCCTGATCACCTCCGGATCCGCCCGCCCGGAACTGTCCCTCCAGTGTCTCGTAGCGGACCCGTGTCTCGCCCCGGATTGTGAAACCAACCGGGTCGGCGGCGGGTTGGGCGGTCGTCGGGGCCCCCTGTGCCGCGCTGGCCTCGACGCCACAGACGGCGGTCAGGCCAAGGGTGATCGCAACCAGCCAGGCGGGTCCTGTTAATGCAGTGCCGCGTGCCATGAGGTGCCCCTGAGCCCGGGTTGACGTTATCACCATATTTCTGGAAAACTCGTAATATGGAAGATCAAAAGGCCATTGAGTGCCTGTCCGCCATCGCCCACGGTACCCGGCTGAAGGTCTTTCGGTTGCTGGTAAGCAGGGGGGACGAGGGGCTGTCGTCGGGAGAAATCGCCCGTGTCCTCGACACGCCTGCGACGACAATGTCGACGCATCTGGGCATCCTGGCCCGGGCCGGTGTGATCCGGGCGCGGCGCCAGAGTCGCGTTGTCTGTTATGCGGTTTCACAGGACGGGGTTCGAAGCCTGCTGAACTATCTGATTTCGGACTGTTGCGGCGGCCGACCGGACCTGTGCGCGCCCTCAACGGCCGCCTTGTCGCCGTCGAGCGTCAGACAGACGTGACCGAAGGCGAGGTGGGTGACCCGGGAAGTCTCACCCCGCAGCCGCAGACGGGCGTCCCGGCTCGCCGCTGAGCGGCGTCCGGGATGAGAAGGGGACGTCGCCCCATCCGCAGGCGCTTGTGCCCCGTTCGCGCATCCGCGACTTGACCGTCTTCGCCGGTGCGGTCATTGCGCGGGCATGAATATCCTGCTGGTCGGATCAGGTGGGCGTGAGCACGCCCTGGCGTGGAAGATTGCACAGTCGCCGCTGGTGCGGCGGCTGGTCATCGCGCCGGGCAATCCGGGCATGGAGGCGCTGGGCGAGCTGCGGCCGATGAAGGTCACGGACGCCGACGGGCTGGCGGCGCTGGCACGCGAGATCAAGGCCGATCTGGTCGTGGTGGGTCCCGAGACGGCGCTGGAGGCCGGGCTGGCCGACCGGCTGGCGGCGGCGGGCATTCCCTGTTTCGGACCGACGGCCAAGGCGGCGCAGCTGGAGACCTCCAAGGCCTTTTCCAAGGCCTTCATGCAGCGGCACGACATCCCCACCGCGGGCTTCGGCGTCTATGAGCGGCTGCATGAGGCGCGGCAGGCGCTGGGTGTTTTCAAGCCCCCCTATGTGATCAAGGCCGACGGCCTTGCGGCGGGCAAGGGCGTGGCCATCAGCCCGACCAGCCGCGAGGCCGAGGGCGAGATCGAGCGGATGCTGGGCGGCCGGTTCGGCACGGCCGGGGCGCGGGTGGTGATCGAGGAGTTCATGGACGGCGAGGAGGGCTCGCTGTTCGCCGTCTGCGACGGCCAGCGCGCCGTGCTGCTGGGCGGGGCCCAGGATCACAAGCGGGCCTATGACGGCGATCTGGGACCGAACACCGGCGGGATGGGCAGCTATTCGCCGGCCCCGGTGTTCACGGCGGAGCTGGTGGAAGCGGCCGACCGGCTGGTCGTGCAGCCGGTGGTGGCGGCCATGGCGGCGGAGGGCATGCCCTATCGCGGCGTGCTCTATGCCGGGCTGATGGCCACGGAGGACGGGCCGAAGGTGGTCGAGTTCAACGCCCGTTTCGGCGATCCGGAATGCCAGGTGCTGATGATGCGGCTGGAGGGGGATGTGGTGCCCCTGCTGCTGGCCTGCGCGCAGGGCGATCTGACCCGGGCGCCGATGCCGGCCTTCAGCCCGGATACGGTGATCTGTGTGGTGCTGGCGGCCTCGGGCTATCCGGACAGTCCGCTGGAGGGCTCGATCATCCGCGGCGCCGAACAGGATTTCGGCCCGCATGTGCAGGTCTTCCATGCCGGAACCCGGCGGCGGGACGACGGCCAGCTGGCGGCGGCGGGCGGCCGGGTGCTGAATGTCTGCGCCCGGGGCAAGGACATCGCCGAGGCCCGCGAGCGGGCCTATGCGGCAGTCAGGAAGATCGACTGGCCGGGCGGGTTTCACCGCACGGACATCGGCTGGCGGGCGCTGGAGCGGGGGTAGGGGCTCCCCTGCGTGGTGGTGGGTCGATTCATGATCGCGCTTGGGTTGAAACGGGATGCGTCGATCTTCGATCGTGATAGGATCGATCTATGGACGACCCGGCAAAAGAACTGAACGAAGAGCCCGGCGTCTTCGATTTCGAGGAGATTTCCGCGGACGACGCCGAATTGGACGCGGCGACCCTCAGAGGTCTGGCGGACATCGAGGCGGGTCGCGTTGTGAGTCATGAGGCCGTCCTGCGCTGGCTGTTGTCGTGGGGGACTGACAACCCGCTGCCTCCACCGAAATGCGGCGAGTAGTCTGGTCAGATCAGGCGCGCGAAGACCTCATCGCCATTTGGGACTATCTGGAGGACTATAGCCCGGCCGCCGCGCGTGGAACGGCCGGTGCCCTTATTGGACTCTCGGAAAGCCTGTGTGAATTTCCGAATCGAGGCCGCCCCGTAAAGTTCGGCGTGCGCGAACTTGCGAGTCTCCGGCCCTACGTCATCCGCTATGCCGTTCTCGACGCCGAGGTCTGGATTGTCACCATCCGTCATTCAGCCCGAAAGCCACTGGCCTAACCGGACCTCCAGGGCCAAGTATGGCAGCGCTTCCCGCGACGCTCATCCTGAGCCCTGGAGACCGACGCCCCGTGACCGACACCGCCCTCCCGCCCGAACCGCCGAGCCATTACCGAGACGGGAAGGAGCGGCTGGCCGATCTGATCGTGCATCTGACCGGGCTGGCGCTGGCGCTGGTCGGGGGCGGGATGCTGCTGGGGCTGGCGATCGGCTTCGGCCATGTCGGCCGGCTGACGGCGGCGGCGATCTATGCGGTCGGGCTGCTGACCATGCTGGCGCTGTCGACGGCCTATAATTTTGCCGCGCCGCGGTTCCAGCCGCTGCTGCGACGGTTCGACCATGCGGGCATCTTCCTGATGATCGCCGGCTGCTACACGCCGTTCACGACCCAGCATCTGACCGGGGCCTGGGCCTGGGGGATGACGGCGGCGGTCTGGGGCATCGCCCTGTTCGGCGTCATGGCGAAGCTGTTGCTGCCGGGTCTGGGCAAGGGGTTCTGGATCGTCGTCTATCTGGCGCTGGGCTGGCTGATGGTGATTGCCGTCCAGCCGATCATGCAGAGCCTGGGCCTGGCACCGCTGATCCTGATGGCGGTCGGGGGGCTGCTGTATTCGGTCGGGGTGATCTTCTACGCCAACAAGGCCATGCGCTACCGGCGCGCGATCTGGCACGGCCATGTGGTGGTGGCGGCGGCGGTGCACTGGGTGGCAGTGCTGCTGGCCGTGCTGAAATAGGCGGGCGTCAGGCCCAGGCGAACAGCAGTCGGCCCTGGCCCATGCGCTCGCGCAGGGCCGGGAGGTCGGCGTGGGCGACGGAGAAACAGCCGTAGCTGCGGCCCAGCTTGCCTTCGCGGGCGAGGAAGGCCGGGTCGGCGTAGTCGGCACCGTGAATGATGATGGCACGCTCGCGGGCCAGGTTGTTGGTGTACTCCAGCCCGTCGAGCAGGACATTGGGGCCCTGTTCGGCCCCGTGGCTGGCTCCGGCGGTGACATAGGAGCCGACCGAGGACATGTGGCTGTCGGGGGTGTTGCTGAAGGTGGTGGCGAAGCCGGTGTGCGCCGGATCGGAGCCGCGGCCGTGGCTGGTGCGCATCAGGGTGACGGTGCCGCCTTCGAGGTCGACTTCGTACAGCCGTTCGTCGCCCGAGAATTTCTTGAAATCGACCAGATACATGCGGTCGCGGCGGGTGATGCGGTGGTTGTGGATGTCGAGCGCCGCCATGGCCCGGTCCATCAGTTCCCGGCGGATCTGACCGCGCGGGTCGAGCGGGCGGGTGGTGTTGAGCTGGGAGGTGATGACCTCGGCCGGGCGCACGGGAAGCTGGGGCGCGGGCGTGACGGTCACGAGTGGCTGAAGGCTCGCCGTCTGCGCGGCCGCAGAGGCGCAGCCCGAAAGCATGGCCACGCCGCCCAGAATGAAGCCTCGTCTCGCCAGGCGCATACGACACCTCTCAGCCGTTTACAGAACAGGGCACGGGTTGTTTCAGTTTGTGACGGGCGATTCAAGCCGGGCCTTGGCCCGGACGCGCGGAGGTCTATGGTGCAGGGTCTGTTTGGGGAGGATTTCGTGAAGACGATCACATCATTGCTGGCCGCCGTGTCTCTGCTCACCGCCACGGGGGTTGCTGCACAAACTCCCGCACCTGCTCCGGTTTCTCCGGTGGAGGGAACGACGTTCGTCCAGGTCGGGCGGCTTCTGGCCGATCCGGCGACCGGTGTTGTGCAACGCGATAAAACTCTCGTGATCGAGGGGAACCGGATCGTCGCGGTGCGCGACGGCTTTGTCGGCGAGGGCCGGATCGTCGATCTGAGGTCGTCCTTCGTCCTGCCCGGCCTGATCGACAGCCATGTTCACCTGACCGGCGAGCAGAACCCGAACAGCCGGCTGGAGAATGTCACCGAGTCGGATGTCGACCAGGCCTTCGCCGGTGCGCGGTTCGCGCGTCGTACCCTCATGGCCGGCTTCACGACCGTGGCCGACCTCGGGGCGACCAATGAGACCATCTTCGGTCTGCGCGACGCGGTGCGGCGTGGGGACGTGGCCGGACCGCGGATCATCGCCTCGGGCGAGGCGGTGTCGGTCCACGGTGGTCACGGCGACGTCAACGGCTATCGCGAAGACATCATGCATCTGTTCTCCGGCGAGAGCATCTGTTCGGGCGTCGAGGACTGTATGCGGGCAGTGCGCCTGCAGGTCCGTTCGGGGGCCGACATCATCAAGATCACAGCGACCGGCGGTGTGCTGTCGAACACGGCGGCGGGGCTGGGCCAGCAGTTCTCGGACGAGGAACTGGCGGCCATCGTCGGTGCCGCGCACCGGATGGGCCGCCAGGTGACGGCGCACGCCCACGGGGTCGACGGGATCAATGCCTTCCTGCGCGCGGGCGGCGACTCGATCGAGCACGGCACCTATCTGGACGACGAATCGATCCGGCTGTTCCGGCGCGAGGGGACCTATCTGGTGCCGACCCTGCTGGCCGGGGATTTCGTCACCCGGATCGCCCAGGGGCCGAACAATTTCTTCACCCCGGCCCAGACGGCCAAGGCCCTGCAGGCAGGGCCGCAGATGCTGGACATGGTGCGCCGGGCCCATGCCGGCGGGGTCCGGATCGCCTTCGGCACGGACTCGGGTGTGTCGGCCCATGGCGACAATGCCCAGGAGTTCGCCCTGCTGGTGCGGGCCGGGATGACGCCGCTGCAGGCGATCCAGGCGGCCACGGTGAATGCGGCGGCGCATCTGCGGATTTCGCAGGATGCGGGCCGGATCGCCCCGGGCATGCCGGCGGACCTGATCGCGGTCGGCGGTGATCCGCTGACGGATGTCACCGAGCTGGAGCGGGTGCGGTTCGTGATGCGGGGCGGGTCGGTTTACCGGGCGGAGTGAACCCGCAGCGCGCCCAGCAACAGCCGCTGGAACGCCGCCTCGTCCTCGAACGTCGCCTTGACCGGCCATGAGAGAACCTGTGCCCGCCATTCCGGCGGCAGGCGGAACCAGTCCTTTTCGGTGGTGACCAGACGGGCGTGGGCCCGTTCGGCGCGGTCGGCGAGGAAGGCCAGATCGCCCTCGCGGAAGGCAGCGTGGTCCGGGAAGGGCGCGAAATCGA
>JBEIJS010000092.1:0-9652 GCA_040380105.1 Caulobacteraceae bacterium | reverse complement strand
CTCGCCGGCGAACTCGTGGCCGGTGATCATCGGGACCGGAACATTCTTCTGGCTCCACTCGTCCCAGTTCCAGATGTGGATGTCGGTGCCGCAGACGGCGGTGCGCTTGACCCGAATCAGCACGTCCTCGGGACCTGCAACCGGGATGGGCGCATCGATCAGTTCGAGGCCGACGCCCGGCCTGGTTTTGGCCAAGGCCTTCATCGTGTCAGCCATCAGATAACTCCCAGTTCGCGGCCGGCCGTCGTGAACGCGGCGACCGTATGATCAATCTGTTCGAAGGTGTGCGCGGCCGACATCTGGGTGCGGATGCGGGCCTGGCCACGCGGCACGACGGGGAAGGAAAAGCCGATCACATAGACGCCGAGCTCCAGGGCCCGGGCGGCAAAATCCTGGGCCAGTTTCGCATCGCCGAGCATCACGGGGATGATCGGATGTTCACCGGGCAACAGGGTGAAACCGGCCTCGCTCATGGCACCGCGATAGCGGACGGCGTTGGCGAACAGCTGTTGACGCAGGACGTCGCCCTCGTCTCCGCCGGCGATGCGAATGGCCTCGAGGCTGGACCCGCAAATGGCCGGAGCGAGTGCGTTGGAGAACAGATAGGGCCTGGCCCGCTGCTTCAGCAGGGCCACGACCTCCGACGTCGCGCAGATGAAGCCGCCCATGGCCCCGCCCAGGGCCTTGCCGAAGGTGCCGGTCAGGAAGTCGATCTCGACCCCGTGGTGGGCATAGGAACCCCGCCCCTGCGGCCCGAGGAAACCCGTGGCATGGCAGTCGTCGACCATGATCAGGGCACCGTAGCGGTCGGCCAGCGAACGGATATCCTTGAGCTTCGCGATGTAGCCGTCCATCGAGAAAACGCCGTCTGTGGCGATCACGATCTCGCGCGCCCCGTCCGCCCGGGCCTGTTTCAGCTGGGTCTCAAGGTCGTCCATGTCCGAGTTGGCGAAGCGGTAACGCCTCGCCTTGCACAGCCGCACCCCGTCAATGATCGAGGCGTGGTTCAGGCTGTCCGAGACGATGGCGTCCTCGGCACCGAACAGCGGCTCGAAGATACCGCCGTTGGCATCGAAAGCTGCGGCGAACAGGATGGTATCCTCAAAGCCGAGGTAGTCGGCGACGGCCCGCTCGAGCTCCTTGTGGATCTCCAGCGTCCCACAAATGAAGCGAACCGAGGCTGTGCCTGCGCCCCATGTTTGCTGTGCCTCGATCCCCGCGCGGGTCACACGCTCGTCGCCGGCGAGGCCCAGATAGTTGTTGGCGCAGAAATTCAGCACGTCCCGACCGCCGACCTGAATCACCGGTCCCTGCCGGGAGGTAATGACACGTTCGGGCTTGGTCAGGCCCTGGGCGCCGATATCGGCGAGTTCCGCTCGGATGCGTTGGTGAAAGCTTCCAGTCATGCAAGCTCAGCTACGCCGTTTCCGGCCGATATTGAACCCCCCGAAACTGAGTCATGGTCGCAGGAGCGGGCTGCGGAACCAGCTCGGCCAAGGGTCGTGGGGGGCCTGACCGGCGCAGCTGGCCCCGGACCCCGCCCGGATGATGCACGATCCACAGCTCTCTGGCTTGCCGGTCAGCAAGGCTGCACTGAAACGGGATCGGCACGGTGCCCCACCGGCCACTCCCAGAGGCATGGCTCGCGAAAGCCCTGCGGGTCAGGCAGTGAGGATGCGGGGCAATTTAAAGGTCACGGTTTCACGCTCGCCCGCGTCCTCGACCACCTCGGCGTCGAAGCGTGCCCGCACCGCCTCGACGAGCTCTTCAATCAGCCGCTCCGGGGCCGAGGCACCCGCAGTGATCCCCAGAGTCGAGACCCCATCCAGCCAGGACCAGTCGACCTGGCCGGCATCATCCACCAGCCGGGCGTCGCGGGCCCCGGCACGCATCGCCACCTCGACCAGCCGCACGGAGTTCGACGAGTTTTTCGACCCAACCACCAGCACCAGGTCGCAGCCCTGGCCCAGCCGCTTGACCGCCTCCTGACGATTGGTGGTGGCGTAGCAGATGTCTTCCTTGTGCGGATCGGGCAGTTCGGGGAAGCGCCGCTTCAGCGTGGCGAGGATTTCGGCCGTATCGTCGACCGAGAGTGTCGTCTGGGTCGCGTAAGCGAGGGGCGCATCATCCGGTCTCTGGAATGTCTCGGCGTCCAGGACAGTCTCGACGAGGCTGATGGCACCCGGCGGCAGCTGCCCCATGGTTCCGACAACCTCGGGATGACCGGCGTGGCCGATCAGGATGATGTGGCGGCCGGCGGCATGATGGCGCTCCGCCTCGACATGCACCTTGGAAACCAATGGGCAGGTGGCGTCGAGAAACAACATCTCGCGCGCCTTTGCCGTCGCAGGCACCGACTTGGGCACCCCGTGGGCCGAAAAAACCACGGGTCGATCGTCGGGGCAGTCGTCCAGTTCCTTGACGAAGACAGCGCCCATGGCCTTCAGCCGTTCGACGACATGCCGGTTGTGGACGATCTCATGTCGCACATAGACGGGTGCACCATATTTTTCGATGGCCCGCTCGACGATCTGGATCGCCCGGTCAACGCCGGCACAGAACCCTCGAGGGGTCGCGAGACGTACGGTCAGGGTGGGCTTTGCGGGCGGCCGGGAGGGCGCATGGACGATCATGGTCCCAACCTAGTCGTAACGGGCCATCCTCGCCACCTTGCATTAACCGCCCACGGGTTTGCCGCGCCTCTGTTTAGCCGCTATCAGCAACCAGCGTGCGCCCCGCGTCGTGCTGTCGCCGCACCTCCTCGTTTCCGGAAGAATACTCGATGCGTCGCGTCCTCAAGGTTTCCCTGGCCTCGGCCCTTGCAGCCGCAGCCTTGACTGCCATGGTGCTTCCGACTGCCGCCAGCGCCCAGTATCCCCAGGGCCAGCAGAGCCGGCCGGGTCAGAGCCCCGGACAACGGGAACAGGATGATGGCTCGACGTCGGACCGCCCGCGGGCACCTCGCATCGCGCCCCTGCGCCGCAGCGCCGCCGCCGGGCCCTGCCCCTATGTGAAGGTGCTGTACGACGCCGCGCGCTATGTCGAACTGGCCGGAGACCGGGTCTCCATGGCGAATGTCGGCTTCACCGGCGAGATCGACGGTCTTGTTTCGGACTGCGCCTACCAGTCAGACCAGCCGATCACGGTGCACACCCGGATCCAGTTCAACCTCGGCCGCGGGCCGCAGGCCCAGGGTGACGGCCGAACCTATCGCTACTGGATCGCCGTTACGGAACGGAACCGCGCCGTTCTCGCCAAGGAGTATTTCGACCTGCCGGTTGATTTCGACGGGGCCACCACGACGACCGTGACCCAGGACCAGACCATCGTGATCCCGCGCGCCGAAGCAACCACCAGCGGCGACCATTTTGAAGTGCTGGTCGGCTTCGACGTCACGCCTGCGATGGCCGAGTTCAATCGCAACGGCAACCGTTTCCGCGCCAACGCCGGAACCGGCGCCACCCAGCCGCCGGCGCAGTAAATGACCGATCTCAGGACTGTTCTGGGCGAAGCGGTCGGGGCCGCCTTCGCCACCGAAGGCGTGGACGCCGCGCTGGCCCGCGTCACGGCTTCCGACCGTCCCGACCTGGCGGACTTCCAGTCCAACGGGGCGCTCGCCGCCGCCAAGGCGCTGAAGGCCAATCCGCGCGAACTGGCGGCCCGTGTCGCTGAGCGGCTGACGAACGATCCGCGTCTGGCTTCGGTCGAAGTGGCCGGGCCGGGCTTCATCAACTTCAAGCTGGCCGACACTGCCCTGTCGACCCGCGCCGCCGAGGTCGTATCGGACAGCGCCCACGCCGGGGCCTCGGTTGTCGACACGCCGCGCAAGGTGGTGATCGACTTCGCCGGCCCGAACGTGGCCAAGCCGATGCACGTCGGCCACCTGCGCAGCTCGATCATCGGCGAAAGCCTGAAACGCATCTTCCGCTTCCGGGGCGACACCGTCTGGGGCGACGCCCATTTCGGAGACTGGGGCTTCCAGATGGGTCTGCTGATCGTCGCCGTGGGCGACGAGGGCAAGGCCCACGAATTCCTGACCGAGGGCGACGGCCCCTTCCCGGCCGAGAGCCCGGTCTCGCTCGAGGACCTCGAGCGCCTCTATCCGGCCGCGGCGGCCGTGGCCAAAGAGGACGCCGGCTTCCGGGACCGCGCCCGCAAGGCCACGGCGGAGCTGCAGGGCGGCCGTCCGGGCTACCGCGCGCTCTGGGCCCATTTCGTCGCCGTCAGCCGCACCGCGCTGGAACGCGAGTTCGGCGCGCTCGGCGTGACCTTCGACCTTTGGAACGGCGAGAGCGATGCCGATCCGGTGATGGCCGAGATGATCGCCCATCTGGAAGCTAAGGGCCTGCTTGTCGAGGATGACGGCGCCCGGGTAGTCCACGTCGCCCGCCCCGGCGAGACACGGAAGAAGAAGCTGGCCGACGGCTCGGTCATCGAGGCACCCAGCCCGCCGCCGCTGCTGGTCATCTCGTCGGAAGGCTCGGCCATGTACGGTACGACCGACCTCGCCACGATCCTGGACCGCCGCAAGGCCATCAATCCCGACCTGATCCTCTACGTCGTCGATGAACGGCAGGCCGAGCATTTCGAACAGGTGTTCCGCGCCGCGTATCTGGCCGGCTACGCCGCCGAAGGCTCGCTGGACCACCTCGGTTTCGGCACCATGAACGGGCTGGACGGCAAGCCCTTCAAGACCCGCGCGGGCGGCGTCCTGAAGCTGCACGACCTGATCACCATGGCCGTCGACAAGGCGCGTGAGCGTCTGCATGAGGCAAAGCTCGGCGACGACCTGCCCGCGGCCGCGTTCGAGACCATCGCCCACAAGGTGGCCGTCGCGGCGCTGAAATTCGCCGATCTGTCGAACAGCCGGACCACCAGCTACGTCTTCGACCTCGACCGCTTCATGAGCTTCGAGGGCAAGACTGGGCCGTATCTGCTCTACCAGGCCGTCCGAATTAAATCCCTGCTGCGCAAGGGCGCGGACCAGGGCGTGACAGCGGGCCCGATCGTCATCGCCGAGCCGGCCGAACGCGACCTGGCTCTGACGCTGGACGCCTTCTCCCAGGCCGTGACCGAGGCCTATGAAAAGCGAATGCCGCACGTCATCGCCGAACACGCCTATCGGTTGGCGCAGGCCTTCTCGAAATTCTATGCCGCCTGCCCGGTGCTGATCGCTCCTGACGCGGCGACCCGGGGCTCGCGCCTGACCCTTTCGAAGGCCGCGCTGAATCAGCTGGAAACGGCGCTGACCCTGCTCGGCATCGACACGCCGGAGCGGATGTAGGCTATGTTGACGGCCCCAGGAGGGAGCCCGCCCATGTCGCTCGACGCCTATATCGCCGGCCTGCCCAAGGCGGAGCTTCACCTGCATATCGAGGGCAGTCTCGAGCCCGAACTGATGTTCGAACTGGCGCAGCGCAACGGCGTGGCCATTCCGTTCGACAGTGTCGAGGCCGTGCGCGCCGCCTATGATTTCTCCAACCTGCAGGACTTCCTCGACATCTATTACGCCGGCGCGAATGTGCTGCTGACGCGGCGAGATTTCGAGGATCTGGCTTTCGCCTATTTCCAGCGCGCCGCGGCCGACAATGTCCGGCACGCCGAGATCTTCTTCGACCCGCAGACCCATACGGACCGGGGCGTGCCCTTCGGCGTCGTGGTCGAAGGCCTTGTCGCGGGCATGGAGCGGGCGAAGGCAGAACTGAGCGTCACCTCGGGTCTGATCCTCAGCTTCCTGCGCCATCTCAGCGAAGCGGAAGCCTTCGCCACCCTGGAGGCCGCGAAGCCCTGGCTGCACCATTTCGTCGGCGTCGGTCTCGACTCGTCGGAGGTCGGCCACCCGCCGTCGAAATTCGAGCGGGTCTTCGCCGCTGCCGGCGAGCTGGGGCTGAAGCTCTGCGCTCATGCGGGCGAGGAAGGGCCGCCCGCCTACGTCTATGAGGCGCTGGACCTGCTGCAGATCGACCGCATGGACCACGGCAACCGGTCGATGGAGGACGAGGCGCTGATCCAGCGGCTGGCCGCGTCGCAGATGACCTTGACGGTCTGCCCCCTCTCGAACCTGAAGCTCCGTGTGGTCAAGGACCTGAAGGACCATCCCGTGCCCGAGATGCTACGTCGCGGCCTGCATGTGACCCTGAACTCGGACGACCCGGCCTATTTCGGGGGCTATGTGAACGAGAACTACCGCCAGCTGGCGCAAGCCGTAGGGCTGACGCGGGAGCAAGTAACCTTGCTGGCGCGCAACAGCTTCGAGGGGTCGTTCCTGCCCGAGGCCGACAAGGCCGCGCGGATGGCCGAAGTCGAGGCATACGCCGCCCGTTCCGCTTGACTCAAGGCCAGAGTCGGGGCCTAGGTCCGAACGCTCTCGCGGGAGAGATCGGAGTCCTTTCGGGGGGTCCGGAGCCGAAGGCGCAACCGCCCCGGAAACGCTCAGGCAAACGGACCGCGAGGACATACGGACGCTGGAAAGTCGCTCCCCATTTATGGGATCCATGGGCGCGCCGACGGAGCAAGCGGGCAACCGCGGAATCTCTCAGGCTTCAGGACAGCGGGGGCGCGAGGACGGCGGAGCTTTCCGCCCCAACACGCGACTCTGAAGGCCGACATGACCGACGAAACTCTGAAGACGACGCCCCTCAATGCCGCGCATCGCGCCCTCGGAGCCCGCATGGTCGGCTTCGGCGGCTATGACATGCCGGTGCAATACGAAGGCGTTCTGGCCGAGCACCGCTGGACCCGCGAACACGCCGGGCTGTTTGACGTCTCCCACATGGGCCAGTGCAAGATCACCGGCGAGGACGCCACGGCGCAGTTCGAGCGTTTCGTCCCCGGCGACTATGCGATCCTGAAAGCCGGCCGTCAGAAATACAGCCTGCTCCTGAACGCCGAGGGCGGGATCATGGACGACCTGATGGCCGGTCGTCCCGACCATGACGGCCTCCATGTCGTAGTGAACGCGGGCAACAAGGACGCCGACTTCGCCTTCCTCGAGGCCAATCTGTCCGGCGACGCCAGGTTGACGGTGCTGGCCGACCGCGCCCTGATCGCCATCCAGGGGCCCGAGGCCGCCGAGGTGATGGCCGCGCATGAGCCCGTCTTGGCCGAAATGGGCTTCATGGACTGCGCCCGACTGATGCTTTTCGGCTGCGACTGCTTCATCTCCCGTTCCGGCTACACGGGTGAGGACGGCTACGAGATTTCCGTGCCGGCCGACCAGGCCGAGCGCATCTGGACCACGATCCTGAAGGACGCACGCGTCAAGCCGATCGGCCTGGGTGCCCGCGACAGCCTGCGGCTGGAAGCCGGCCTGCCGCTGCATGGCCACGACATCGACCCCTCGACCAGCCCGGTCGAAGGTGCCCTGACCTTCGCCCTGTCGAAATCGCGCAAGGAGCGCGCCGACTTCAACGGCGCTGCCCGCGTCCTGAAGGAGCTGGCCGAGGGCCCGTCGCGGGTCCGCGTCGGCCTCAGCGTCAAGGAAGGCGCCCCCGCCCGTGAGGGTGCCGAGATCGCTGACGTGGACGGGAACGTCATTGGCAATGTCACCTCGGGCGGCCCCTCGCCGACCCTGGGGCGCAACATCGCCATGGGCTATGTCCCGCCGGAATTCGCCGAACTGGGCACGGAGCTGAAGGTCATCGTGCGCGGCAAACCAGCCGCCGCTGAGGTCGTCGCCATACCCTTCGTCGCCCAACGCTACTATCGCAAACCGAAAGCCTGAGGATCGGACCGATGCATTTCTCCAAGGATCACGAATGGGTTCGCCTTGACGGCGACGTCGCTACCGTCGGCATCACCCAATACGCCGCGGACGCCCTCGGCGACGTGGTGTTTGTCGAAACTCCCGATGCCGGGAAAGTCGTCACCAAGGGCGACGGGTTCGCCGTCGTCGAAAGCGTCAAGGCGGCTTCGGACGTCTACGCCCCGGTTTCCGGTGAGGTGATCGAGGGCAACGCTGCCCTTGCCTCGGCTCCTGAAACCGTCAACGCAGATCCTGAAGGCGAAGGCTGGTTCGCAAAGATCAAGGTGTCCGACACCTCGACCGACGGCCTGATGGACCGCGCCGCCTACGACGCCTTCCTCGCCTCTCTCTGAACCCTTCCCTCCCGCACGGAACTCCCCGCCATGCGCTACCTGCCCCTGACGCCCGATGACCGCTCCGCCATGCTGGCGGCCATCGGGGCCAAATCGATTGATGACCTGTTCGTGGATGTGCCGAACGCGGCGCGTCGCGACGGCTTCGTCGACCTGCCACGCGTGGCGGGCGAACTGGAGGTCGAGCGGGCGCTTGGTGCCATGGCGGCGAAGAACGCCTCGGCGGGGTCGGTGCCGTTTTTCTGCGGCGCAGGTGCCTACAAGCACCATGTTCCGGCGACGGTGGACCATGTGATCCAGAGGTCGGAGTTCCTGACCAGCTACACGCCCTACCAGCCTGAAATCGCTCAAGGCACGTTGCAGTATCTGTACGAATTCCAGACCCAGGTCGCGAACCTGACCGGAATGCCGGTGGCCAATGCCAGCCTCTATGACGGTTCGACCGCCATGGCCGAGGGCGTGCTGATGGCCACCCGCGTGACCCGTCGCAACAAGGCGGTGATCTCGGGCGGGGTGCACCCGCACTATGTCCGGGCGACCGAGACCGTGGTTCATGCCGTCGGCGTCGAGACCCAGGTCCTGCCCGCCGCCGTCGACGCCGAGGCCGATGTCATCGCCCAGATCGGGCCCGATACAGCCTGCGTCGTCGTCCAGACGCCGAACGTCTTCGGAACGGCGACCGATGTGACGAAGATCGCCGAAGCGGCCCATGCCGCCGGAGCCCTGCTGATCGTGGTGGTCACCGAGGCCGTTTCGATGGGCCTGCTGAAGTCGCCGGGCGAAATGGGGGCCGACATCGTCGCGGCCGAGGGCCAGTCGATCGGCAACGCCCTGAACTATGGCGGTCCTTACGTCGGCCTGTTTGCGACGCGCGACAAACTGGTGCGCCAGATGCCGGGCCGCCTGTGCGGTGAAACGGTGGACGCCGACGGCACGCGCGGCTTCGTCCTGACCCTGTCGACCCGCGAGCAGCACATCCGCCGCGACAAGGCGACGTCCAACATCTGCACAAACTCGGGCCTGTGCACCCTGGCCTTCACCATCCACATGAGCCTGTTGGGCGAGACGGGGCTTCGCAAGATGGCCCTGCTGAACCACGAGAAGGCGCTGGCGACCCGCGATGCGCTGGCCGCCATTCCCGGCGTCGAGGTGCTGACCCCGCGGTTCTTCAACGAGTTCGCCGTGAAGCTGCCGAAACCTGCGGCCGAGGTCGTTGAGCAACTGGCGCAACATCGCATCCTCGCCGGCGTGCCCTACAGCCGCCTCGCTCCGGCTGCCGGCATGGACGACGTCCTGCTGGTCGCGGCGACCGAGATGACCATGGACGCTGACATCGAAATCCTGGCGAGCGCGCTCGCCAAGGCCTGCGCTTAAGGAGCCCGGATCATGAGCACCATGAACACCGTCGGCCGCCCGACCACCCCGAACCGCGTCGAGAGCAAGCCCGCCACCCTGACCGGCGGGCGTGGCCTGCTGCAGAACGAGCATCTGATCTTCGAAGGCGACGGCTGGGGCAAGACCGGCGTGGACCTGCCGGAACCGAAAACGGACGGCT
>JBEIJS010000091.1:0-9717 GCA_040380105.1 Caulobacteraceae bacterium | reverse complement strand
GTAATGCCTGAACGGATGAAGCCATTTTTGCCGTCTGCCGTCCTGCTGTTTCTGGTCGCCTACCTGGGCGTTCAGGCACTGACAGGTCAGCGAGGGCTGCTGAGTGGACATGAGCGCGATGCCCTGATGGCGCAGCGCGAGGCGCAGCTGGCCGGTATCCTGGAGCAGCGGCAGGACCTCGAGGTCCGGGTCCGCTACCTTCGCACCGACAGCCTGTCCCGTGATCTTCTCGAAGAGCGAGCCCGGGCCGTGCTCGGCTTCGCTGACCCCCGCGACTATGTGATCCGGGTCTCGGCACCAGTTGTCGCCGGAACCTCCGTGCCGCGGGCGTGAACTTTCGTTACAGCCTCGAGACGATTTTGCCTTTCAGGAACGAAGGCTGCTAAAGCCCCTTTCCGTAACGACAAGAGGCCCTGACAGCGGGGTCCAGCCGGGAGATGACGGATGGCGAAAGCCCCCGCCGCGAAGACTGCGTCCAGGAAGATTCCCAATACGCCGACGGCGTCCAGAGAGGACCTGCTGCGCTTCTATCGCGAGATGGTCCTGATCCGCCGTTTCGAGGAGCGGGCGGGCCAGCTCTACGGCATGGGTCTGATCGGCGGCTTCTGCCATCTCTACATCGGCCAGGAGGCCGTGGCTGTCGGCGTTCAGGAGAGCGTCAAACAGGGCCACGACAAGATCATCACCGGCTATCGCGACCACGGCCATATGCTGTGCGCCGGCATGGACCCGAAAGAGGTGATGGCCGAGCTCACCGGACGCATCGGCGGCTCGTCCAAGGGCAAGGGCGGGTCGATGCATATGTTCGACACCGCCACCGGCTTCTACGGCGGCCACGGCATCGTCGGGGCGCAGGTTGCGCTCGGCACCGGCCTGGCCTTCGCCGGTCGCTATCGCGGCGACGACAGCGTGGCCTTTATCTATTTCGGCGATGGCGCGGCCAACCAGGGCCAGGTCTATGAGAGCTTCAACATGGCCCAGCTGTGGAAGCTGCCGGCCATCTACATCATCGAGAACAACCAGTACGCCATGGGCACGAGCATCGAACGCTCCTCGTCCACGACGCAGCTGAGCGAGCGGGGCTCCAGCTTCGGCATTCCCGGCGAACAGGTCGACGGCATGGATGTGCTGGCCGTGCGTGATGCCACGGCCCGCGCCGTGAAGCGCGCCCGTGAAGGCGGCGGGCCCTACATCCTCGAGATGAAGACCTACCGCTACCGCGGCCACTCCATGTCCGATCCGGCCAAATACCGGGCCAAGGAAGAGGTCGACGAGGTCAAGAAGACCCGCGACCCGATCGACCATGTGAAGATGCTGCTGGAACAGGCCGGCGCGACCGAGGACGAACTCAAGGCCATCGATAACGAGGTCAAGACCATCGTCGCCGAGGCGGTTCAGTTCGCCCAGGAAAGCCCCGAGCCGGATCCGTCCGAGCTCTATACCGACGTCTATGTGGAGGCCTCAGCGTGACCGACATTCTGATGCCGGCGCTGTCGCCCACGATGGAAGAGGGCACGCTGACCAAATGGCACATCAAGGCGGGTGACACCGTCTCGGCCGGCCAGGTCATCGCCGAGATCGAAACCGACAAGGCGACCATGGAGGTCGAGGCTGTCGATGAGGGCGAGGTGCTGGAAATTCTCGTCGCCGAGGGCTCCGAGAACGTGAAGGTCAACACGCCGATCGCGCGTCTGGCCGGTGAGGGCGGGGCTGCGGTCAACGCCCCCACGAAGCCTGCTCCGCAGACTTCTGTCCCCCCTGAGGGGGGACAATCCGCGCCCCAGTCTCCCGCCGCCGGGGGGAGTACCCGCGAAGCGGGGGAGGGGGTGTCCACCGCCGCACTACGCGACCCCGAAATCCCCGCCGGCACCCCCATGGTCAAGACGACCATCCGCGACGCCCTGCGCGACGCCATGGCCGAGGAGATGCGTCGGGACGACAAGGTCTTCCTGATCGGCGAGGAAGTCGCCCAGTACCAGGGGGCCTACAAGGTCAGCCGCGAACTGCTTCAGGAGTTTGGCGACAAGCGCGTCGTTGACACCCCGATCACCGAGCACGGCTTTGCCGGTCTGGGCGTCGGGGCCGCCATGGCGGGGCTGAAGCCGATCGTCGAGTTCATGACCTTCAACTTCGCCATGCAGGCCATCGACCACATCATCAATTCGGCGGCCAAGACGCTGTATATGTCGGGCGGCCAGATCCGCGCCGGCATCGTCTTCCGCGGCCCCAACGGCGCCGCCAGCCGCGTGGGTGCCCAGCACAGCCAGGACTATTCCGCCTGGTATGCCCAGGTGCCCGGCCTGAAGGTCATCGCCCCCTATGATGCGGCCGACGCCAAGGGCCTGCTGAAGGCGGCCATCCGTGATCCCAACCCGGTCGTCTTCCTCGAGCACGAGATGATGTACGGGCTGGAGTTCGACGTGCCCGAGGGCGACCACGTCCTGCCGATCGGCAAGGCGAAGGTCAGGCGCGAGGGAAACGACGTCACCATCACCGCCCACAGCCGCATGGTCGGCTTCGCCCTGCAGGCCGCCGAACAACTGGCCGGGGAGGGCATCTCCTGCGAGGTCGTCGACCTGCGCACCCTGCGTCCGCTGGATCACGAGACCATCGTCCAGAGCGTGAAGAAGACCAGCCGTCTGGTCTCGGCCGAGGAAGGTTGGGGCCCCATGGGCGTCGGCGCCGAGGTCGTGGCCCGGGTCATCGAACACGCCTTCGACTATCTGGATGCGCCGCCGCTGCGCGTCCACCAGGAGGATGTGCCGCTGCCCTATGCCGCCAATCTGGAAGTCCTGTCGCTGCCGGGCGTGGACAAGATCATCAAGGCTGTCCGGGCGGTGATGGCATGACCGAGGCCTCGGAGTTCCAGCTGAAGACCCCCGCCAGCGTCGCCGCCGATGCCGAGGCGGTCGAGATCCTGCGCATCTGGTGGTCGAAGGGCGAGCCGGTCATGGTGATCAAGCCGGCCTTCAACGATCCGCGTCAGTTCGGTCAGGTTCTGGCCATGGCGGCCCAACACATGGCCCATGGCTACAAGGTCCGGCACGACCATGATGAGAAGCAGGCCTACAACAAGATCCTCGCCGGAATCTCCGACGTTCTGAACAGTCCCGGGGTCGAGACTGTGGTCGAGGAGCCGGCCTCGGGGAGCATGCAATGACCGACATCCTGATGCCCGCCCTGTCGCCGACGATGGAAGAGGGTGTGCTGGCCAAATGGCACGTCAAGGTCGGCGACGTGGTCAAGGCCGGCGACGTCATCGCCGAGATCGAGACCGACAAGGCGACCATGGAGGTCGAGGCCGTGGACGAGGGCGAGGTCACCGACATCCTCGTTGCCGAAGGGACCGAGGCCGTGAAGGTCAATACGCCGATCGCCCGTCTGAAGGACGAGGGCGTCACCGCTGTCTCGTCTCCTCCCCGTGCGGAGCATGGGGAGGGGGGCCAGCCGAAGGCTGGTGGAGGGGCGCCCGCAGCCCCGACCCCCAAGGCTCCAACCGCGCCCGCCGCCGACCCCTCCACCGCTTCGCGGTCCCCCTCCCCATCGCTGGGCGACGGGGAGGAGACCAGGATCTTCGCCTCGCCGCTGGCCCGCCGTCTGGCGGCCCGGGGCAATATTGACCTGTCTGCGGTCAAGGGCACCGGCCCGCATGGCCGGATCGTCAAGCGCGACCTCGAAGGCGCGTCGGCCGGTTCGGCGAAATCCGCTGCCGCATCGTCCGCTCCGGCCCCGGCCGGCGAGCCCCGCAAGGTCCAGTCCCTGGCCCAGATGGGTATCCCGGACGGCAGCTATGACCTCGTCCCTCTGGACGGTATGCGCAAGGCCATCGCCCGGCGCCTGACGGACAGCTTCCGCGACGTGCCGCATTTCCCGCTGACCATCGACTGCCGCATCGACGGCCTGCTGGCCGCCCGCGCCAGGGTCAACGCCCTGCTGGAGAAAGACGGGGTCAAGGTCTCGGTCAATGACTTCGTCATCAAGGCCAGCGCCATGGCGCTGAAGGCTGTGCCGGAGGCAAATGCCAGCTATTCGCCCGAGGGCATCGCCCTGCACCATCACGCCGATGTGGCGATGGCGGTGGCGATCGACGGCGGCCTGATCACACCGATCATCCGCAAGGCCGAGACCAAAACACTCTCGCAGATCGCGACCGGGTCGAAGGACCTGGCCAAACGCGCCCGTGACCGCAAGCTGAAGCCCGAAGAGTTCCAGGGCGGCACCTTCTCGGTCTCCAACCTCGGCATGTTCGGCATCAAGGCCTTCGCCTCGATCATCAACGAGCCCCAGGGCGCGATCATGAGCGTCGGTGCCGGCGAGCAACGGCCCGTCGTGATCAATGGCCAGCTGGCCGTCGCCACGGTGATGACGGTCACCCTGACCTGCGACCACCGCGTGGTCGATGGCGCGATCGGCGCGAAATTCCTGCAGGTCTTCAAGGCGATGATCGAAGATCCTGTGACGATGCTGGCTTAAGGACGGAACCGTGGCTGAATTCGACCTCATCGTCATCGGTTCGGGCCCCGGCGGCTATGTCGCCGCCATCCGCGCCAGCCAGCTGGGCCAGAAGGTCGCCATCGTCGAGCGTGAGAATCTGGGCGGCATCTGCCTGAACTGGGGCTGTATCCCGACCAAGGCCCTGCTGAAGTCCGGCGAGAAATACGAGAGCCTGTCGCATCTGAAGGACTACGGCCTGTCGGCGGACAAGGTCGGCTTCGACTTCGCCGCCATCATCGCCCGCTCGCGTGCCGTGGCGAAACAGCTGAACTCCGGCGTCGGCTATCTGATGAAGAAGAACAAGGTCGAGGTCATCGAGGGCTCGGCGAAGCTGGAGAAGGGTGCCGGTGCGCCGAAGGTGGTCATCGCCCTCAAGGCCGGCGGTTCGCGCACGGTCGAGGCCAGGGCGGTCATGCTGGCCGTCGGGGCCCGCGCCAGGGCCATTCCGCAGATCGGTCTGGAGGCCGACGGCGACCGCATCTGGGCCTATCGTGAGGCCATGGCCCCGAAGGCCATGCCCGGCTCCATCATCGTCATCGGCTCGGGCGCCATCGGTATCGAGTTCGGCAGCTTCTACCGCGCTCTCGGGGCCGAGGTGACCGTGGTCGAGGCCCTCGATCGCATCATGCCGGTCGAGGACGAGGAGGTGTCCAGGGCGGCGCAGAAGTCCTTCGAAAAGCGCGGCATGAAATTCCGCACGGGCTGCAAGGTCACGAAGGTGGCCAAGGGCGGCAAGGGCGTGCAGGTGGCCATCGAGGCCGGCGGCAAGGCCGAGGTGCTGGAGGCCGAGGTCTGTATCTCGGCGGTCGGCATCACCGCCAACACCGACGGCATCGGGCTGGAGGCGCTGGGCGTCAATATGGACCGCGGCCACATCACCATCGACGGCCACTGCCAGACCAATGTGAAGGGTCTCTATGCCATCGGCGATTGCGCCGGCGCGCCATGGCTGGCGCACAAGGCCAGCCATGAAGGCATCCGCGCCGCCGAACATATCGTCGGCTTCAAGACCCCGAACGTCCACTCGCCCATCGCCGGCTGCACCTATGCCCAGCCGCAGGTCGCCTCGGTCGGGATCACGGAGCAGGGGGCCCGCGAGGCCAGGCTGGAGGTGAAGATCGGCCGCTTCCCCTTCAAGGTGAACGGCAAGGCGATCGCCTCGGGCGATACGGACGGCTTTGTGAAGGTGATCTTCGATGCGAAGACCGGGGCCCTGATCGGGGCCCATATGATCGGCGCCGAGGTGACCGAGATGATCCAGGGCTATGTCACCGCCATCGCCATGGAAGCGACGGAAGAGGACATCCACGGCATCGTCTATCCGCATCCGACCATGTCCGAGGCCATGCACGAGGCCGCGCTGGACGCGTACGGGCGGGTGATCCACATCTAGGCAGGCCTCAGCCCGCCAGCACGTCCGCGCTCATCCGCTCCAGCAGGGCCGCGCCCTGACGGATGGCGGCCATCCGGCCCCCGGACCCGACCAGCACATTGGCGGCATAGACCTCGTACAGGGTGATCTTGCCTTCGAGCCAGACCGGGTCGCCCTGGCCGCTGTCCAGCTGGGCGCGAGCGTGGATCGCGCCAAGCGCCAGCATCCAGCCGCCGGCGACGTCGCCGACCAGTTTCAGATAGGCGTCGGCGGCGGTCAGCACGTCCGCAGCACCATCCGCGGCGCCCTTGCGTTCGAGGACCCAGTCTGTCGCCGCCTCGACGGCCACGACTCCCTCGGCAAAGGCGTCGAGCGGCTGGCCGGAATAGAGGCGCGGCAGGGCGGCCAGGGTGACCTTCATGTCGGCGATCAGGTCATGGGCGGCCTGGCCGGCGTCCTGCGACAGCTTGCGGCCGACGAGGTCCATGGCCTGGATGCCGTTGGTGCCCTCATAGATCGGGGCGATGCGGGCGTCCCGATAGTGCTGGGCCGCGCCGGTTTCCTCGATGAAGCCCATGCCGCCGTGAATCTGGATGCCCTGCGAGGCGACGTCGCAGCCGACATCAGTCGACCAGGCCTTGGCGATCGGGGTGAACAGGTCCTCGCGACCCTTCCAGCGTCGGCGATCCTCCTCGGTGGCCGCGTGTTTCGCCAGATCGGCGGCGACGCCGGTCGACAGGCAGATGGCGCGGGCGGCGGCGATCCTGGCCTTCATCACCGCCAGCATGCGGCGGACGTCGGGATGGTCGACGATCGGGGCGTTGGCCTCTCCGGTCCATGCCGAACGGCCTTGCCGCCGGTCACGGGCATAGGCGAGGGCGTGCTGATAGGCCCGCTCGGCGATGCCGACGCCCTGGACCCCGACGGCGAGGCGGGCGGCGTTCATCATGATGAACATGTGGGCCAGGCCCTGATTGGGCTGACCGACCAGTTCGGCCGTCGCGCCCTCGAAGGCCATGACGCAGGTCGGCGAGGCATGGATACCGAGCTTGTGCTCGACGCCTACGGGGCGGAAGCCGTTGCGGTCGCCCAGGGTTCCGTCGGCCATCACGTGGAATTTCGAGGCCAGGAACAGGCTGATCCCCTTGGGTCCCGGGGGGGCGTCGGGCAGGCGGGCCAGCACGAGGTGGACGATGTTGTCGGTGGCGTCGTGGTCGCCCCAGGTGATGTAGATCTTCTGGCCGTTAAGGGCATAGGTCCCGTCGCCGTTCGGCGTCGCCGTCGTGGTCAGGGCTCCGAGGTCCGAACCCGCCTGCGGCTCGGTCAGGACCATGGCACCGGTCCATTCGCCGGACACCAGCCGGGTCAGATAGATATCCTTCTGCGAGGGCGTGCCGTGCGCCTCCAGCGCTTCGATCGCCGCCAGCGACAGCATGGGACACAGGCCGAAGGCCATGTTGGCGGCGTGGACGGTCTCAAAGGCCGCCAGTTCCAGCGCCTTGGGCAGTTGCTGGCCGCCGACGTGGGTCGGGGCGGACAGGCCGGTCCAGCCGCCCTCGGCGAACTGGCGATAGGCGTCGGCAAAGCCCGGTGCCGCCGTCACGTTTCCGTCGGCGAAGGTCGAGCCCTTCTGGTCGCCGATCCGGTTCAGCGGGGCCAGCACGCCTTCCGAAAACTGCGCCGCGGCCTCCAGCACCGCGCCCAGCAGGTCGGCGTCATAGTCGGGGAAGGCCCCGGTAGCCGCGACCTGGTCGATGCCCGCGACGGCCTGGAGGGTGAAGGCGATATCGCGAACTGGGGCTTGGTAGGTCATCGGCAGTCGGGCCTGGTTTTGCTGGGTCTGGGAACAGTCTTGACGCCTTGCCGCGACGGCACGCAAGTGGGCTTGGCCCGCACTGTGACCTGGTCCATAAGTGTGACCTATACAGGAGACCTCCCATGGCAGAGCCTCGCAGTCGCTATTCGACCGTTTCGGTGATCCTTCATTGGCTCATCGCCCTGATGATCCTGTCGCAAGTCCTCCTCATTACCGCGCATGAGGCGACGGAGGGGCAGGCCATCTCCGGGCAGTTCGTCCAGATTCACAAGGCGGCCGGGCTGACGGTCCTGATCCTCACCCTGGCCCGGATCGGCTGGCGGCTGGCCAATCCCGCCCCGCCGATGCCCGGGTCGATGAAGGGCTGGGAGAAGCTTCTGGCCCGGGGCATCCACATCCTCTTCTATGTCGCCCTGATCGCCATGCCCCTGACCGGCTGGCTGGCCAGTTCGGCCTCGGGCCGCGACATCAGCTGGTTCGGCCTGTTCAACTGGCCGCTGTTGCCGATCGAGGGCGGGCGTGCCGTGTCGCGGCAGCTGATGGATGTGCACGAGCTGGTGATGAAGGGTATGTATGGGCTGGTGGCGCTGCATGTTCTGGCGGCGCTGAAGCATCAGTTCGTCGACAGGGACAATGTCCTTCACCGGATGATTCCATGGATACCGCGCCGCGACCAGGTCGGTTAGCCCTTCGCCTTGCAGGTCTTTGCGGCCTGCTGCTGCTGACGGCCGGGGCAGCGGCACCGCCCGGCTGGACGGTCACGCGGGATTCATCCCGGATCGAGATGGCCGTGCGGGCTTTTGGCGGGTCTCACACAGGCCGCTTTGAAGACTGGCGCGCCGATGTGGTGTTCGACCCGGATTCGCCGGTTCAGACCCGGGCCAGGGTGGTGGTTCAGTCGCGGTCGCTGAAGATGTCACCCGCGGCGGCCAGTTCACGCGCGATCGGCCCGGCGTTCCTCGACTCGGCCCGATATCCCGACATCCGACTTGACCTTCAGGGTCTGCGTCCCGAGGGCGGGGCGCGCTATACGGCAGAGGCAGTGGTGACCATCCGGGGGCAGACCCGGACGATCGCCTTTCCGGTGGACTTGCGCGTCAGTGGCGACCGGGCGCATCTGACCGGCGCGTTCGCTCTCGACCGCGCGGATTTCGGCATAGGGACATCGGGGCCTTGGAACAGGCTGGTGGGACGGCAGGTGACGGTGCGGGTGGCGCTTCAGGCGCAGCGCGGCTGACCGTGTCCGACATCGAGGCCGTTCGCGCCCTTTCCAACGGCCATCTGGTCATTCTGCCGACCGAGACGGTCTATGGCCTGGCCGCCGACGCCGGCAACGCCGTCGCGGTGGCTGCCATCTTCGAAGCCAAGGGCCGGCCGCGCTTCAACCCCCTGATCGCCCATGTCGCCGACGCCGTGCAGGCGGAAGCCATCGCCGTGTTCGACGCCCGGGCGCGGGCCCTGGCCGAGGCCTTCTGGCCGGGGCCCCTGACGATCGTGGCCCCCGTCCGGGACCGTGACCGGGTCTGTGACCTGGCCCGCGCCGGTCTGGACAGCGTGGCCGTGAGGGTGCCGGGCCATGCCCGTGCCCGCGCCCTCATCGCCGCCTTCGGGGGTCCGGTCGTCGCGCCGTCCGCCAACCGTTCCGGCCGGCCCAGCCCGACCACCTTTGCGGATGCCGTCGAGGAGACGGGAGCCTTTGCCGCAGCGGCGCTGGACGGCGGTGACTGCGCCGTGGGCGTGGAGAGCACCGTGGTCTCGGTGCTCGACGGCCGCGTCGCCCTGCTGCGCCCCGGCTCGGTCACCCGCGAGGAGATCGAGGCGGCCGTCGGACCGCTGGACCGGGGTGGAGAGGGGCATCGCTCACCCGGCCGGATGGCATTGCACTATGCGCCGGACGCGCCCGTCCGGACCGATGCGGACGGAGTGGCAGACGGCGAAATCCTGCTCGGCTTCGGCCCCGGCGTCGGTGACCCGCGCTGGAGCCTGAGCCCGTCGGGCGACCTGCGCGAGGCGGCGGCCAATCTGTTCCGCCGGC
>JBEIJS010000090.1:0-9795 GCA_040380105.1 Caulobacteraceae bacterium | reverse complement strand
GAGACTATGAAATGTTGCGCTCAACGCGATAACCTCCATGGTTTGACCCCCTTGAAGTGGTCCATCCTTTACGATGGTCCGTGGACCATTTTGGATGGATCAATTCCAAGGGGTCAGACCAAGTGGTACTGAATTCACCAGCTTGGAGCGCCGCTGAGCAATGATCGGGATCATTTTTCTTGCACTGCTGTCATGTGGGACGGTCTGGTGGGGCTGGTGCGAACTGAAGAATGCCCGCAGCCAGTCCAAGCCAACGATGGTCCGCAGGGTAGCGCTCTATTGCGCCCTGGTTCTTTTCGGCATGGGGTGGTGTTTCGCGGCTTTGGGGGTCGCGCGCATGTGGTCGGACGTATCTCCGTGGACAGCGCTGATTGGCTTAGCACCCTTACTGTTGATCGCCTTGGCCGTTCGTTTCAGTCGAGGCTTCGCCGTGCGCCGCCTGCCCGGATTGCGGCAGTAACGACCTGATGACTGCGACGCACCGGCTGCCCCCTCATTTGGATAGTTGCTCAACTACAGACGCTCGGCTTGGCGAGAGTTCGCCTTCAGACTCCCTTCCGCCGCCACGCACTTCCCCGATAACCGCCGGACCCTTTTAACCCGGGAACAGCCCCGGCCTTTGCCGCACCGACCGGAGACGATCCGTCGCTGGACTGACAGAACAGCCGCCCGCCAGACGGCCGCGTCAGATCGGACTCACAAGAGCACCGACGATGCCTTACGGGCTCACCCGTCCGCCAAGCGGGCGGGACAACCGGTCAAGCCTGGAGAGAATGGCAGCGGCGGCCTCGGGCCCGGCCAGGCTGGGGAAGCCGCGGGTGCTGAGATCATCCTCGCCCCCAAGGCCGGTCTCGTTCATCGTGACAGGTACGAGAGAGGTTCGCAGGGTGCCGTCGGGTGCGCGTTCGACCTCGGCGATGACGCTGGTCCAAGCATCGGGAGGATAGCTGCCCGCCACCTTCTCTGTCTGGAAGACGAAATTGCCGAGGCCGTAGAGCAGAGGCTTGCCCCGGTACAGACCGAGGCCCTGTGGCAGGGGAGAACCGTGGCCGGCGAAGACGTCGGCACCGGCATCGACGCAGCGACGCGCCAGCGCCTCCTGCCAGCCGGGGACGAGGGCGTTGTCCTCCTCCCAGTCGTGGTTGTGATGGCAGGCGATGACCAGGTCGGCCCGGGTGGCCGCCTCCCGGATCGCGGTCAGAATTCGGCTCTCATCGCCCGGGTCGGGTACGCCATCCGCGCCCCGGCGCAGCTCGTTGACGCCCGGACGGGTCGGGGTTGCCATCCCCCCCTCGCGAACCTTGCCGGTCGCGAATCCGACGACGGCGACGCGTCCAGCGACCGTCGGGAGGTAAGCGGGGGCCGAGGCCTCGGCGAGATGGCTGCCGCTGCCCGAGGTGACCAGACCGGCGGCCCGGATCGCGGCCAGGGTGTCGAGAATGCCGCCCGCGCCGAGGTCAAAGGCATGGTTGTTGGCGGTAGTAAGAAGACCGACATCGACGGACTTGAGCGTCTCGAGGATCTCGGGCCCGGCGGCGTGCAAGGTCAGGAGCTCGCGTGTAGGCGCGCCGGCCCGCGGGCCCCGGATTACGGTTTCAAGGTTGGTGAAGACCGCGTCGGCACCCGCCAGCCGGGCGGCTATGGCAGACCGGCCCGGCCATTCCGCCTCGGTCGCCGCATGCTCGATCAGGGCCTGGCCCAGCAGGGCGACCCGGAAGGCTCGCATGGGGCGCGGAAGGCCTGCGCAGCCGGCCAGGCCGAGAACAGCCGCGCCCCCGGTGATCAGATGTCTCCTGTTGGGCCCCATGTCTCGTCTCCTGCTCCAGCAGGACCATACTGACATCAATCGGAACACGCCCAGACCATGCGTCTGACGCATGGCCTGATACGGTGAAGCCATGCCGTTGCGAAGCCATGACAACGCCTGCCACTGTTCGTTCAGGGGAGCCGCAGGGCGCGATCGCCGGCGGCCGGACATCGGGGACGATCCATCATGACCAATACACGCAGCAGAACCGACTGGCTCTCGGGCAGCGCCGTCGCGGCCCTCACCATCGGGCTTCTGGCACTGCCCTCGGCCGGATGGGCCCAGGACGCCTCCGAACCCGGCACAACCATCGACGAGATCGTGGTCACCGGCTCCCGGATCCAGCGCCGCGACGCCGATGCGGTCGGCCCTCTCCTCACCCTCACAGCCGAGGACATCCGGAACTCAGGGGCTGTTTCGGTCGGGGATCTTCTCCAGCGTCTGCCGTCGGCGGGCGTCAGCCTCAACAGCAACGGCACCCAGGGCACCTCCTACGGGGCCTCATCGATCAACCTTCGCTACCTCGGTGGAGCCGAGGGCAGCGGCAACCGGGTCCTGGTCCTTGTCGACGGACATCGGTGGGTCGACGGCGTCGGGCAACGGGGCTTCCGCGACTTCGTCGATCTCAACACCATTCCGCTGGGCATGATCGACGGTATCGAGGTCCTCAAGGACGGTGCCTCGGCCATCTATGGAGCCGATGCGATTGCCGGGGTGGTCAACATCCAGACCATTCGCGATTTCGACGGAGTACGCCTGTCATCTCGCACCGGGATCACCTCCGAAGGGGATGGCCAACAGTACTCAGCCACGGCCAATTTCGGCCGCCGCTTCGACAACAGCTCGGTTATCCTGTCCGCCAGCTACGCACGTGAAGACGAGATCCTGACCTCTGACCGGGAGCTGACGACGCTCAGCCTCGTCCCCCTGACGTCACCCGGCACCAGCCCCAGGGGGCTGTTCGTCCTGCCGGGGCTTTCCAACAATGCCTTTTTCGGGACGGCAACGGGCTTTGCCTCCAGCACTACGCCGGCAACGGCAGTGGGGCTTGGGACCTACGGTGTGGGTAGCCTTGCAGACGACAGCTTCCGAACCGCAACCCTGCCGACCGATTTCTTCAACACCCAGGCCCAGGGCATCTATTCGGCCGGACCCAGCGAACGCTACGGCGTTTACGGCCGGTTCCGGTCGCAGCTGTCCGACACGGTCTCGGTCCAGCTGGAAGGCCTGTACAACCGACGCCAGTCCAACCAGCTCTTCTCCCCGGTGCTGCTCGACATCGGCGGGACTTCGGGGACGATCCGGGGCTTCTCACTGGCCAACAACCATCCGTTCAATCCCTTCGGCACGGCCAACGGCGTGCCGATCGCCAATGCCCTGACGTTCGCCTCAACCCAAGCCTGGCGGGTCCGCAAGGTCCTGACCGACCTCGGCAACCGTGACAACATCCAGGACGTTGAAACCTATCGTCTCGCCGCCGGCCTCGAGGGAACATTCAACGCAATTGGTCGCAACTGGTCCTGGGACGCCTTCGCCAGCTGGTCCAAAAACGAGATCCAGTCCTCGGCCCTGAACGGGGTCAACTACGAGAACCTGTTCCGGGGCCTTGGCAATCCAGCCAACTGCCTGGCGTCGGCCGGTTGCGTGCCGATCAATCTGTTCGGGCCAATGACGTCCGAGATGGCCAACTACATCCGCTTCACCACTCGGGAGTTCAACTCCACCGAACTGTTCGACGTGACCTACAACATCACCGGCGACCTCTTCGAGCTTCCTGCCGGCCCTCTGTCGGTCGCGGCGGGCTACGAGTACCGCAAAAACAAGGCGACAGACCGGCCCGACGTCTATGCGAACTCGGCGCCTGTGCTGTTGTCGAGCCTCTATACGACGACGACCGCCCAGACCCGCGTGCCGACCGTTGGCGAGTATTCGCTGCACGAGGGCTACGTTGAACTGGCCATCCCGGTGTTCGCGGACATGCTGCTGGCCCACCGCCTCGATGTCAGCCTGGCTGCACGCTACTCCAGCTATGACACCGTCGGCGATGCCACGACCTTCAAGGCGGGAGTGGGCTGGCGTCCGGTCGAGGACCTGCTGATCCGGGGGACCTATTCGCAAGGCTTCCGCGCGCCGTCGATCCTTGAACTGTTCCAGGGCGGACGCGAAGTCAGCGTGCAGGCGATCGACCCCTGCAACGGGGGCGCGGCGGCCCGGCCGACCCTGCCGGGCTGCGCCGGCATCCCCGCCAGCTACAACCAGGCCAACTTCAATCTGAACGGTCTCATTCCCGGAGTGACCTCGGGCAACACCCAGCTCGAGCCCGAGACGGCGGATACCTTCAGCGCCGGCTTCGCCTTCCAGCCGAGCGCCATTCCCGGCCTGACGCTGACGGCCGACTGGTACGACATCACCATCAGTGACGCGATCGCCTCGCAGGCCGCAGCCCAGATCCTCGGCCTGTGCGCGGCCCGAGCCGGGGCCTTTTGCGATCTGGTCGAGCGCGATCCGCTGACCGGTGCGGTCACGCGCTTGACCCAGGGTGCCCAGAATCTGTCGGAGATCCGGACATCGGGCATAGACGCCACACTCCGCTATGAGTTCACGACCGACATCGGTAGGTTCGCCGCCGTGCTCGACACCTCCTATCTCGAGGAGTTCACCACCGTCAGCCCCGACCCCACGGGTGGGCCCGACATTCTCGACGAACGCGCCGGCAAGGGCGACCGCGCCCGTTCCACCTATCCGCACTGGAAGGGCCAAAGCTCACTGCGCTGGAGCGACGGTCCGTGGATGGCGCTCTGGAGAGGGCGCTACATCGGCGAGACCACAGATATCGTGAACACGGTGAAGGACGCGACGACCGACGCCATCTTCTATCAGGATCTGGAAGGCAGCTATTCGTTCGACCAGTATGACGCGACAGTCACGGTCGGGGTCAGCAACCTGTTCGACGAACAGCCACCAGCCTCCTACGCCAATGCGCCGATCAACTACGACATCTACACCTATGATGCCCGCGGTCGCAGCGTCTATGTTCGCGTCGGTCTTCAGTTCTAGGGTTCAGTCGTCACCATGACGGACGCCGCCGACCCCGCCCCAGGTTCCGGGCCAGCCCTCTCGCCAAGGCGGGGGGGCTGGCTCGACCGGGTCGAACGACTGGGCAATGCCCTGCCGGATCCGGTCTTCATCCTCGCGGGCTGCATTCTGGTGCTGGTCGCGGTGTCCGTTGTCGCCGCTGCGGCCGGCTGGGGCGCGACCAACCCCATCACCGGCGAGCGCCTCGTCTCCGTCAGTTTGCTCTCGGGCGAGAACATCACCCGCCTGCTCGTCGAAATGCCCCAGACCCTGACACGGTTTCCTCCGCTCGGGCTTGTGCTGACCGTGATGCTGGGGGCCGCCGTGGCTGAACGCTCCGGCCTGTTCGCGGCCCTGCTCGGCGGTGGGGTACGGCGGCTGCCTTCGCCGCTGCTCACGCCCGCTGTCTTCATCATCGGCCTGTTCTCGCACCATGCAGCGGACGCGGCCTATGTCGTTCTGATCCCGCTCACGGCCTTGGTATACGCCAAGGCCGGTCGTCACCCCCTCGTCGGCGTGGCCATCGCCTATGCCGGGATCTCGGGGGCCTTTGCCGGCAACATCATTCCTGGCCAGTTCGACCTTCTGATGCTGGGCATCACAGCTCCTGCTGCGCAGCTGATCGATCCCGCCTACGGCATCAATCCACTCGGGAACTGGTGGTTCACCCTTGCGATCGGCGTCCTTTTCACCCCGATCGCCTGGTATGTAACGGATCGCATTATCGAGCCTCGCCTCGGCCGCTGGACGGGAGGCTTTCCCGACGGCGTGGAGGAAGCGGACGCGCTCGGCGTCCTCTCGAGCGCTCAGCGCCGGGGCCTGCTCTGGGCGGGCGTCGTGGCCCTGGTCGTCGTCATCGTCTTTGCCGCCTTGGTACTCTGGCCAGGGGGCGGCCCCTTGCTCGACATGTCCGAGCAAGGCCCCAGACGCCTTGCCCCCTTCTATGGGTCACTGGTCGCGGCCTTCATGATCCTGTTCCTGGGATGCGGCTGGGCCTATGGCGCGGTCTCGGGCACCATCCCGACGCATCGGATGCTCATCAGGATGATGGCTGAGGGGATGCGCGATGTGGCCCCCTACATCGTGCTGGCCTTTTTTGCCGCCCATTTCGTAGCCCTCTTCGCCTGGTCGAACCTCGGGCCGGTGCTGGCGGTCAACGGTGCCGACGCCCTGAGGGGGCTGGATCTGCCGAGACCGTTGCTGCTCGTTTCCTTGCTCGGTATGTCGTCGGGGCTCGACCTTCTGATCGGTTCGGCCTCCGCCAAGTGGAGCGCAATGGCACCCGTCGTGGTGCCGATGCTGATGCTGCTGGGCGTGTCGCCGGAGATGACCACGGCCGCCTACCGGATGGGCGACTCGATCTTCAACATCGTCACCCCGCTGGCCAGCAACTTCCCGCTGGTTCTCATCATCTGCCAACGGTGGCAGCGGGATTTCGGGATTGGGTCGATGATAGCCCTGATGCTGCCCTACAGTATCGCCTTCGGCCTGGCGGGGATCGCCCTGGTTACAGCCTGGGTCTCGCTCGCCCTGCCAGTCGGCCCCGGGGCCCCGGCCACCTACAGCCCCCCCGCTGCGATCGTCCAGTCCCAGGTGGGGCCGTCGTGACCCTCGCGGCGATCCCTGCAGATCCCGAGGTCGCAGGAACGGTAATCCGCGACGTCATGGTGCCGATGCGTGACGGCGTGCGCCTGGCGACCGACATTTATCTGCCGGCGGGCCCATCCGGACCCCGCAGTGTGATTCTGGAGCGAACGCCCTACAACAAAACCGGCACCAGCCATGCGGACCGGACCCGAGCGCGACTCGAGCCCTTCTCAAAGCCCGAGATCGCGGCCCAGTTCGCTCGTGCCGGGTATGTCTATGTCCTGCAGGACTGTCGGGGCCGTTATGGTTCCGGGGGTCGCTTCTCCAAATATCTGAATGAGGCCGAAGACGGCTTCGACACCCTGACCTGGCTCGCCGACCAGCCCTGGTGCGACGGTCGCATCGGCATGACAGGACTGTCCTATTCGGCCCACGTCCAGGCTGCGGTCGCGGCTCTCGGCCATCCGTCGCTGGCGGCCCTTTTCATGGACTCCGGCGGCTTCTCCAGCGGCTATCACAGCGGTATTCGCCAAGGCGGAGCCTTCGAGCTGAAGCAGCTTACCTGGGCCTATCGGCACGCCCTGTTGGCACCCGCCACCGCGGCTGATCCGGTCCGCCGCACCGCCCTGGAGGCACAGGACATCGGCACCTGGGCCCGGGTAAACCCCTGGCGGACCGGTCACTCGCCCCTGACGAGCGCGCCCGAGTACGAAGATTTCGTCGTCGGTCTCTGGTCGCGCGAGACTTTCGGTCCGTTCTGGCAACAGCCGGACATCTGTGCCGCGGCGCACTACGACCGGTTCAGCGATGTTCCCATGGTCTTCATGAGCAGCTGGTATGATCCCTATGCCCTGTCCGCGACCGACAATTTCTCGGCGCTCAGCCGGATGAAGACGGGACCGGTGCGGCTGGTGATGGGCCCCTGGACCCACGGCCAGCGCTCGGTCAGCCATGCAGGCGACGTGGACTTCGGCCCGCACGCCACCCTCGATGGGGCCTTGGCCGACGACTATGTCGCCCTGCGGCTGGCGTGGTTCGACAAGCATCTTCGGGGCGACCGCCCCGCGGTCGAGCCTCTGGGCGCGCCGGTCCGTCTTTTCGTCATGGGCGGCGGCTCGGGACGCCGGACGGCAGGCGGTCGACTGGACCACGGCGGGCGTTGGGTGGAGGAAGCCGACTGGCCGCCCCGCGCAACCGTTCCCACCGCCTTTCATCTGTCGGCTGATGGCGGGCTTACGACCGCCGTCTCAGCACCGGGCCAATGCCACTGGCACCATGACCCGTTTGAACCGGTGCCGACCATCGGTGGAGCTGTGGCTTCCGGTGCGCCTCTGATGGAAGCGGGCGGCTTCGACCAGCGCGAGACAGGGTCGCTGTTCGGCGCGACCTTACCAGGCCGGGCACTGGCGGACCGGGACGACGTTGTGACCTTCCAGACTGCCCCCCTGCCAGACGCGGTCGAAATCACCGGTCCGATCGTGGCCCACCTGTGGGTGTCATGCACGGCCGTCGACACCGACGTGACGTTGAAGCTCGTCGATGTCTATCCGCCGAGCGCCGACTACCCCGAAGGCTTCGCCCTGAACTTGACCCACGGCATTCTGCGCCTACGCTTCCGGGACGGCTTCGACGCGGTGCGTCCTATGCGACCGGGGGAAGTTTATGAGGTCGAGATCAGGGCTTTCCCTACAGCGAACCTGTTTGCCGCTGGACACCGCATCCGGCTGGACATCGCCTCGAGCAATTTCCCGCATTTCGACGTCAATCCCGGAACCGGTGTTCCTGCCGGAGAGGCGAGCGACCCGGTACTCGCGGTCTGCACGGTTCATATCGGCCCGGACACGCCGTCTAGGATCCTGCTTCCGGTCCAGCCCGCCCGTGATGACTGAGCGATGAGCGTCGCCACGGAGCCGGCGCACCATCCACTTCGGCTCAGGGCGCTGAGGATTTTCAGCGCGATCGTCCGCCTGGGTTCGGTCACCGCCGCGGCCCGCCAGCACGGCCTGAGCCAGCCTGCGGCAAGCCGGCTTCTTGCGCAGCTGGAGAGCGATGTCGGGTTTGAGCTTTTTCACCGCGATCGTGGGCGACTGATTCTGACGGCCGACGGTCTCCTGATGCATCAGGAGGTCGAGAGAGCCCTCGACACGGTCGAGCGCGTCCAATCCCTCGCCCGCGACATCTCGAGCTTCCGTGTGGGTCATCTGCGACTGGTGGCACCGCCCAGCCTGCTCGAAGCGGTTCTGCCTGACCTGATTACCCGGTTTCTGGCCCAGTACCCGCAAGTCCACCTGTCGATCGACTCCCACGGGGTCGAGGTCGCAAAAGCCATGATCGCGTCTCGAGCGGTCGACGCCGGCTTTGTGAAGCTGCCGCATAATCGGGCCGATCTGCAGGCGGAAACAGTGCTGGAAAGCGAGACAGCCTGTGTCCTTGAGCGATCCCATCCCCTGGCGCATCAGGAGACGATCGACGCCGCCGATCTGGGCGGCGTGCCCCTGATCCTGCTGGGCCAGGGCCAGAGGTTTCGGGGGCAGGTCGAGACCGCACTCGCCGATGCGGGCGTGGTACCCCGGGTGAAGGTCGAGACCCACACGATCGCCTCGGCCTGTGCCCTTGCAGCGCGGGGCGTCGGGGTCGCCATCGTCAATGAAACCCTCGCCTCAGCCTATGTGCGTGAGGGCACCGTTCTGAGACGTTTCACGCCGGGCATCCGTCACGAATATGGCTTTGCGACCTCTGCCGGTGCCGAACGTAACCGGCTCGCGGAAGCCTTTCTTGCGTTACTGCGGGCGGAGGGCAATCATTTCTTCCCCCGGAAGGCAGACACGCAGGTCGGCTCATAGGCTCGCTGGACACCAGGCTTTCGAAGGGGTCTGACCGGCCAGCCGGTGCCAGGCGGAGACGAGTTGTCGCCGGACTGACAGCACCGCCACGCCCTTCCCCGATAACCGCCAGGTCCCTGGTACCCGGGGGACAGCCGCGCCACGGGCGCGCCGACCGCAGACGATCTGTCGCTGGACCAATACCACCATCTCCTCTTGGACTAGACGCGTAGTCGACTGACCTCTGACCGGCACCACCCGTTACGATCTCAATCTTTATCGCGACCGGCGGGGATCGGCGTGCCTGGTGGGGGCAGGACCGGAATGGCTCTTCCGGCCCGACTCCACCTGGATCCCGAGTTATGATCGGCTCAGTGTCCCCCTGGGGTGCCGTCCACAGCCGGGGCGTTCCGGACGCGAGCCCGCGAGGCGGCGAAGGCAAAGCCTACGAGCAGGATATAGCCGATCAGCGGCACATAGAAGACCGGGTTCAGCGTGGCCGAG
>JBEIJS010000089.1:0-9898 GCA_040380105.1 Caulobacteraceae bacterium | reverse complement strand
GTGCCTTCCGTGACGAGACGGTCGCCCGCAACTGGCTGACCGAGGTCAACCGCCGCTTCCGCAGTCAGTTCACCGCCGCGGAGCGCACCGTCCAGAATGCCAGCGGCTGGTACCGTTCGCGCTTCACCGGCATGACCGAGCAGGGAGCCCGCTCGGCCTGCGCGGCCCTGGAGGAACGTCGGGTCACCTGTCTGGTGGTGCGTCCGGACTGACCGGCACCCACGGCGATCCGTCGAAGGCGCACCCGGGGCTGGACCGGACCGACCTTTTCCCCTATACGCGCCGCCTTTCCAGGACTTCGGTCCCGGTCGCGGAACTCCAAAGGGTTCGGGAAGTCATCCCGGCCGCCGCATCGGGATCCATCGTGGGAGAGGACTTACCCGGTCCCCTCGCGCCGACGTCCTACAAGGGAGAATACCGCATGGCTCTTTACGAGCACACGGTCATGTCGCGCCAGGATATCAGCGCGCAACAGGCCGAAGCGCTGAACGACACCATCAAGGGTTTGATCGAAGCCGGCGGCGGCACCGTCGCCAAGATCGAATACTGGGGTCTGCGCAACCTGACCTATCGGGTCAAGAAGAACCGCAAGGCGCACTATTCGCTGCTCGCCGTCGACTGCCCGCCCGCCGCCATGGCCGAGGTCGAGCGTCAGCTGTCGATCAACGAGGACGTCCTTCGCTGGCTGACCGTCCGCGTCGAGGAACTCGACCTGGAACTGTCGCCCCTGCTGGCCCGCCGCGAGCGCGAGCGTGAACGTGAGCGTGAACGCACGCCGCGTGACGACGCCGCCGAAGCCACCTTTTAAGGAACCCGGAACATGACCGACACCACCGCTCCGTCGCCGGGCGCGCCGGCGGGCTCCGGCGCCGCCGGACGCCGTCCCTTCTATCGTCGCCGCAAGGTTTGCCCGTTCACGGGTGAAGGCGCGCCGAAGATCGACTACAAGGACGTCAAACTGCTGCAACGCTACATCAGCGAGCGCGGCAAGATCGTTCCGTCGCGCATCACCGCCGTTTCCCAGATCAAGCAACGCGAACTGGCCAAGGCCATCAAGCGCGCCCGTTATCTGGCCCTCCTGCCTTACGTGGTGAAATAAGATGAAGGTCGTTCTGCTTGAGCGCGTCGATAATCTCGGCGCCATCGGCGACGTCGTGTCCGTCAAGGACGGCTTCGCCCGTAACTTCCTTCTGCCGCGCGACAAGGCCCGACGGGCCACCTCGGCGAACCTGAAGGCGTTCGAACTCGACCGCGCCGCCATCGAGGCCCGCAACGAGAAGAACAAGGCCGACGCCGGCACGATCGGTTCCAAGATCGACGGCCAGACCTATGTCATGATCCGGCAGGCCGGTGAGACGGGTCAGCTGTACGGTTCGGTCGCCGCCCGCGACATCGTCGAGGCCGTCACGGCCGAAGGCGGCAAGGTCGAGCGCAGCCAGATCGTGCTCAACACCCCGATCAAGACGCTGGGCGTCCACGAAGTGCTGGTTCGCCTGCACGCCGAGGTCTCGGCCACCGTCAAGATCAACATCGCCCGTTCGGCCGACGAAGCCGAACGTCAGGCGAAGGGCGAGGACGTGATCAAGGCCGCCTATGACGAGGACCGCGAACTGGCCCTCGAACAGGCCAAGGACATGGTCGACGGCGGCGCCGGCCAGCAGGACGGCCTCGGTTCGGAAGCCTGAACCCAGGCCTGACCGCCGCCATCTGATTGAGGGGCGCGCCCGGCGGGCGCGCCTCTTTTTTGTCGATTTTGCGACACTATCCGCAAGCGATGAATTAACCATGCTTGACCTTGGCCATATTGGCTTCCAGCATGGTTGATCAATCCAGATCAGGGGCCAGTCATGAAAATTATCTCCACGCGCTCAGCCTTGCTTTTGTGTGCTTCCGCAGGCGCCATGATGGCGTTTCCGCTCACCGCATCCGCCCAGCAGGCGACACCGCCTGATGATCAGCAGGCCCGGGAGATCGATGAAGTGGTCGTGACCGGCACCCGCACGGCGGGCCGCTCTCGTCTGGACACGATCGCTCCGGTGGACGTCATTTCCGGCGAAACGCTAAGTCGCCAGGGTGCGGGCACCGAGACCGCCTCCGCCCTGGCCGCATCTGCCCCCTCGATCAACTTTCCCCGCCCGGCCATCTCCGACGGTTCGGACCATGTCCGTCCGGCCACCCTGCGCGGTCTCGCCCCCGACCAGACCCTGGTTCTGATCAACGGCCAGCGGGGTCACATCAGCGCGCTTGTGAACGTCAATGGCAGCCTTGGTCGCGGTTCGGCGGCCTTTGACCTGAACACCATCCCGACCGTCTCGCTCGGCACGGTCGAAGTGCTGCGCGACGGTGCCTCGGCCCAGTATGGCTCGGACGCCATCGCCGGTGTCATGAACCTGCGCCTGCGCGAAGCGCGTGAGGGCGGTGGCGTGACACTGAACTACGGCATCTATGACACCGAGGTCGCGACGGCCCGGGGCACGCGCGATGTCTCCGACGGCGCCCAGACATCGATCAGCGGATGGGTCGGTCTTCCGCTCGGCGATGAAGGATTCCTGACGCTGTCGGCCGAAATCCAGGACCGCAATCCAACCAACCGGTCCGACTTCTCCACGCCTGCGGCCACGCCGACGGGATCCACGACCACCGTGCTGGGCCGCTTCGGCGATCCGGCGGTCGAGGCCAGGTCGTTCTGGTTCAATGCGGGCACACCGATCAACGCCAGCTGGTCGATCTATGGATTCGGCGGCTACCAGGGCAAGGACACCGAGTCTGCGGCCACAGCCCGCGCCTTCAACAACGCCAACAACGTCCTCTCGGTCTATCCGAACGGCTTCCTGCCGATCATCGCCACCCAGATCGATGACTTTAACCTCTATGGCGGGGCCAAGGGCGAAGCCGGCGGGATCGATTGGGATATCGCGGCTAGCTATGGCCGCAACGCGCTCGACTATCGCGTGCTGAACACAATCAACGCTTCCTATGGCGCAGCCTCTCCGCTGGAATTCGACGCCGGTGGGCTGGAATACGAACAGCTGACGTTCAGCATTGACGGCGTGCGCCAGGCGGAGGTCGGTCTCTACGAACCGCTGAACGTCGCCTTCGGCTTTGAAGCCCGCAGCGAAGCCTTCGTCCAGACGGCCGGTGAGCGCCAGTCTTATGACCGAAACCCCGGCAGCCCGCAGGGCGGGGGCGCGCAAGGCTTCCCCGGCTTCAGTCCGGGGAATGCGGTCGACGTCGATCGCAACAACTGGGGGGCCTATCTCGATCTGGAAGGCAAGTTCAGCGAGGCCTTCACCTTCGGCCTGGCAGGTCGCTACGAGGACTATTCCGACTTTGGCGACACCCTGACGGGCAAGGTTTCCGGCCGCTACGACTTCTCGCCCAGCTTCGCCATTCGCGGCGCGGTCTCAAGCGGCTTCCGGGCCCCGGCCCTGCAGCAACAACATTTCAGCTATATCGCGACCAACCTCGTCACAACGGTCGTCGCCGGTTTGCCGGTGACCAACCTCATCCAGTCCGGCACCTTCCGGCCCGGCGATGCGGTGTCCATCGCCCTGGGTGCCACGCCGCTGAAGCCCGAAACCTCGGTCAACTATTCGTTCGGCGGAGTGTTCCGTTCCGGCGGGTTCGAACTGACGGTTGACGCCTATCAGATCGATGTCACCGATCGCATCATCCTGTCCGAGAACCTCGGCCCGACCCGCCCCAGCCAGTCGGCGGCGACGACCAGTGCAGTTCTGGCGATCATCCAGCCGCTCGGCGTCTCGTCGGCCCGCTTCTTCACCAACGGGCTCGAGACCACGACCAAGGGCGTCGACGTTGTCGGTCGCTATCGCTTGCAGACCGACACCACCGGCCGGTTTGACTTCACCTTGGCCGCCAACTTCAACCAGACCGAAGTGACCAAGGTGCCCGGCATTCCCGTGGTCACCATTCCGGTATCGCCGAACTTCCTGTTCGATCGCGCCAATATTCTCGCGTTCGAGCAGGGCACGCCCGAGACCAAGATCGTGGCCTCGGTGGACTGGGAGCTCGACGCATGGAGCGTCACCGCGCGCGCCACCTCTTTCGACAGCGTGCTGGTGGCCAACAACAACGCCACGATCGACTACGAAACGGGCGATCACACCCTGTTCGATCTGGAAGGCCGCTATGAGTTCGCCCAGGGCGTCAACCTGTCCATCGGGGTGAACAACCTGTTTGACGAATACCCCAACTTTACCCCGGCGGCGCTCAACGCACCGACCGGATCGGTGGGCTATCCGCAGTTCTCCCCGTTCGGTTTCAACGGCCGCTTCGTTTACGCGCGTATCGGCTACAGCTGGTAGGCAGGGTAACGGCCAGCAGGACGGCCTCGGTTCGGAAGCCTGAACCGAAACCTCCTGATAACAAGTCAGTGATCGGGCGCGTCCAGCCGGGCGCGCCCTTTCTCTTGGCCGCGATACCGCCTTAAAGGCACGGCCAGGCTTGGCCGTACGGGGAGATTGACCATGAAGAAACTCGCGCTCGTCGTCGGCATCGCCGCGACCCTGTTCGCCACCGGTGCCCAGGCCATGACGGTCCAGGAGTTCCTGACCACCGCCTCCCGCATTCCGCAGAATCCGACCGCCATGCTCCGGTCGGACACACGCCGGCTGATCCGCGAGTTCGAGGGTGCGGTCCGCACGGTCCGCGCCGAACAGGTCGCGGCCCGACAGGCCGGTCGCAAGCCCCCGACCTGTATGCCCGAGCAGGTCTCGTTCTCGCCCGGCGCCATCCTCGGGCGGTTCAATTCCATCCCGGCGAACCGCCGCAACATCAGCGTCACCCAGGCGATGCGGGAATGGATGGCCGAACGCCACCCCTGCCCTGCAAGCTGAACCATAACTGATCAGGCTACGGAATTCCGGGGCATCCACAGAGCCGCCGACTTATCCCTCTGCCGCGGCTACGTCCGCGCATGTCGCAGGGCGCGTGCATGGTTAAGACATGACCCCGATGAACGCCTTTGCCCCCGTCCAATTCCCGTCGCCGATGGATTCCGGCCCGATCCCGTCGATGCCGCACAATCTCGAGGCGGAACAGGCGCTTCTCGGCTCGCTGATGTTCGACAATGCCGTGTTCGAACGGCTGTCCGACCGCCTGCGCGGTTCGCATTTCCACGAGCCCTTCCACCAGCGCCTGTACGAAGCGATCGAGGACCACATCCGTCAGGGCATGCTGGCCGAGCCGACCATTCTGATGGAGCGGTTCAAGCTGGATCCGGCCTTCCAGGAGTTCGGCGGCCTGCGCTATCTCGCCGATCTGGTCGACCGCGCCCCGCCCGCCGCCAACGCCCCCGACTATGCGCGGGTGGTCTATGACCTGGCCCTGCGCCGCGACCTGATCCGCATCGGCGGCGAGATCGTCCGCGAGGCACCGCAGCCCGAAACCGCCGCCATCGACCAGATCGAACAGGCCGAGCAGCAGCTCTATACCCTGGCCGAAACGGGCAAGCCGTCCTCGGGCTTTGTCAGCTTCTCAAGCGCCCTCGGTGGCGCGGTGAAGATGGCCGGCGAGGCCTATCAGCGCGACGGCAAACTGGCCGGTCTGGCCACGCATCTGGACGATCTGGACGCCAAGCTGGGTGGCCTGCACCCGTCCGACCTGCTGGTCCTCGCCGGCCGCCCGTCGATGGGCAAGACCGCGCTGGCGACCAACATCGCCTTCAACGTCGCGCGCAACTACCGCTGGGAGCCGACGCCCGAGGGCCGCAAGACGGTCAGTGGCGGGGTGGTCGCCTTCTATTCGCTGGAAATGAGCGCCGAACAGCTGGCCATGCGTATCCTGGCCGATGCCTCGGGCGTGTCCTCGGACAAGCTGCGCAAGGGCGAGATCGACGCCGCCGATTTCGGCCGCATCCGCGAGGCGGCCGTCGAGATCGGCGAAAGCCCCCTGTACATCGACGCCACCGGCGGCCTGTCGATCTCCAAACTGGCCGCCCGCGCCCGCCGCCTGAAACGCCAGGAGCACGGCCTCGACCTGATCATCGTCGACTATCTGCAGCTGATCACCGTCGGCGAGGGCAACAACCAGAAGAACCGGGTGCAGGAGGTGTCGGAGATCACCGGTGCCCTCAAGGCCCTGGCCAAGGAGCTGAGCGTGCCCATCCTCGCCCTGTCGCAGCTGTCGCGTCAGGTCGAGCAGCGCGAGGACAAGCGGCCGCAACTGTCCGACCTGCGCGAATCCGGCTCGATCGAGCAGGACGCCGACTGCGTCATGTTCGTCTATCGCGAGAGCTACTATCTGGGCCGCGCCGAACCGCGCGAGGGCACGCCCGAACACCTGCAATGGCAGGAGGACATGGACCGGCTGGAACACCAGGCCGAGGTCGTCATCGGCAAACAGCGCCACGGCCCGATCGGCATCATCAAGCTGAGCTTCGACGCCAATACGACGAAGTTCGGCAACCTGGCCCAGGGCCAGCGGTACGAGGGTTACGGGGACTGAACGGGCGACCTCAGTCGGGCCGGCTGTGCAGGGCCTCGACCCGGTCGAGTCGTTCGGGGAATGGAACCGGCTTCGCAACCGGCCCGTCATTGGTGAACTCCAGCAGCCGGTCGCGCTCGGCCCCGAACTCGGGCCAGACCGGCCGGCCCGGCGCGTTGGGAGCGCCCCGGGCTGCGAAGGTGGTCCAATAGTCGGCCATGGCCGTCGCCGCCTGTGCGTCCCGCTCGCCCATGGGGCGGCCGACGGTGTGCAGATTGTCGAACACATAGGGGCGTTCCGACGCATGGGGGGCACCGCCGTTGGGCGCGGGACCGGACTCCGGCACCACATCGAACCGGTACAGCCAGGTCGGATGCCCATTGGCCGCATGCAGCCGCGCCAGATGCCGCGCAGGCTCGTTGAAGACCAGATCGCTGAGCAGATGGGCGTCATAGCCGTCCTGGCCGCCATAGGCCGCGAGCAAGGCCGATCGTTCCCCGGGTGTCATGGCGGCCTCGATCGCGCCGTAGGGGCTCAGGTCGGACGGCTTGATCCGCCAGAGTTCGGCGCTGTTGGTGCCGATGATCAGGGGCACGGGTGCCTCCAGTCCCGCGGCGAAGGCCGGGGCGACATTCTCCCCGACAAGACCACCGCCGTCCTGACCATCAATCACCATCAGATCGCCACCGAAGAAGCTCGGTGCGGGTGTCAGCAGCCGTTCTGCCGGGAGCGCCCGCAGTTGTTCGACCGAGGCGTCCGCTGGCAGGCCGGCCGCGAGCGCGAAGGCGACGCCCCTGTCCTCGAGGGAGGGAGACCCGTCGAGCGTCCGGAATGTCGCCGTGCCCTCGTCCCGGCCGAGGCCGGACTGGACGATGGCCCGGTGGAACAATCCCCGCGCGGGCTCAGAAATCATCAGGCGCGTCACCATCACGCCGCCGGCTGACTCCCCGAAAACGGTGACCTTGCCCGGATCGCCCCCGAAGGCGCCGGCATTGTCGCGGACCCATTCCAGCGCGGCGATGACATCCGCCATGCCGTAGTTCCCCACGATCCCGTCGTCGCCGGCCTCGGCCGTCAGGGCCGGATGTCCGAAAAAGCCCAGCCGCCCCAGCCGGTAGTTCAGCGTCACCACCACCGCGCCGCGCTTCGCCAGATTGGCCCCGTCGTAGAGCGCCGCCGTGCCCGAGCCGTTGTTCAGCCCGCCGCCATGGATCCAGACCATGACCGGCAGGGGTTCCGCGCCGCGCTCCGCCGGTGTCCAGACGTTCAGCGTCAGACAGTCCTCGCTCATCGGCAGGGGGCCGACGCCGGGGTCGCCGTTCGAAGGCGGCTGGATGCAGATGGCGCCGACCTGTCCCGCATCGCGCTCGCCCTGCCAGGCTTCGGCGGGTTGCGGTGCCCGCCAGCGCAGCGGGCCCACCGGGGGCGCAGCATAGGGGATGGCCTTGAAGCTGGCCACGCCGTCCGCCTGCCGGCCGAGCAGCCGTCCCTGCTCGACGGTCGCGCGAGGGGATGGATCGGAAGGCGAAGCCGGGTTCGTCATCAGCACCGCCGCTGCGAGGATGGAGGCCAGAAACATCGCCCGAGCCTAACCGGCCACGACCCGACTCCCAATGGCCCTATACGCCGGATCAACGGCGGCCTTCAGAAACCGGCGGCGGTGGCTGAAGTCGGTTCAGGCTTCCCCGCGGCCCCTGACACCGGAGAGGAAGGGCACCAGTCGGTCGCGCCAGGCCCTGTAGCCGGCCTCGTTCGGGTGCACACCGTCCATGAAGAAGGCCCGGTTCTGCTGACCGTCAGGGCCGAGGAAGACCGGATAAAGGTCAAGATAACGGACATGACCGGACACGCCCGGCTCCATGGCAAACCCGGCCAGGGCTGCATTGACCGGAATGACCAGATCCCGGTTCCGCACCGCCTCATTGGTCGGCAGCAGCGACTGCAGGACGATCTGCGCGTCCGGCTTGCGCGCACGGACCGCCGCGACCACCGCCCGGATGCCCGCCACCACACTGTCCACCGCCGGAGTCTCGGCGTCCCAGCTGTTGTTGATGCCGACCATCAGCACGATGACATCCGGATTGAGGTCCGGCCGGTCCAGCTGCCCCAGGCCGCCCTCGGTTCGCGGCTGGATCCGGTAAAGGACGTGCTCGGTCCGGTCGCCGGAAATGCCGAAATTCAAACCGAGACGGGACGGATCGCGCCCACCGAAGGTCTCGTCCCAGATCACCCGGCCGCCGATCGCACCCGGAAACCAGGGATTGTTTCCCATCGTCCAGAAATCGGTGATGGAGTCCCCGAGGAACAGCAGCCTCACATCGGCCAGACTGTCCGGCTGCTCCAGGCGCGTGCTGATCTCGCTGAGGCGCTTCTGCCAGTATTCGATCCGCTCGGCCGGTCGGGTCGAGTTGAACCCCGCCGGGGTCTGGGCCATGGCCGGAGCCCCGGCCAGGGTCAGGCCGAGCGCCATGGCGATCCCGATGGCCCATGCCCGGCCCGCGCCCGATCGATCTCGTTTCACATCCATTCTCCTGCCGTCGAAGCCGGACGCTAGGCCTTCGATCCGCCGCAGGCAATTCGGTCTGACAGGACGTTCAGCGACCGAGGTCCTTCAGCACCGCCCGTGCCGCATTGTGCCCCGGCGCGCCGGTGACGCCGCCACCCGGGTGGGCGCCTGAACCGCACAGATAGAGGCCCGGAACCGGCATCCGGTGATCGGCGTGGCCCAGCACCGGCCGGGCGCTGAACAACTGGTCCAGCGACAGCCGGCCATGGAAGATGTCGCCACCCACGAGGCCGAAGCGCCGCTCCAGATCGCGCGGCCCCAGCGCCAGCCGCCCGACCACCGAGGCCTTGAAGCCCGGGGCGTATCGGTCGACCGTCTCGATCATCAGATCAGCCACAGTGTCCCGGTGTTCATCGCCCAGGGCCGGGTCGACATGCTGGCAAAACAGGCTGGCGACATGCTGTCCGGCGGGCGCCAGACTGTCGTCCAGCGTCGAGGGGATCAGCATTTCGACAATCGGCTTCGACGACCAGCCGTTCAGCCGCGCCTCGGCATGGGCCCGGTCCATATAGGCCAGCGACGGGGCCATGATGATCCCGGCGGTCAGGTGGTCGCCCGTCCCCGGCAGGCTGGTGAAATCGGGCAGTTCCGACAGGGCCACATTCATGCGGAAAGTGCCGGATCCGGACTGGTAGTTGCCGATCCGCTCGCGGAAATCCGCAGGGACCACGGCATCATCCACCAACTGTTCGAACAGCAGGCGCGGATGCAGGTTGGAGACCACCGCCCGGCCTCGCACCACGTCGCCCGCCCCGGTGACGGCCCCGACCGCCCGGCCCTTTTCGGTCAGCACCTCGGCGACCGGCGTCTCCAGCCGCACCTCGACCCCCTGTTCGGCGCAGGCCGCCGCCATGGCCTGTGTAATCGCGCCCATGCCGCCCAGGGCAT
>JBEIJS010000088.1:0-9952 GCA_040380105.1 Caulobacteraceae bacterium | reverse complement strand
GCGCGATCAGCGTTCAGGCCCATCTTCTCCGCGGCCCAGAGGCCCAGCAGCTTGTTGCGCCGGGCGACCGCCTTGAACTCCTGCTCCTGATCGAGGGCGTATTTGGACTCGAAGCCTTTTTCCCGATCGTCAAAGGTCGTCATGGGCTTGGCCGGGCTCCGTTTGGGCAGCCGGAACGCACGGCCGCAGTAGACCCGGTCTATAGCCGCCCCATGGACGAACGCAACTGCAACTCGCGGGGTTGCGACACCGCGGCGAAAGGCACGGTCGCAACGCGCCCGGTTTGTGTCGCGGTGTCGCATCCGCTAAGGGTTCGCGCGACTTTTTCCCACCCGTCCGATTCCGGATTGAGCCGCCCAGATCCCGGTCTGGTCGAGCGATAGCCGTTTCCGTCGCCCCCGCCCGGACCAACCATCATGAACGTCAAGCGCAAGAAGATTTACGAGGGCAAGGCCAAGATCCTCTACGAAGGACCCGAGCCCGGCACCCTGATCCAGTATTTCAAGGACGACGCCACCGCCTTCAACGGCGAGAAAAAGGCCCAGCTGGAAGGCAAGGGCGTCATCAACAACCGCATCAGCGAGTTCATCATGTCGCGCCTGAACGGCATCGGCGTGACCAACCATTTCATCAAGCGGCTGAACCTGCGCGAACAGCTGATCCGCGAGGTCGAGATCATTCCGCTCGAGGTCGTTTGCCGCAACATCGTCGCCGGGTCGATGAGCCAGCGGCTCGGCATCGACGAAGGCACGCCCCTGCCCCGCTCGATCATCGAATTCTATCTGAAGAAGGATGAGCTCAACGACCCTATGGTCACCGAAGAGCACATCACCGCCTTCAACTGGGCCACGACCCAGGAGCTCGACGACATGCTGGCCATGACCGTGCGGGTGAACGACTATCTGTCGGGCATGTTCGGTGCCGTCGGGATTACCCTCGTGGACTTCAAGATCGAGTTCGGCCGGGTGTGGGAAAACGATTTCTCGCGCGTCCTGCTGGCCGACGAGATCAGCCCTGACTCCTGCCGCCTCTGGGACACCAATACGGGCGAGAAGCTGGACAAGGACCGCTTCCGTCGCGATCTGGGCAATGTCATCGAGAGCTACACCGAGGTGGCCCGCCGCCTCGGCATCATGAAGGATATGCCGACCGTGATTCAGGGGGGATTGCACTGATGGCGAAGGTCAAGGTTCACGTCTTCCTCAAACCCGGCGTGCTCGACGTCCAGGGCAAGGCCGTCGAAGGGGCCCTGCAAGGCCTGGGCTGGGCTGATGTTTCGAACGCCCGCGTCGGCAAATTGATCGAGTTCGACCTCGGCGAAGGCGTCGAGGACAAGGCCGCCGAGGTCAAACGCATGTGCGAGACCCTGCTGGCCAACACCGTGATCGAAAGCTACCGCATCGAGGTCGCATGAAGCGGCTGATCCGATTCTCGGTCGCGGCCTTCGTTCTGGTCGGCGTGCTGATTTTCGCCGCCGCACTGGCGGGCGGGCTGGCGGACGATTCCGCCTTTACGCCCCGGGCGAAGGCGGCGGCTCACTAGCGACGCAGGCCGCGATCATTCGCCAGGGTCCGCCCGGCCCCATCGAGGAACACGCCATGACCTTCACCGTCACCTCAACCAGCTTCACGGACGGCAGTGCCCTGCCCGATGCCCAGGTCTATGCGGAGGGCAACCGCTCGCCGCAGCTGAGCTGGTCCGGTGCCCCGGAGGGAACCCGAAGCTTCGCCATCACCTGTTTCGACCCCGATGCGCCGACCGGCTCGGGTTTCTGGCACTGGACGGTCGCCAACATTCCCGCCGATGTGACCGCGCTGGATGAAGGCGCATCGTCCGCCGGCCTGCCGAAGGGCGCGGTCGAAGGCCGCACCGATTTCGGACCTCCGGGCTTCGGAGGGGCCGCCCCGCCGCAGGGCCATGGCCCGCATCGCTACATTTTCACGGTCTTCGCGGTCGATGCGGAAAGGCTTGATGTGACGCCCGACAATTCGGGAGCCATCTTCGGCTTCAACCTGCATTTCCACACCCTGGCCCGGGCCTCGATCACCGGGATCTACGAGAACAGGGGCTGAGTTCGGCAGCCACCGCCTGACAAGCCATCCGAACGCTGCTAGAGGCCCCCGCCATGAGCGCCGCCGTCATCGTCTTCCCCGGTTCCAACTGCGACCGTGACTGCAAGGTCGCCGTCGAACGCTCTACCGGCGAGCGGGTCGACATGGTCTGGCACCAGGAGACGGAACTTCCCGCCGGCCTCGATCTGATCGTCCTGCCGGGCGGCTTCTCCTACGGCGACTATCTGCGCTGCGGAGCCATGGCGGTGCAGTCGCCGGTGATGCAGGCGGTCAGGAAGGCCGCCGACGACGGCGTGGCCGTGGTCGGCATCTGCAACGGCTTCCAGATCCTGTGCGAGGCCGGGATGCTCCCGGGTGCCCTGCTGCGGAACGCCGGGCTGAAATATGTCTGCAAGCCCATCGCCCTGACCGTCGCCAACGGCCAGACCCGGTTCACTGCCGGCTATCAGGGCCAGCGCGAGGTGGTGATGACCCAGGGCAATGGCGACGGAAACTATTTCGCCGACGCAGAGACCCTGGCCCGGATCGAGGGCGAGGGGCAGGTGGTGTTCCGCTATGTCGACAATCCGAACGGCTCGGTCGCAGACATCGCCGGCCTCCAGAATGCGCGCGGCAATGTGCTGGGCCTGATGCCCCACCCCGACCGGGCGTTCGAGGAAGAGCTGGGCTCCGCCGACGGCGCGACCCTGTTCCGCAGCATCTTCGCCGCCGCCTAGGTCGAATGCGGGCTTGACCCGCGCCGTCAGAACGGTCGATCTCACCTCACTGAGGCGGGGGCAGACCGATGTTCATGAGCGAACGCCAGAAGATGATTTCGGGCCTGCCGTACGATCCCGGCGATCCCGAGCTTCAGGCAGACCAGACCGCATCCAGACAATGGATGGCCCGCTACAATGCCGCCATGGGGGCCAGCCCCGCCGAACGACGCGACCTGTTGCGTCAGAGGATGGGCGAAGTCGGCGAGGGCGCGATCATCCGCCCACCGTTCCACTGCGACTATGGCTACAATATCCGGCTGGGCCGCAGCGTCTTCCTGAATTTCAACTGTATCATCCTCGACGTCTGCGAGGTCGAGATCGGCGACCAGACACAGATCGGTCCGGCGGTGCAGATCCTCACGGCCGACCACCCGCGCGACGCCGTCGAGCGGGCCGCCGGGATAGAGTTCGGCCGGCCCGTCACCATTGGCAGAAACGTCTGGATCGGCGGCGGAGCCATCATCCTGCCCGGCGTCACCATCGGCGATGATGCGGTGATCGGTGCCGGCTCGGTCGTGACGCGCGACGTGCCCGCAGGCGCGACTGCCGTCGGCAATCCGGCCCGGGTGAAGGCCTAGACCCCCCAGGCCTGACCGCCCGCGCCGTAGCCGTCGACGGCCTGGAACAGGGCGGAGACGAGTGCCCGCTCCTCCTCACTCATCTCCGGTTTCCAGACATCGAAGATCAGGATGGTGCGATCCTGGCCGCTGTCGTTGGCGGCTTCATGCTCGATGGTGTCATCAAAGGCCCAGGCCTGGCCCTCGCGCCAGTCGCGGACGTCATTGCCGACCCTGAAGCGGCTGCCGGGCGGGGCTATCAGGGGCAGGTGGCAGATCAGCCGGGTGTTGATCAGCCCGTGGTGCGGCGGGATGCGAGCCCCCGGCGTCAGCTTTGAGAAAAGGATCGACGGCGTCCGCCCCGGCACCCGGCACAGCGGCACCTCGGCGAGCGCGGCCAATGTGCGCGGGCAACGGCGGGCGAGCTCCGGCTGTTCCGCCCCGTCCTTCCAGAGAAACAGGGCGCTCCAGTCCGGGTTGGCCAACATGCCGGAGGCGTCGGTATTGGGCCGGTCGGCGCGCGGTTCGACATAGGGACGGAACAGCTCCGGCTCGGCCAGCAGGCCGTCCAGTTCAGCGCGAATCTCCCCCGTCGCCGCCTCGATCGCCGCCAGCCAGGGCAGGGTCTCGCGCGGCTGGAACTGGACCTGCGGCAGGCCGGGGAACAGATAGAAGCGCGGTTCCTGCTGATACAGCCGCTTTCGCCCCGCCATCAGGTCCAGAGACAGGGCGAACCGGTCGCTTGAGGTTGCCGGATCAAAGCCGGCACCGGCGAGACTCGTCGCCAGATGCGCCTCAAACCGCTGCGCCTGGGCCTGGACAGCGGCCTGGGCGCGCCGCAGTTCGGTGATGACCGCAGGTGCCAGCCCCTTGCCGTCCCCCGCCGCGCGCAGGGCGGAACTGTAGAAGCTGGCGGCGGCGCGGCCATCCCCCAGGCCTGCAAGGGCGTCCCCCTTGGCGATCAACGCCGAAAGATCCCGCGGATCAGCGACCAGCGCGCGGTCTGCCGCTTCGAGATCGTCGCGGTGGCCCTGTTCCGTATTCGACATGGGGTGATCGGAAGCGGTCGGGACGGCGTCCGTCAAGCCGAAAGCGTCAAAACCCGACCGACGCATTTTCGACGGCATATCGCCAAGTGGAGTTGAACCTTCGCCGTTCCGATGCGTAGTCATGGACAACAGCTGTGGAGCCGCCATGTCCATCGTCCGTCCGAACGCCTCCCAGATGGCCCGCCGCCTGATGGTGCTGGCAGCCACCGTCTTCGCCATCGTGATCGGCCAGGCCCAGGTGCTGCTCGGCTGGGGCCAGTCCCCCGCCGAATTCTCGGCCGACAGCGACGCCACACTGCGGGTCGCGGGCTATGCCTTCGCCATCTGGGGCGTGATCTATCTCTGGCTACTGGTCTACGCCGTGCGTCAGGCGCTGCCGCAGACCGGCGAAAGCCGGTTGATCAACCGGCTTGGCTGGCCCTCGCTCGCCGCCCTGCTGGGCATCGGCGCATGGGTCGTGGCGGCAGCCTATGACCGGGAGGCCGCGACGGTTGTCCTGATTTTCGGCTCGCTGCTGGTCCTGTTGATTCCCCTGCTGGTCAACGCCGGCACTATCCGGGCTCTCCCCCGCGGGGACCGCGACCGCTGGATGACGGTCTGGCCGCTCAGCCTGTTGGCAGGGTGGCTGACAGTGGCCTCACCCCTGAACCTGATTACCGTGGCCACCGGTGATGGCCTGCTTCCGGACATGCTGCCTCCGACGGCCTGGGCGATCCTGGCGGTCATTGTGATTGTCGCGGTGGCGCTTGCCGTCACCCAACGGCTCAGGACCCTCGCCTACAGCCTGCCGATCGCATGGGGTCTGGCGGGGGCCTATGTGGCCGAGCAGGCCCGCAACCCGACCCTGTCCTATGCCGCTCTTGCGGCGGCGGTGGCCGTACTGGTCGGCGCAACCGTCCTGACCTTCACCGCGCGACGCCCGGCTCCGCAGGCCTTCGGCATCGATGATCTGTCCGCCGGTGGCTGACACGACTCTGTTCAGGGGCTAGAAGGCGCGCCCATGACCGCGCCCCAGAACACCGCCCCGAAGACCATGGCCGAACTGGCCGCCGAATACGGCCTGGCCCCCAATGAGTACCAGGTCGTCCTCGACCGGCTGGGGCGAGAGCCCAACCACGTCGAACTGGGCGTCTTCTCGGTGATGTGGTCCGAGCACTGCTCCTACAAATCCTCAAAGATCCACCTCGGCAAATTCCCGACCAAGGGCCCGCGCGTCATCTGCGGGCCGGGCGAGAACGCCGGGGTCATCGACATCGACGATGGCGACGCCTGCATCTTCAAGATGGAGAGCCACAACCACCCCAGCTTCATCGAGCCCCATCAGGGTGCGGCGACCGGCGTGGGCGGGATCATGCGCGACGTCTTCACCATGGGCGCCCGCCCCGTCGCCCTGCTCAATGCCCTGCGCTTCGGCGATCCGTCGCATGAGAAGACCCGGCGGCTGGTCAAGGGCGTGGTCTCCGGCATCGGCGGCTACGGCAACTGCGTCGGCGTGCCGACCGTGGCCGGCGAGACCAATTTCCACCGGGGTTACAACGGCAACATCCTGGTCAACGCCATGTGCGTCGGCATCGCCAAGGCCGACAGCCTGTTCTATTCGGCAGCGCCTGCGCCGGGCCTTTCGGTGGTCTATTTCGGCTCCAAGACCGGCCGCGACGGCATCCACGGCGCGACCATGTCCTCGGCCGAGTTTGACGACGAATCAGACTCGAAACGCCCGACGGTCCAGGTCGGCGATCCCTTCGCCGAGAAGCTGCTGATCGAGGCGACCCTGGAGCTGATGGCCTCGGGGGCCGTCGCCGCCATTCAGGACATGGGGGCCGCGGGCCTGACCTCGTCGTCGGTGGAAATGGCCGGCAAGGGCGGGGTCGGCATCGAACTGATCATGGACCATGTGCCCCAGCGCGAAACCGGCATGACGGCCTATGAGATGATGCTGTCGGAAAGCCAGGAGCGGATGCTGGCCGTGCTGAAGCCGGGCCGCGAGGAAGACGGCCACCGGATCTTCAAGAAGTGGGGCCTCGACGCCGCCGTCATCGGCCAGACCACCGACACCGGCCGGCTGGTGCTGAAACATCATGGCGAGACGGTCTGCGACGTGCCGCTGGCCCCGCTGTTCGACGATGCGCCGCTGTATGACCGGCCCTGGGTCCAGCCCGCGCTGCAACCGCGTCTGGTCCCCGCCGATGTGCCCGCGCCGGACAGCTGGGTCGATGCGGTGATCAAGGTCCTGACCTGCCCGGACATGGCCTCGAAGCGCTGGATCTGGGAACAGTACGACCGCCACGTCATGGCTGACACCCTGCACGACTCGGCCACCGGGGCCGACGCCGGGGTGGTGCGGGTGCACGGCACGGACAAGGGTCTGGCCATGACCTCGGACTGCACCCCCCGCTATGTGCTGGCCGATCCCTATGAGGGCGGCAAACAGGCTGTGGCCGAGGCCTGGCGCAACCTGACCGCCGTCGGCAGCCGGCCCATCGCCATCACCGACAACCTGAATTTCGGCAATCCGCAGCGGCCCGAGATCATGGGCCAGATCGTCCGCGCCATCGACGGCATGGCCGAGGCCTGCCGGGTGCTGGACTTCCCGGTCGTGAGCGGCAACGTCAGCCTCTACAATGAGACCAATGGTGCGGCTATTCCGCCGACCCCGACCGTCGGGGCGGTCGGCCTGCTGACCAACTATGACGTCGTCGTCGGCTTCGGCGGCATGGTCGAGGGCGATGTGCTGGTCCTGATCGGCGAGACCAGGGGCGAACTGGGCTCCTCCCTCTATCTGCGCGAAGTTCTGGGCCGCGAGGACGGTGCCCCGCCGCCGGTCGACCTCGCGCTGGAGCGGAAGACGGGCGACTTCGTGCGCGAACAGATCGAGGCGGGTGCCCTGACCTGTGTGCATGACCTTTCCGACGGCGGCCTGATCGGGGCGGCGGCGGACATCGCCCTGGCCTCGGACTGCGGCGTCGAGCTGGACGGCGGCCCGGACGCCCATGCCCACGCCCGGCTCTTCGGCGAGGATCAGGCCCGCTATCTGGTCGCCGTGGCGGACCCGACAGGGATCATTGCCGCTGCCCAGGCCGTCGGCCTGAGCGCCTCGGTGGTCGGCCGTGCCAAGGGCCGCGACTTCACCTCGGTTGGCCCGGCCGGCGATCTGTTCCGCCTGCCGCTGGACCACCTGCGCGAGATGCACGAGAGCTGGATGCCGACCTGGATTGAAGGACACGCCTGATGCGCCTCGCCCCCATCGCCCTGACCGCCCTCGCCCTGACCCTCGCGGCCTGTGATGGCGGCGGTGATCCTGTCGAACAGGCCCTGCGCGACGCCACCTCCAAGAACCACGCCGCCCGTGTGCAGGAGGGCGTTGTCTCGGCTCCGGCGCATGCCGGGGGCCATGTCACCTCCGACGCCGCCACCCCGGGCGACGCAGCCTTCGCCGCCTCCGAGGCCGCGATGCACACCGGCATGGCCCGGGCGTCCGGCCAGACGGTCGATGAGGCCTATATCGCCAAGATGATCGAACACCACCGCGGTGCCGTGGCCATGGCCGAGGTGGCGCTGAGGGAATCGCGCGATCCGGAGGTTCGTCGCATGGCTCAGGTCGTGGTCGACACCCAGACCCGCGAGATCGCGGAAATGCAGGCCTGGAAGCCGGCCCCGGCGAACTGAATCAGGCGGCCCACGCGGGTCCGCGCCGGGGGACACGCCTCAGGTCCTGCCGAGCGCATGGAACGGGGTGACGCGCGTCACAATTCCGGTCTAGGTCGGGTTATCCAGTCTGGAGGTCTTGATGCGCCCGTTCGAAACCCTGTCCCGTCGCGGTCTGCTGCTGACCCTCGGCGCCGGCGGTGCCCTCGCCGGCTCGGGCCGTCAGGCGCTGGCCGATCCGGTGTTCGCCGAATATCCCTTCCAGCTCGGGATCGCGGCCGGTGACCCGACCCACGACGGCTTCGTCATCTGGACCCGCCTCGCGCCCCGTCCGATGGAAATCGGCCACGGCATGCCCTCGGCCCCGGTGCCGGTGAAATGGGAGGTCGCGACCTCGCGCGGCTTCGGCGACACCGTGGTCCGCTCCGGCGAGACCGTGGCCCGCACCGAACTGGCCCATGCGGTCCATGTCGAGGTCGAGGGGCTGGAGCCTGCCCGCGAGTATTTCTACCGCTTCAGTGCCGGTCGCGAACGCACCCCCAGCGGGCGGGCGAAGACCGCGCCGGCCGCCGGTGCCGCGACCGCACAGGCGCGCTTCGGCGTGCTGGGCTGCCAGGCCTATGAGCAGGGCTTCTACACCGCCCACCGCAAGGCTGCGGAGGAGAACCTCGACTTCATCTACTGCTACGGCGACTACATCTATGAGGGCCGTGGCAACCGCACCTACACCGGCTCCGGCGGCACGATGGAAAACCCGCGCCAGCATGTCGGCGGCGAGGCCTACAGCCTCGACGACTATCGTCGGCGCTACGCCCAGTACAAGCTCGACGCCGACCTGCAGTCCAGCCACGCCTCCACGGCCTGGTTCTGCACCTGGGACGATCACGAGATCGACAACAACTGGGTCCAGGCACTGGATCAGGACGGTACGCCGCCCGAGATCTTCATGCTGCGCCAGCAGGCGGCGATGCAGGCCTTCTACGAGCACATGCCGATGCGTCGTTCGGCCTTCCCCCGAGGCTCGGCCACCCAGTTGTATCGCCATACCGCCTGGGGCGATCTGCTGGACCTGAATTTCCTCGATACGCGACAGTATCGTTCGAACCAGCCCTGCAACGAGGCCTGGGCGTCGACCTGCCCCGGCGTTTCGGCCCCCGACGCCCATGTGCTTGGCCAGGCACAGGAGGCCTGGCTCTACCAGAACCTCGACCGGTCGCAGGCGCACTGGAAGGTGCTGGCGCAGCAGATCATGGTGATGGACCTGGACCGGAAGGAAGGGCCGGAGCCCGGCTTCAACCTCGACAGCTGGGCCGGCTATGCGATCCCGCGCCAGCGACTGCTGGACCGGCTGCGCGAACGCCGCATCGGCAACACCGTCATCCTGACCGGCGACGAGCATCAGAACTACGCCGGGGAGCTCTACCGCGACAGCCGCAATCCCGAGGGTGCGCCGATCGCCACCGAGTTCGTCGCAACCTCGATCAGCTCGTCGGGCGACGGTCAGGATCAGCGGGCCGACGGGCGGCGCTACCTCGCCGACAATCCGTTCCTGAAATTCAACAACGCCCAGCGCGGCTATGTCGTCTGCGACGTGACGCCGGAACGCTGGCAGACCGAGTTCAAGGTGCTGGACAAGGTGTCGGACCGCGGCGGGACCCTGAGCACGCGGGCGAAATTCGCGGTGGCCAGCGGTGACGCACGGGTGGTGCCGGCCTGATCACAGATCGAGTCGGTCCGCCAGAAGGGCGACAAGGCGGTCCGGCTTGCCGTCAAACAGGCGGTCCAGCAGGTCCTGGACCTCGCCCTCCACATAGGCCTGACGGTCGAACACAGCGTGGTAGCGCTGGCGGCCGTCGTCCTTCTGCGATCGC
>JBEIJS010000087.1:0-10067 GCA_040380105.1 Caulobacteraceae bacterium | reverse complement strand
CTTGGCCGCCCTTCTGATCCGCCCGTGAAGTCACGGTCGGGAAGGGACGGCGCCGCCCCGCGCAGCCGTTTTCCACGCGCCCTCCGGCTGGCGGCCCTTGCTTCGGGCCTTACCGGATCATCCGTCGCGGACATTGCTGCCGACGACGCGCGGCGGACATGAGACAGCGGCCCGCACAGGAAGCGCGCGGCGAGCAAACGGAGGCCATCCATCGACCTCCATGAGGACCCCCGGACTCTCCTCCGCCCGGGCTTCATCGCTCGACCACAGCCCGCCGACATCGGGGCGCTGGATCCGACGCCCTCCCCACCGACGGGATGGGAAGAGTCTGACACGGGCCCCGGCGCGGATGGCTTGTGACGCTGTGTTTTTTGAAAGGCGCGCGAAGTCAGAGGGTTGGCGGCGCGGGTTATGCTGGCAATCGGCGGATTGTCAGCGGAGCGTCAAGGGTTGCGGACGCCTTCGGAGCGCCGGGGTTCATCACAACGAACAGAACGGGGTCACAAAGGACACGACGGGACCGGAACACGACCGGGCGGTCTGTGCGTCAGTTCGGGGCAGGCTATCGGCCCTTCGGCCCGAAGAGAGATGTCCGGCCGGCCCGGGATCGCAAGGTGACGAAACGGGCGGGCTTTCGTTGTGTCCGTTGTGACCCCGTTGTGTTCGTTGTGATGAGCCCGCCGCCTTCTGCCGAGGAGCGACCGGAGACCGCCCTACCCCGCCGACATCTGCCCCGGCTGCTGCTTGTCCTTCAGGGTCACCAGTTCCTCGGCCATGGTGGGGTGGACGGCGCAGGTGGCGTCCCACTGGGCCTTGGTCAGGCCGGCCTTCACGGCGATGGCGGCCATCTGGATCATCTCGGGCGATTCCGGCCCGACGATGTGGACGCCGACCACCTTCTGGCTCTGGCCGTCGACGACCAGCTTCATCAGCACCCGCTCGTCCGAGCCGGTGAAGGCGTATTTCATAGGCCGGAACCGCGTCAGATAGACGTCAACCGCACCGCCCAGGCTGTGCCGGGCCTCGCTCTCGGTCAGGCCGACGGTGCCGACCGGCGGCTGGCTGAAGACGGCGGTGGCGACGGCCTCATAGTCAAAGGCCTGGGGGTTGTCGCGATAGACGGTCTCGTGGAAAGCCACCGCCTCGCGGATGGCCACGGGGGTCAGGTTCATGCGGTCGGTGACGTCGCCGATGGCCCAGATGTTGTCGGCCGTGGTCTTCGACAAGGCATCGACCTTGATGGCGCCCTGGTCATTCAGCTCAACCCCGGCAGTCTCCAGCCCCAGCGCCTTGACGTAAGGCACGCGGCCGGTGGCGAACATGACCACGTCGGTCTCGATCTCGTGGCCGTTCTCGAGCCGGTTCAGCAAGCCGGTGGCGGTCTTCTCGATCGACACATGCCGGCAGCCGAGGATGACCTTGATGCCCCGCTTCTCGATCTCGGCGGCCAGATGGGCGCGCACATCGTCGTCAAAGCCCCGCAGGAGGTTGGGGCCGCGATAGATCAGGGTGGTCTCGACCCCCAGGCCGGCGAAGATGCCGGCGAACTCGACCGCGATATAGCCGCCGCCGGCGATCAGGATGCGTTTGGGCAGTTCCGGCAGGTGGAAGGCCTCTTCCGAGGTGATGGCATGCTCCACCCCGGGCAGGTCCTCGGGAACCCATGGCCGTCCACCGGTGGCGATCAGGATCCGCTCGGCCGTAATGGTCTGGTCCTTGCCGACGATCTCGACCGTATGGGCATCCTTCAGCACGGCCCGCCCGTTGATCAGATCGACCCCGGCCTTGCCGAGGTTGGCGGCATAGATGCCCGAGAGGCGGGCGATCTCGATGTCCTTGGCCTGAAGGAATTTCGGCCAGTCGAAGCTGGCATCCACCGTCCAGCCATAGCCCTCGGCGGTATGAAACTGGTGAGCGAAATCGCTGGCCATGACCATGAATTTCTTGGGCACGCAGCCGCGGATGACGCAGGTGCCACCGACCCGATGCTCCTCGGCGATGGCGACGCGCTTGCCGCCCAGGGCGGTCAGTCGCGCCGCCCGGACGCCGCCCGAGCCGGCACCGATGACGAAGAGGTCGTAGTCGTAGGTGGTCATCGGTCGGGCGCTTTCTCTTTTGCTTTCGTCATCCTCCGGCAAGCCGCCTCTCGGCGGCGCAGACCGGGGGACCCAGCGGCCTGCGGGAGCAGGACCCTGTCGCGGACACCGGCGAAACCATGGTGCCTGAACAGGTCGCCTTCGGCGCCGCTGGGTCCCCCGGTCTCGCTACGCTCGCCGGAGGATGACGAAAGCGGAGATGGTGAACTAGGGAAGTAGGATATCCACCCCGTTATCGCCACCGATGATCGCCTCATCGGCCAGGTCGAGGAACAGGCCGTGCTCGACCACGCCGGTGATCAGCTTTAGGTCGTCGGCCAACCGCACCGGGTCGTGGATCGCGGCGCATTTCGCGTCATAGATCAGATTGCCGCCGTCGGTCCGAACCAGCCCGCGCTCGGCCGTGCGCACCCGGGCGGGCATGGCGATGTCGTGATCGGCCAGCACATCGGCGATCCGGTTGGCTGTGGTCTTGTGGCCGAAGGCGACCACCTCGATCGGCAGGGCGAACGCCCCCAGCACAGGCACAACCTTGGCCTTGTCAGCGATGACGATGCAGCGTGCCGAGGCCTCCCACACCAGTTTTTCGCGCAGCAGGGCCGCGCCGCCGCCCTTGATCAGGGCCAGGCCGGGACCGACCTCGTCGGCGCCGTCGACGGTCAGGTCGATTCGCGGCGTGTCCTCCAGCGTCGACAGGGTCAGGCCCAGGTCGCGCGCCAGTTCGGCCGTGGCTTCGGACGTGGGCACGCAGCGCAGGCCGGTCAGATTACGCGCCGCCAGCGCCTTGACGAACCAGGCCGCGGTGGAGCCGGTGCCGAGGCCGACGACCATGCCCGGTTCGACACGGAGGGCGGCGGCCTCGCCGGCGTTCCTCTTCTGGATGTCGCTCATTTCGCCTTCGCCGCCTTCTTCGCCCGCATCGTCTCCATGAATCGTTTGGCCCAGCCGGGCAGCGTCTCCTGCTTGCCACGGGCCAGGGCCAGATCGCCGGATTCCACGTCCCGGGTGATCACCGAGCCCGACCCCACCATGGCCCCGGTACCGATGGTCACCGGCGCCACCAGCGAGCTGTTGGAGCCGACAAAAGCCCCCTCGCCCACCGTGGTGCGGTGTTTGAAGAAGCCGTCGTAGTTACAGAAGATGGTGCCCGCGCCGATATTGGCCTTCGCACCGACCTCGCCGTCGCCCAGATAGGCGAGGTGGTTGGCCTTGGCCCCCGGTCCCATGCGGACATTCTTCACCTCGACGAAGTTTCCGACCTTGGCCCCCTCGCCCAGATCGGCGCCGGGGCGCAGGCGGGCATAGGGGCCGACCTCGGCACCGGCGGCGACCGTGGCCCCCTCGATATGGCTGAAGCTGCGGATGCGGGCCCCACCCGCAATCTTCGCGCCGGGACCGAATACGACATAGGGCTCGATCGTCGTCCCGCCGCCGACCTGGGTGTCGAACGAGAAATGCACCGTCCCGGGGTCAGGCATCGTCACGCCGGCGGCCAGAAACGCCTCGCGCCGGGCCGTCTGGAACAGGGCCTCGGCCACGGCCAGCTCGGCCTGGGCGTTGACCCCCATGACCGCGTCCTCGCCGGCGAACACCACGCGGGTCGGCTCGCCGCGGCGACGGGCCAGTTCGACGACGTCGGTCAGATAGTATTCGCCCTTGGCATTGTCGTTCCGCACCTCGGCCAGCAGTTCGAACAACAGGGCCGAGGGCGCGGCCATGACGCCGGAGTTGCAGGCGGAGATCGCCAGCACCTCGGGTGAGGCCTCCTTGGCCTCGGTGATGGCAGCCAGGGTGTCGCCGTCCATGACCAGCCGGCCATAGGCCCCCGGATCACGCGCCTCGAAGCCGATGACGGTGACGCCCTCTTCCGAGCCGAACACGGGCTCGATATCCGCGGCTTTCAGCAGGGGCACGTCGCCATAGGTGACGACCACCTGGCCGGTAAACCCTGCCAGCGCAGCCTCGGCGGCGCGCACGGCGTGGCCGGTGCCGATCGGCGGGTCCTGGACCGCGATGGCGGCCTCGCCCAGCCGCCTGACCACATGGGCCCGGACCTCGGGCGAGTGATTGCCGACTACGACCACGATCCGCTCGCAGCCCAGAGCCTCGGCCGCGTCTATGGCGTGATCCAGCATGGCCCGGCCGCCGACGGGGTGCAGCACCTTGGGCAGGGGCGACTTCATCCGCGTGCCCTGTCCGGCGGCGAGAATGATGGCGGCACGAGGTGCGCGGGTGCTGGTCATGAATCGGTCCGGCGGTTAGTCGTCGGGAGCGGTCTAGCCCATCCCGGCAGTCCGGGGGAGATGTCGATGCGCACAGGCGATCTTGAGGGCTGGACCATAGCCTTCGATCTGGACGGCACCCTGGTGGACTCCGCACCGGACCTCATCGGCACCCTGAACCGGATGCTGGCACCGCGCGGCCATCCGCCCGTGCCCGTGTCCTCGGCGCGGCATCTGGTCGGCCACGGTGCCCGGGCCCTGCTCCGTCACGGATTTGCCGAGGCCGGGACCGTGTGGGACGAGGCCGCAGAGCCCGAACTGTTCGACCAGTTCATCGATGACTATGTCGCCCATATCGCCGACGAAAGCCGGGCGTTCGACGGTGTGGTCGAGACGCTGGATCACCTGTCGGCGCGCGGGGCCATTCTTTGCGTCGCCACCAACAAACGCACCGATCTGGCCGTGGCCCTGATCGGGGCCCTGGGCCTGACCCGCCATTTCCCTGTGGTCGCCGGCCCCGACCGGGTCAGTGCGCGAAAGCCTGACGGAGCCCATGTGCGCGAGACCGTTCTGCTGGCCGGCGGCGATCCGGCCCGGGCCGTGATGGTCGGCGACGCTACCACCGACACCGGCAGCGCCCGGGCGGCGGGCGTGCCCTGTGTCGTCTGCAGTTTCGGCTACAATGATGCGCCCCTGGATGAGTTGGGCGGCGAGAGGGTCATCGACTGTTTTCCGGACCTGATCACGGCGGTCGAGAGCCTGTGCCGGGCCGAGGTGGCCGCCGCCATCTGACGGCTTGCCAGTGCGGGGCGAGCGGGCTATGTCCCCGCCTCCTGAACCGGCCGGATGCGTAGCTCAGCGGGAGAGCACCTCGTTCACACCGAGGGGGTCACAGGTTCAATCCCTGTCGCATCCACCATTCATGGCACCCGGTTTCTCTGGCCCCGGGGGGCTCGGTCAGGTCGTTTCGTTCCGGCCCTTCAGGCTCGTTTCGAAATCCATGAAGATGTCGATCAGCTCGGAGACACTCGGCGGAGGGGACTTCGGGCCGAAGCGGAAATTCCAGAAGCTGATCACGTGCTGAATGGCACCCAGCTGATCGCCAAGGCGAGCAAAAAGCGAGGGGGCCTTGAGCAGGAAGTCGCGAAAGATCAGAGGATTGCCGTTCTTCGTCAGACCGGCATAGGCCTCGTCATAGATCTTCATCGTCTCCCGGGTCTCCGCCCGGGCCCGTTTGATCTGATCGCGGACGACCTCGCGTCCACGGACCAGATATTCCCGCGCCTCACTGTCCATGGGTCCGACGGCCTTGATATTGGTGACCTTTTCCATCACCCCGGCGATGTCTTCCGCCATGCTGCCGAGCGTCCATTTGAAATAGAGGAAGCCCTTCCAGCAGAAGATACCTTCCTCATACTGCTCCGGGTTCAGCCTCAGGACCTCGCCCAGACCTTCCATACGGTCACCGGGCGAATTCGAGAGGATCTTGGTAGCCATACGGGCAATGGAACTGGTCGAGGCCGTCGCGTCCCCGAGGCTGAGCTGGACAAGGGGTTCGATCTCGCGCTGGACGAAGCTCAGCATTTTCTGCATGTCCGCCTCACTGATGGCGAAATAGCAGGGTGCCGGATTTATGCCGGCCCGGCTGAGCTGCTCCCGCAACAGGAAGGGGTCCAGCGAAGGGAGCTGGTCGATCAGCTTGAGGGTCCGGAAGTCGGGGTGCTCGGGCGTGATGCCGAACACCTCCTTGAGAATGGCCGCGTAGTTGATCTGATCAAAGAAGACGTAGCGACCGCCGGCCTTCAGATCGCGGTCGTCAATCGGCACAACAATCTTGGTCGCGACCCGGCGCGAACCCCTGAACAGATCGGTCTCGTTGCGCCGCAGCCGGTGTTTGATCACCAGGGCCTGGTTCAGCCCGGGGGACACAAACAGGGGCTGCTCGCGCCATGCCTTGGTATGGCCGTGGAGCTTGTAGATCTGGAACAGGTTCAGCACCCGGGCCGTCGAGGCCGATTTCTCCAGAAACTCAAGGCTGCGAACAGCGCGATCCGACATGAGGGCCTTTCAGGCACGATTAGGGTAACATTAACGCACGGGGACGTTTCCAGAACGATAACGGACGGATATCCGATGGAAAATCGGGCGATCCCTATCCCTCTGCGACGGCGCGGCGACCGGATGGGACCGCCTCCACCATTTTGCCGCTTTTCACCCGCATGAGCCGGCGTCCGCCGACTTTCGCGCCGACTATTCGCGCGCTGAATCGTGCTATTGGACCGCCCCATGCCCTTCCCCGCAAGCCATCCTGCGCTCGACCGCGCCCTTTCCGAGCGCGGCTATGCCGAGCCCACGCCGGTGCAATCCGCCGTGCTGGAGGCAGAACAGGGCCGTGATCTGCTCGTTTCGGCCCAGACCGGTTCCGGGAAGACCGTCGCCTTCGGCCTGGCGCTTGCACCGACCCTGCTCGGCGAGGCCGAGAAATTCGCCGAGTTCGGCGCGCCGGTGGCCCTGGTCATAGCTCCCACCCGCGAACTGGCACTGCAGGTCTCCAACGAACTGCAGTGGCTCTACGCCCAGACCGGCGCGCGCATCGTGTCCTGCGTCGGCGGCATGGACCCCAAGGTCGAACGACAGGCGCTGAATCGCGGCTGCCACATCGTCGTCGGCACACCCGGCCGCCTGCGCGACCATCTCGAGCGCGGCTCGCTGGACCTGACGACCCTGCAGGCCGTCGTCCTGGATGAAGCCGATGAAATGCTCGACATGGGCTTTCATGAGGATCTGACCTTCATCCTCGAGACCGCCCCGGCCGAGCGCCGCACCCTGATGTTCTCGGCAACCCTGGCGCGCGACATCGTGCAGCTGGCCAAGACCTATCAACGCGACGCCCTGAGGATCGATACGGTCGCCGGCAACGCGTCCCACGCCGACATCGAATACAAGGCCATTCGTGTCGCGCCGAACGAGGTCGAGCTCGCGGTCGTCAATGTGCTGCGCTATTTCGAGGCCCCCGGGGCCCTGGTGTTCGCCAATACCCGCGAGCGGGTGAAGCACCTGACCTCCAGCCTGCGCGAGCGCGGGTTCTCGGTCGTCGGCCTGTCCGGCGAACTGACCCAGAGCCAGCGCTCGGAGGCCTTGCAGGCCCTGCGGGACGGCCATGCCAGGGTCTGTGTCGCGACCGATGTCGCCGCGCGCGGTCTGGACCTGCCGGATCTCGGCCTCGTCATCCATGCCGAGATCCCGGTCAACAAGGCCGGTCTGCTGCATCGTTCGGGCCGTACCGGACGCGCCGGCAAGAAGGGCGTCTCGGTCCTGCTGGTCAGCTATACGCGCCGCCGCAAGGTCGAACTGATGCTGCAATCGGCCTCGATCAAGGCCGAATGGTCGGGCCCGCCTTCGGCCGAGATGATCCTCGAGAACGACCGCAAACGCATGCTGGCCGACCCGGTCCTGACCGCGCCGGTCGAGGACGAGGACATGCTGGCCCTCGGCCGCCAACTGCTGGAGAAGACCACGCCCGAGCAGGTCGCGGCCGCCCTGATCCGCCTCTACCAGCAGAAGCTGCCGGCCCCCGAGGACGTCTATGACGACGACCGGATGAAGCGGCAGCAGGAGAGCGGCAAGAACGACAAGGGCCAGCCCGACGTCCCCTATACGGACTTCGCCCGCGGCGGCGACATGACCTGGTACCGGATCAATATCGGCCGGGACAAGAATGCCGATCCGAAATGGCTGATGCCGACGATCTGCCGCCTGGGTCATGTGACCAAGCGCGACATCGGCTCGATCAAGATCTTCGAGCGCGAGACCAAGTTCGAGATCACCCAGGAGATGCAGGCCAGGTTCGAGGCCGCCATCGCGCTTGGGCTCGAGGACGGCGTCAAGATCGATCCGGCCGTCAAGCCGGGCCCGTCGGAGAAGCCCGTCAGCCGCTGGGACAAGAAGCCTGCCGGGGATCGCCCGACCGGCGACCGTCCCGAGCGCAAGCCGTGGAAGGCGCGCGAGGACATCGGTGAAAAGCCGGCCTGGAAGCCACGCGAAGATCGCCCCGAAGGCGCGAAAAAGCCCTGGGTCAAACGCGAGGAGGCCGCGCCGGCGGCCGAGGGCAAAAAGCCTTGGGTCAAGCGCGAGGACTCTGGCGACAAGCCCGCCTGGAAGGCCCGCGAGGATCGTCCGCAGGCCGAGAAAAAGCCCTGGGTCAAGCGCACGCCCAATGATCCGACGCCCGAGGGCAAAAAGCCCTGGGTGAAAAAGCCCCCGGTGGCGGGCAAGACGCCCTGGGTCCCGCGATCCGACGCCGAGGCCGCTCCGCCGGCGGCGGGTGACCGGCCCTGGAAAGGCAAGCCCAAAGGCAAGCCCCAGGGCGGCGACCGGCCCTGGGCGGCCAAGGATGCCCGCGGCAAGCCGGCCGCAGCCAGGCCCTACAAGGCCAAGGGGCCGCGCTAGGCAGGTTGTCCGCGCCACCGGTCTTTCGTCCGTCTGAAGATCAACGCGTGTTGCATCGCACAAGCGGGTCGCCATAGATGGCGGGATGCCCGCACCGGCCACGCTCACCGTCGACCTGAACGCCCTTGCTGCGAATTTCCGCACGCTGGAAGCGACCGGCGGTGTTCCCGTGCATCCCGTGGTGAAGGCCGACAGCTATGGCCTCGGAGCCGCCGCCTGTGCCCGGCGATTGATGGCGGAGGGGGCGCGAACCTTCTTCGTGGCGCGGACCGCCGAGGGCGAGCGGCTGCGCGCGGCGCTCGGTAGCGGTCCGGCCATCTATGTGCTGGACGGCTGCCTGCCCGGGCGCGGAGCCCGACTCAGGGACGCGAACCTGCGCCCGGTATTGAACGCTGACGCCCAGCTGGCGGAATGGCGGGCCGCAGGCGGCGGCGCCTGCGGTATCCAGATCGACACGGGCATGAACCGGCTTGGCTTTCGCGCAGAGGCCGCGCCCGGCCCCTTCGAAGGGCTCGAACTGGTGCTCAGCCACCTGGCCTGCGCCGATGACCCGGCCGAGCCCATGAACGGACGCCAGCGGGACGCCTTCGCTGCGGCCTCGGCCCGGTATCCGGGGGCCGTGCGATCGTTCGCCAATTCCGGCGGCGTGTTTCTCGGTGCCGACTATGCGTTCGATGCCACGCGTCCGGGCATCTGCCTTTATGGCGGTGGACCCGAAGGGCGTCCCGACGACCGCATCCGGCCCGTCGCGACCCTGGCGGCCGAGGTGCTGCAACTGCACGACGTACCCGCCGGCGAGAGCGTCGGCTATTCGCGGGGCTTCCTGGCGGGCAAGGCGACACGGATCGCCACCTGCGCAGCCGGTTACGCGGACGGCGTGCTGCGCAGCTACAGCCCGCGCGGGCAGGTCTTCGTGGCCGGTGAGCTGCGCCCGATCGTCGGGCGGGTGTCAATGGATGCCTGCGCGGTCGATGTGACCGGGCTGGACGTCGCCGTCGGCGACCGGATCGAGCTGTTCGGTGCCAACCGGCTGCTGGACGACGCGGGTGCGGCGGCGGGCACCATCGGCTATGAGCTGATCAGCGCGGTCAATGTGCGCGTGCCGCGGGTTTATGTCGGCTGAGGCGGCTCAGCGCGCATCCCGCACCACGTCGCCGCCCTTGATGACCACGGGCACCGTCTCCAGCATCCGCACATCGGCCAGCGGGTCGCCGGACACCGCGATCAGATCGCCGTAGCGACCGGTCACAATGGCCCCCACATCGCCTTCCCGCCCGAGCGCCTGGGCGGCGTTCCATGT
>JBEIJS010000086.1:0-10113 GCA_040380105.1 Caulobacteraceae bacterium | reverse complement strand
GATTTAATCCACCTGTCTGTCTTGTAACTGGAGAGCAGCGCGACAGGACGCCACAGCTTCGCCACACGACGAGGGGAGTCCTGCAATGACCAAGACCATCCTGCTGGCGACGACGGCCATCCTGCTGACCGCGGGCACGGCCGCCGCCAAGACTCCCCCGTCGACGCCCACGGCCCCCGCGGCGGATGCATCGCAGCAGGGCGTCCTGGTCTTCACCCCCGACTTCTTCGCCGACCAGAGACCGAACACCGCCCTCGACATGGTCGGCCGCGTGCCCGGTTTCTCGGTCCAGGACGGCGACGGCTCACGCGGCTTCGAGGGTGCGGTCGGCAACATCCTGATCAATGGATCGCGCCCCGCCTCCAAGAACGACACCGGCTCCTCGGTCCTGTCGCGGACCCTGGTTGCCCAGGTCGAGCGCATCGAGCTGATCCGGGGCGGGGCTCCGGGTATCGACATGCAGGGCTATGCCGTCGTCGTGAACGTCATCACCCGGAGCCAGGCCAGCACGGAACAGATCCTGACGGCCAATATGGCCTTCTTCGAGGGCGGCACCGATCGCGGCTTCGGCCAGTACCAGTTCACGCGCCGCAATGGCGACCGGGTCTGGGGCTTCACCCTCGCCGACGGCGTCGCGATCAACGATTCGAGTGGTGTGGGCCGCGTCATCCGCCGCGACCCAAACGGGGCCGTGATCCGCGACGAGGGCTACTACGACGACCAGACCGGCGGCGGCCAGGCCGCGCGGGTCAATTTCGCTGATGCCTTCATGGGCGGCAAGATCGACCTGACCGCCCGGATCGGCCGTAACGACTACAGCCAGTTCAGCCTGCAGGACGGACCGACGATCCTGCGCGACAATCGCTATGCCGAGGAGGGTACGAGCGGCGAGGTCGGCGCGGTCTTCACCCGTCCCATGGGCGCGGGCCTGTCGTCCGAGACCCGCTTTATCCGGGAGTGGAGCAAGGAGGACGGGGCCTCAACCTCCAGGACCACCATCGCCGGCGTGGCCGGCTCCGAGCAGCGCTTCGAATCCATCGAAGAGGCCTCGGAGACCATTCTGCGCTCACTCCTGCGCTGGGAGCGGTCGCCCTCGGTCACGCTGGAGGCCGGCGGCGAGATCGCCTACAATATGCTGGAGGTCGACCAGGCCTTCACTGACGGCGGCGTCAACATTCCCCTGCCGTCCGACCAGATCATGGTCGAGGAGACGCGGGGAGAGCTGTTCGGCAAGGTGACCTGGCGCGTGCGGCCGGACCTGAATGTCGAAGGCGGACTGCGGCTCGAAGCCTCGACCATCACCCAGTCCGGCGATGCCGATCAGGACAAGAGCTTCTATTTCGCCAAGCCGCGCCTGCAGCTGACCTGGACGCCGCGCCCGCAGAATCAGGTCCGGTTCCGCTTCGAGCGCGACATCGGCCAGCTGGACTTCGGCGACTTTGCAGCAGGGGCAGACCTGGAAGACGAGCAGGTGTTTGGCGGCAATGTGAACCTCGAGCCCGAGGAGCGCTGGATCTCCGAACTGACCTATGAGCGCCGGTTCCTCGGCGACGGCATCGTCTCGATCGGCTACCGCCACGACGAGATCATCGGCGTCATCGACCGCCTGCCCCTGCCGATGGGCCTGTCGGCGGTCGGGAATATCGGCGACGGAACGCTGGACCAGCTGGCCGTCAACATCATCGTACCGCTGGACCGGACCGGCTTTTCCGGCGGCCAGTTCCAGTTCCGGAACACCTGGAACGAAACTGCGGTAACCGACCCGACCTCGCGCCGGGAGCGACCCATCTCGGGTGTCCGACCTTCGCAGCCCGCCTTCACCATCTCCCAGGACATCACGACCTGGAAGATCAACTGGGCGGTGACCTACCTGGAGAGCCTGCGCCAGTTCAACTATGCCCCCGACCAGGTCTCGGGCTTCGCCGGCAGCGATTATTTCGAGGCCAACATCGAATACAAGCCGACACCGACGCTTGCGATCCGCGCCCAGGTCAATGTCTGGAATGACTTCCAGGTCGAGCGCACCGTCTTCGCCGACCGGTCGGCGGCCCGGCCCATCGCCTTCACCGAACTGCGCCCCACGGATCCGCGCACCTTCTGGCAGATTCGGTTGCGCAAGACATTCTGACGACCGGCCATTCCGCCGCAGCAGGTCGGAACGGAAATTGTTGTCGCCTGCGCGCCTGTCACTGTATGGCGGCGATTTGTGGGTGCCTCGCGCCTGTCGGGGATGGGCGCATGAACAGGATAGTCTGGCTGGCCGGCGCAGGTGCCTGGGCGATGTTGAACACCGCCGCCCTGGGTCAAACGACACCGATCGAGACGGCACCGGTCGCGGATAGCGACCGCCAGGGCGTCCTCGTCTTCGAACCCGCCTTCTTTGCCGATGCCCGTCCGGATACGGCACTGGACATGATTGCGCGCCTGCCCGGTTTCAATCTCGATCGCGGAAACAGCGATACGCGCGGTCTGGCAGGAACGGCCGGCAATGTCCTGATCGACGGGGCCAGGCCCTCGACCAAGAGTGACGGTCTGGATGAAATCCTCGGGCGGATTTCGGCGGGGAGTGTGGCGCGGATCGAGCTGATCCGCGGGGGTTCGCCGGGTGTCGACATGCAGGGCCAGCCCGTTGTCGCCAACGTCATCCTGCTTCGGACCGTGACCACCGAACGGGTCTTCGAGGCCAATGCCGATATACTGGCCGATGGCCACGTCTCACCGGGCCTGACGGTGCGATATGCGCGACGCGAGGGCGACAGCCAGATCGAGGGGTCTGTCAGCGGCTATCTGGAACGCAGCTGGGGCGACAGCGAGGGGTTCCGCCGACGCTTCTCACCGACCGGCACCCTGATCCAGGATGCCGGACTGGCTTCATCGGATCGCAATCGCGGCGTGCGGGCAACCGGGGCCGGCCAGCGCCGCATCGGCGGCGGCCTGTTTCGCGCCAGCGGCCTTCTGGACTGGTCTGTCGACACAGGTTCGCAGGACCAGGTGATCCGGTCCGGCAGTGGCACAAGCAGTTTCAACACCGAGCAGGACGACGAGTTCGAAGGCGAATTCGGCCTCGACTGGAGCCGCGATCTCGGCCCGCGGTCCGGGCTGGAGCTCACCGGCCTTCAGCGTTACGCGAGCAGCCGCAATTCCGCCGATTCGAACAACAGCAGCGGCAACTCCAATTTCACGTCTGATTCGACCACGGGCGAGTCGATCGGCCGGGCCATCCTGCGCTTTCGACCCGGCGATCGATGGGCGATGGAGACGGGTGGGGAGATCGCCTATAATTTCCTGGATAGCGCCAACGCCTATACCGAGGGTGGCGTTGCGGTGCCCCTGCCGTCCTCATCGGTGAAGGTTGAGGAGCTGCGCGGCGAGGTTTTCGGCCAGGCCACCTGGCGGCCCGACCCGACCCTGACCATCGAAGGCGGCCTTCGGGTTGAGGTCTCGGAAATCACCCAGTCCGGTGACAGCGACCTGACCAAGTCCTTCGTCTACCCCAAGGCCCGCCTGCAAACGACCTGGACACCCGCGGCCGGGCATCAATTGCGCCTGCGCATCGAGCGGGAAGTGGGCCAGCTGGACTTCGGCGACTTTACAGCCTCGGCGGACATCGATCTCGGCCAGGTCGAGGGCGGAAACCCCGATCTCGAACCGCAGAAGTCCACCGTGCTGGAGGCTGTCTACGAATACCGGTTCTGGGGTGAGGGCGCGCTTCTGGCGTCCTGGCAGTATGCCGAGGTCGAGGATGTCGTGGACATCATCCCCCTGGCCGGCGGCTTCGACGGCGTCGGCAATATCGGTGACGGAGTTCAGGAAACCTTCGACCTGCGGCTGACACTTCCGACAGACCGGCTGGGCATCAGCAATGGCCGCCTGCAACTGCGCGGCAACTGGACCTCCAGCGAGGTCATTGACCCGGTCACGGGGCAGGAGCGCAACTTCCAGAACGACCAGGACTTCAGTTGCGACGTAAGCTTCGATCAGGACCTCAGGGACGGACGCTGGACCTGGGGCGTGGAGCACGACTGCAATACCTATCGCGGCCGGGTCTTTCGTGTTCGCGAGGTCCGCACGGCCTATTGGGAACCCGAGGTCTCTGCCTATCTGCAATGGAAGCCGCTGGGCGATCTGACGATCCGGGTCGATGTGGAAAACCTGACCGACCGGGTCCGTGGGAACGACCGCGACATCTACGGCGGCCCGCGTGATACCGCGCCCCTGTCCCTGCGCGAAAGCCGACGGGTCACGAGCGGACCCTCGATCGAGGTGCAGGTTCGTCGTTCATTCTGAACCCGGGGGTGTGGTCGGGCCCTCAGATCAGCCCCGTGAAAACGGATACCAAAAAGGGCGGAACCTTGCGGTTCCGCCCTTCCTGTATTCAGCCGTCCGTCCGGATCAGTGCGACGGATGGTTTCCGGCGTCATTGGCCCCGTTGGACCAGCCCTTGATCAGGAAGCTGATCAGGATGAAGCCGATGCCGATGCCGACGCCCCAGGTGCCCAGCTTGTTGAAGCCGTCCAGTGAGGTGGCGAGCGCGCCCTGCGGGTCCAGGACCTGACCCCCGACCGTCTCCGTCCCCATCAGGCCGGCGATCTTGCCGCCGACGAACTGGGCGATGGAGCTGGCCAGGAACCAGACGGCCATCATGAAGCTGACGACCGAAGGCATGGACAGTTTGGTGATCTCCGACAGGCCCACCGGCGAGAGGAAGAGCTCCCCCGTCGTGTGCAGCATATAGAGCAGCGCCAGGATCATCAGCGGCATCTGGAAGGTCGGGCTGACCATGCCGGAGCCGGCGGCCCAGACCACCACCAGGAAGCCGAGACCGACCTGAACGAGGCCGAGACCGAACTTCATGGTCGGGTCGGGATCCATCTTCTTCGAGGCCAGCCAGGCCCACAGTGCCGCGAAGATCGGGGCGAAGATGAGGATGAAGCCGGCGTTGAACGACTGGACCTGGGCGGCCGTGATGGTCGCATCGATCCAGAAGCCGGTGGGCGTGATGCCCGCGGCGGCCAGCTGGTCGGGCGTACCGATCGTGATGCCGAGGAACTGCATCGCGGTCGGGGCGATGGTCAGGTCCACGTTACGGTCGGCGAACAGGTTCAGCGAGGTGCCGGCCTGTTCGAACAGGGTGAAGAAGACCACGGCGCCGAAAATCAGCACCAGGGCCAGCATCATGCGCTGACGCTGCGCCCAGGTCTTGCAGACCCCGACGATGACCCAGAGGATCGCCGCCAGGGACAGCAGGGTCGAAACACCCAGGACGGCACCGACCAGGGCGTTGCGCTGGACCATGAACCAGACCACGGCGACGCCGAGGACGCCGAAGATGTAGATCAGCCATTCGCGGTTCAGCGGTCCGAACAGGGGCCGCTTGAGCAGTTCGGGGTTAGGCGGTTCGCCATGGCCTTCCAGCAGCGGCTTGCCGAGGACGAACACGACCCAGCCGAGCGCCATGCCGATGCCGGCGAGGCCGAAGCCGGCCCACCAGCCGACGGTCTGGCCGAGGAAGCCGCACAACACCGCCGCCCAGAAGGCACCGAGGTTGATGCCGTAGTAGTAGAGGGTGAAGCCGGAATCCCGGCGCGGGTCCCCCTGCGGATACAGTTGGCCGACGATGGTCGAGATGTTCGGCTTCAGGAAGCCGACGCCCATGATGATCAGCGACAGGGCGAGGTAGAAGACGTTGACGCCGACCATGTCGCGGGTCTGCTTCATCTCATAGCTGCCGGGCGCCAGGGTCGCCGGCAGGGTCGAGCCCTCCGGCAGGCCCGCCACGGCGATGCCGCCGCCCTCGGCCGGGCCGAAGGCGTATTTCTGGCCGTTGACGACGATGTTCACGTCCCGCGAAGCGCCGCGTCCCTCGGCCGAAATCTCATAGGCGGTGCCGGCATAGGTCAGGGTTTCGGTCGCCGGACGGCCCTCGAAGGCCATCATGCCGTGACCCGCCACCAGCAGCAGGGCACCGAAGGCGATGGCCTTGCGGGTGCCGATGTAGCGGTCGGCGAGAATGCCGCCGACCAGCGGCAGCAGATAGACCAGCGAGGTGTAGGAGCCGTAGGTCGATCCCGCCGTGGCGTCGTCGAACAGGAAATGCTGGGTCAGGAAGAAGATCAGGATGCCGCGCATGCCGTAGTAGGAGAAGCGCTCCCACATCTCGGCGAAGAACAGGATGATCAGTCCGCGCGGGTGGTTCTTCAGGATCTGCATCAGCACGGGGATGCCCGTGAGCAGCGTGATGATCAGGCCGGCAATGATGACGATGTTCATGCCCGACCTCCCCGAATGCGTCGGGCCTTAAGTCCTCGGAGCGACTTAACCGCCCCCCCCTTGTCCGTCGTACTCAACGGCTCACTCCCATGTTGCTGCGCCCCACCTGACGCGCGAGGCCGCATAAGCAGCACGGGGAGCAAGACCGGACAAGGGTTAAGGGTAAATTGGCTGTGAGGTGGCGCAGGGACGGGGCAGGCGGCAGGATGGCGAGGAATCAGACGGGACAGGCTGGAATGACGACGACGCGGCGGGCGGCGCTGATCGGGGCAGGCACGGCCTTCACGCTTGCGGCCTGTGGCCCCGCCTCGCCGCGCGCGGCCGGAGACGTGATCGCGGCGGGGCAGCCGGCCGCCCTGCTGATCTGGGCCGTGGCGCGTGATCGGCTGGCCGGCTGGCCGCGCAAGCCGACGGCACAGGCGCTGGGGTTTCTGCCTGCGCGCGCGGCGGACGTGCCCGAACTGGGTGCCCTGGCCAGCGGCGAGCGGCCCGCAAATCTGGAGGCCATCGCGGCGCTGAAGCCGCGGCTGGTGATCGACTATGGCGACACCGATCCCGAAAATCAGGCGCTCGGCGACCGGCTGAAGACCCGGCTGGGCGTCGACTGGCGGCTGATCGACGGGGCCCTGAGCAGGATTCCCGAGGCCATCCGCGAGACCGCCGTCCTGCTGGAGGCCGCCCGGACCGCCGCCGGCCTGGCCGATGAGGCGGCCCGTATTCTGGACCGGTGGAAGCGCGCGCAGGGCGGACCGTCCTTCTATTATGCGCGCGGTGCCGACGGTCTGGAGACCGGGTTTCGCGGCTCCCTGGCCACCGAGGTGCTGGAGGGGGCCGGCTGGACCAATGTCGCCGGGGTGTCGCATGACATCGGCCGCATCACCCGCGAACAGGTCGTCGCCTGGGATCCGGAGGCCCTTGTGACACTGAGCCCCGTCTTCGCCGCCGCCGTTCGCGATGACCCGGTCTGGCGCACCCGGCGCGACGGCCGACGGCGGCGACTGTTGCTGCTGCCTGAGCAGCCATTCGGCTGGATCGACCGGCCGCCGTCGCTGAACCGCCTGCTGGCCTGCGCCTGGCTGGCCGATCCGGCCGGGTCGCAGGCGACCCTCGCGGGGCTGAGTCGCCGCCTGTACGGTGTCGAACCGACGGGGATGGCGATGCCGCAGTGGGTTCCGTGAACCGGCTGAGGATCCCCCTTGCGCAGGCCGGCCTGATCCTGCTTGCGCTGGTCGGGGCGCTGGCGGTCATGGCCACCGGGCCCCTGGCCGTGGCACCAGACGCCCTGCTGGCGGCCGTCGTCGGCACCGGCTCGCCCGAGGCCGAGCTGGCCCTGGCCCTGCGCGGGCCGCGACTGCTGGCGGCCCTGACCTGCGGAGCCGCCCTAGCCGGAGCCGGGGCCGGGTTCCAGATCCTGTTCCGCAATCCGCTGGCAGCGCCCGACCTGCTGGGCGTCTCGTCGGGGGCCGGTCTGGGCGCGGCCCTGGCCCTGCTGCTCGGGGCAGGCGCAGCGCTGGTGCAGGGTGCGGCCTTTGCCGGTGGACTGGCCGCCGGCGGACTGGCCCTGGCCTGCGCCGCCCTGACCCGCAGCGGCGACGGCCGTCTGGCCCTGATCCTGTGCGGGGTCGTGGCGGGAGCCCTGGCCTCGGCCGGGCTTGGGCTGGTGGTGATCGTCGCCGAACCCTATTCGCAGCTGCCGTCGATCACCTACTGGTTGCTGGGCTCCTTTACCCGGGCGACCCTGCCGGAAGCGGTCGGCGCGGTCGTCCCGGTGGCCGCCGGTGCCGCCGTGCTTATCTGGCTGGGTTTCCGGCTCGACATTCTGTCCCTGGGCGATGAGCAGGCGCGGTCGCTGGGACTGCCCGCGCGGCCCCTGCGCCTGCTGGCCCTCGCCGCCGCGGCCCTGATGACCTCCTCGGCTGTGGCGGTGGCCGGGGTGGTCGGCTGGATCGGCCTGCTGGCCCCCCATGCAGCGCGGATGATCGTCGGCGAGCGGGCCGGGCGGCTGATCCCGGCGTCCATGGCCCTGGGGGCCCTGTTCGCCCTGCTGATCGACCGGCTGGCCACCGCCTTCGGCCCGGCGGAAATCCCCGTCGGCCTGCTGGCCGCCGCCATCGGCGCGCCTGGCTTCCTGATTCTGTTCGTCACCACATCGAGGCGGTCATGAGCGGGCTGACGCTCAAAGGCCTGGTCGCCGGGCGCGGCCCCTTCCGTCTTCCGCCGCTCGACCTGACCATCGCGTCGGGCGAGGTGCTGGCCCTGATCGGGCCCAATGGCGCGGGCAAGACCACCCTGCTGAAGACCCTGGCCGGCCTGCTGCCGCCGCTGTCGGGTGCGATCGTGGACATGGGTGCCCCGGCGTATCTGCCACCGCCCGGAGCCGTATCCGCCGGCTTCTCAGCCCTGCACCTGACGGCGCTGGGCCGGGCGCATCTGCGCCGCTGGGCCCCGGGTCTGACGCCGGAGGATGTCGACGCGGCTCGCAGCGCGCTGGACCGGCTGGAGGTCGGCGACCTCGCCGACCGCCCGTTCGACCGGCTGTCCAGCGGCCAGCAGCAGCTGGTCCTCATCGCGCGGCTGTTCGTGCAGGACGCGCCGGTCTGTCTGCTGGATGAGCCGCTGGCCCTGCTCGATCCGGCCCATGCCCGGGCGGTCGAGGCGGCGATCGGGGCCCTGGCGGCTGAGGGGCGAGTGGTCATCGCCTCGACCCACCATCTGCCGTTCGCCGCCCGTGCCGACCGGGTGCTGGCGCTCGGCCCGGAAGGAATGGAGGTCGCGGCCCCCGCCGAGGCCCTCACCCCCGACCGGATCCGCGCCCTTTTCGGGGTCGAGGTTTCGGGCTGCCCCTGCTGCGGTCAGGCCTTGAGTTGAGGGGCCGGATCCCGGCCCCTTGTCATCCCGGCCGAAGCGAAGCGGAGAGCCGGGACGTTTGAGCGCACAACGTCATCCTCCCGGACGCTGCGCGAGCAGCGAGCCGGGAGACGGGTCAGGACCCGGCGCGGAAGCCGCCCGTCTCCCGGACAATCGCGATGCGATTTCCGGGAGGCCGATACTGGAAACCGGATGCCGTCCCCGATCTCCGCTTCGCTCCGTCGGGGATGACAAGGGTGAAGCGGTCGCGGCCGCGCCGGATCGCCGCAATGAGTCATGTGCCGGTTAAAGCGGCTCATGCTGGCATCGAGCGAGGTCAGCCGCACCTTGATGTGACGGGTGTCTTCCTTGATGTTGGACAGATCGGTTTCGATGCGGGCGAGCGGGGCAGCCAAACCCTCTGGCTCCGGGACCAGAATGTCGGTCACGTCTGGCAGGCTTTAATCATCGCGCGAAACGGGGATACCGGCAATGAAACCGATCAGGCTGGCCGCTGCGACCTCCGCCCTCGCCCTGTTCGCCGCGCCCGCCGCCGCGCAGGAGGCCCCGCGCTGGTCGTTCGCCATCCACGGCGGGGCCGGGGTGATCGAGCGCGCCAGTCTGACGCCGGAACAGGACGCCGCCTATCGCGCGGCCCTGCACCGGGCGCTGGAGGCGGGATCGGCCGTGCTGGCCGCCGGCGGGTCTTCGCTGGACGCGGTGCAGGCGGCGATCGAGCTGATGGAGGACGATTCCCTGTTCAACGCCGGGCGCGGGGCGGTCTTCACCGCCGCCGGGCGAAATGAGCTGGACGCCGCCGTGATGAACGGTTCGGACCAGACCGCCGGGGCCGTGGCCGGCCTGACCACCACCCGCCACCCGATCGCCGCCGCCCGCGCGGTGATGGAGCGGTCGCCGCATGTGATGCTGATCGGCGAGGGCGCGGATACCTTCGCCGCCTCGGTCGGGCTGGAGCAGGTCGATCCGGCCTTCTTC
>JBEIJS010000085.1:0-10257 GCA_040380105.1 Caulobacteraceae bacterium | reverse complement strand
GTACGACGCCGCCAACATCACCCTGGTGCACCATATCAACCAGGCCCTGCGCGCCAACACCCTGTATCAAAAGGACAAGGACTACATCATCAAGGCCGGTGAGGTCATGCTGATCGATGAGTTCACCGGCCGGATGATGCAGGGCCGCCGCCTGTCCGAGGGCCTGCACCAGGCCATCGAGGCCAAGGAGGGCGTGAAGATCATGCCCGAGAACCAGACCCTGGCCTCGGTCACGATCCAGAACTATTTCCGCCTGTATGAAAAGCTGTCCGGCATGACCGGCACGGCGGCGACCGAGGCCCAGGAATTCCTCGACATCTACAAGATGGATGTCCTCGAGGTGCCGACCAACCGTCCGGTCAAGCGCATCGATCACGACGACGAGATCTTCCGCACCACAGCCGAGAAGAACCAGGCCATCGCGGCCCTGATCGCCGAATGCCACGTCAAGGGTCAGCCGATCCTCGTCGGCACCGTGTCGATCGAAAAATCGGAAACCCTGTCCGAACTGCTGAAGACCTACCCGTATGAGGTCACCCTCAAGACGCTGAAGCCCCGGCACACCCATCTGCTGGAAGCGGTCACCAGCGAGGACGAGAAGGTCCGCAAGGAGGCGAAGAAGGCCTATCAGGCCCTGAAGGACGAGGATTTCGACATCGAAATCAAGTCCGGCAAGGGTATTCCGCACAGCGTTCTGAACGCCCGCCAGCACGAGCAGGAAGCCTATATCGTCGCCGACGCAGGCCTGCCGGGCGTGGTGACCATCGCCACCAACATGGCCGGCCGCGGCACCGACATCCAGCTGGGCGGCAACCTGGAAATGCGTCTGCAGAAATGGCGTCAGGACCTGCGCAACCTCGCGCAGGAGGTCACGCCGGAGATGGAGGCCGCGGAAGAGGCCCGGCTGAAGGCCGACATCGCCGTTCAGAAGCAGAAGTCGCTGGCCGCCGGCGGCCTGTTTGTCCTGGGCACCGAGCGCCACGAGAGCCGCCGGATCGACAACCAGCTGCGCGGCCGCACCGGCCGTCAGGGCGACCCCGGGACCTCGAAATTCTTCCTGTCCTGCGAGGACGACCTGCTGCGCATCTTCGCCGGCGACCGTCTGGACTCCATCATGCGCAGCTTCGGCGTGGCCGAGGGCGAGGCGATCAGCCACCCCTGGCTGAACCGCGCCGTCGAGACCGCCCAGAAGCGGGTCGAGACCCGCAACTATGACATCCGCAAGAACCTGCTGAAATACGACGACGTCGTGAACGACCAGCGCAAGGCCGTGTTCGAGCAACGCCAGGAGTTCATGGACTCGACCGACCTGTCCGAACTGGTCGGCGAATTCCGCAACGACGTCATCTCCGACCTGATCGAGAAGCATATGCCGCCCAAGGCCTATGCCGAGCAGTGGGACATCGACGGCCTGGACGAAAAGGTGAAGTCGACCCTCGGCCTCGAACTGCCCCTGCATGACTGGGCCGCCGAGGAAGGCGTCTCCAACGAGGAGATCGAGGAGCGGGTCATCGCCGCCGCCGACACCCGCGCGAGCGAGCGTCTGGAGCAGATCGGGGCGGAACAGACCCGCGGTCTCGAAAAGCAGTTCCTGCTGCAGATGATCGACATGCAGTGGCGCGAGCATCTGGTCCATCTGGACCATCTGCGCGGTGTCATCGGCCTGCGTGGCTATGGCCAGCGCGATCCGCTGAACGAGTACAAGACCGAGGCCTTCAACCTGTTCGAGACGCTGCTCTATGAGCTGCGCCACAATGTCACCCGCTGGCTGATGACGGTCGAGTTCCGCTTCGAGGCTCCGCCGGCGATGGATATGCCCGAGTTCAAGGAGATCCACCTGAACCCCGGCACCGGCGAGAACGAGATGGCCAATCCGTTCGCGCAGAATCCGGAAGGCCAGGTCACGGGCGATGATCGCGCGCGCCTGCCGGTCGATGCCCTGCCGGTCGGCTGGGAGCGGACACCGCGCAACTCAGGCTGCCCCTGCGGCTCGGGCCGCAAGTTCAAGCATTGTCACGGTAGTCTGATTTAGGGCGCTATCGCTCGCCGCGCGGCGGCTCGCTGCTTGAGCGCGCGTCAGGCCGCGTCGGGTCGAGAGGTCCCGAAGGGCCGATGATCGCGGCCGGGCGTGATGCCGCTGCTTGAGCGCGGGATGTGGGGCCGCTATCGACCGGCGGTGTTCGCTACCGACGGGAGAGACTGATGGCCGCTCACAAGGACCTGTTCTCCCGCGCCCTGTCGCTGGACCCCGGGCGGCTGCATTTCGCGGCCCACAGCCATCATCTGTGGCCGGACGCCAGTTTCGACGGCCAGCTGCGGGCCTGGGTCGAGGCGAACCAGTTCGCAGACCGGAAATGGGACCTGATCTTCGGCGAAATCATTCCCGAGGCCCAGGCGCATGTGGCGCGCGAGCTGGGCCTGCCGTCCCCCGATACGGTGGTGTTCGCCCCCAATACCCACGACCTGCTGTTGCGCATCGTCTCGGGGATCGAGCGCAAGCCGGTCCGCATCCTGTCGACCGACGGGGAATTCCATTCGTTCCGGCGTCAGGGCGAACGCTGGGAAGAGGCCGGCGAGGCGGTCATCACCCGTGTGCCCCTGCATCCGTTCGAGACCTTTGACGACCGGTTCATCGCGGCGGCCAGCGGGGGCGGCTTCGATCTGATTCTCGTCAGCCAGGTCTTCTTCCGCACCGGCCAGACCTTCGGACGGATCGCCGATCTGGCGGCCCTGGCCGATCCGGCGGGGCCGTGGGTGGTCATCGACGGCTACCACGGCTTCATGGCCACACCGACGGATCTCTCGGACGTCGCGGACCGGATCTTCTATGTCTCGGGCGGCTACAAATACGCCATGTCGGGTGAGGGCGTCTGTTTCCTGCATGCGCCGGACGGCTATTGCCCGCGGCCGGTGGTGACCGGCTGGTTCGCCGAGTTCGGGGATCTGTCAGGGCCACCGGGCGGAGTGCAGTATCGCAGCGACGGCGGCCGCTTCTGGGGCGCGACCTTCGACGTCTCGCCCCTTTACCGGTTCAACGCCGTGCGGCGGATGCTGGACGAGGCCGGCCTGGGCACAGCCGACGTCAGCACCCACGCCCACGCCCTGATGGCCCGGTTCCAGTCCGCGGTCGGGAACGGGGAAGCCGGGCGTCTGGCGACAGCCGAACTGATCAACCCGTTGACGGGCGAGGACCGGCGCGCGCGCTTCCTGGCCTTTCGGCATGAGGAGGCTTCGGCCTGGCAGTCGCGGCTGCTGGACGCGGGCGTGGTCACCGATGTGCGGGACGACGTGATCCGCTTCGGCTTCGGCCTGTATCAGGACGCGGACGATGTCGAACGGCTGATCGCCGCCTGCAAACGCGCGCTCTGATCTCCCCGTCCGCCTAGAGCAATCGGCGCTTCAGTTGACGCATGGGCATACGGCGAGAGGGGTTCATCACAGCGAACACAACGAGGTCACAGCGGACACGACGGGATCGAGACCGTGGCACCAACGCCGATCGCTTCCTTCAGGCTCGATGTTTCGTCGAAGGGAGGATCGGCGGCAAAGCCGCCCCTGTCTCTTTTCGATGCCGGGAAGGATCGACAAACGCGACAAACGCCCGGTCCCGTCGTGCCCGCTGTGACCTCGTTGTGTTCGCCGTGATGAACCTTTCGACCCGCGCCAACTGAGCCGACGAACGGTCTAGAAAAAGGTCGTGTCTTCCGCCTGTTTCGCCTCGGGCGCCTTGCGCGGGGCGGGGCCTGAAGCCGGGGCCGGCGCGGCCGGGGCACCCGGCGTGGTGCCGTCCGCCGGGGGGAACGGGGCGAGGTCTGGATAGGGCAGGCTATCGGAAACGCCGGAGCCCGGGACGGCCTGCGCTCCCGAAGGGTCGGCCGGTCCCGCATCCGGCGGATCGATCCGGTCAGGCGCGTCCAGATCGTCGCGGATGAAGACCCATGAGCGGCTGTCGGAACAGGCGCAGGCCTTCATGAAGCCCTCGCGGTCACGCCAGATGATCAGCGGATAGCGCGTCGACAGGCGCGCTTCCTGCAGGTCGGCGGACAGACGGGCGACAAAATCCCGCCCGGCCTCGACCACAGCACCGCGTGCCAGATTGCCGTCAGCGGCCGGAATGCCCGCGGCGGTCCAGTCGCGCAACGGGGTCGCGGTCCAGCGTTGGTACAGGGTCCAGTCGCGGGTCAGCCAAAGCTCGGCAATGGTGGCGCGCTCGGCGGCGGTCGACTGCGCCAGCCCCTCGCGGTCGGGACGGGCGAACAGGATGGTGCGGGCCTCGACGCCGGCGGCGCGCAGCTTGGGAATCTCCTCGCGCTCGTAGCGGGCCATGGCCACCGAGTCGCGGTAGCCGATGATGTAGAGCGGCTCTCCACCGCCGCCCGCCGAGACCCACGACGCCTCATCCAGCAGGCGCTGGATTTCGGCCTGGTTGCGGGTCACCGTGACGGGCTGGAACCGGGCGTAGTAGTTCCAGTAGGCCCAGTAGGCACCGCCCGCGAGCGCGAGGCCGATGACGGCTGCCAGGGCCGACCAGATGAAAAAGCGACGCATGGGGGGAGGCGCTCCAGCTTCTCGGTTCGCAGAGGGTAACGCCTAGCACCGAATCGGGTTGTCGCGCACGCCTGTGAGGCGAGCGGTCACCCCATGGTCGGGATGACGAAGCTGGAATCCGCATGCTCCAGATCGCTGTCGGGCCAGCGCGCCGTGACCGTCTTGACCTTGGTCCAGAACTTCACGCCCTCCATGCCGTGCTGGTTGGTGTCGCCGAAGGCCGAGCGTTTCCAGCCGCCGAAGGTGTGATAGGCGACCGGCACGGGGATGGGGACGTTGATCCCGACCATGCCGACATTGACGCGGGCAGCGAAGTCGCGGGCCGCGCGGCCGTTCTGGGTGAAGATGGCCACGCCGTTGCCGTACTGGTGCTTCGAGGGCAGCGACAGGGCCTCCTCGAAGCTGGCGGCGCGGACGATCTGCAGCACGGGGCCGAAGATCTCTTCCTTGTAGGATTCCATGTCGGGCGTGACGTGGTCGAACAGCGACGGGCCGATGAAATAGCCCTTCTCGTGCCCCTGCAGGCTGAAGCCGCGGCCGTCGACGACCAGTTCGGCGCCTTCGCGCACCCCGGTCTCGATCCAGCCCTCGACGCGGGCCTTGTGCTGGGCGGTGACGACGGGACCGTAGTGGGCGCCGGCGTCGGTCGAGATGCCGACCCGCATGGTCGGGATCTCGGCGACCATCCGCTCGCGCAGCTCGTCGGCGGTCTTCTTGCCGACCGGCACCACGACCGGCAGGGCCATGCAGCGTTCCCCGGCCGAACCGTAGGCCGCGCCGGACAGGTCCTTGATGACCTGGTCCATGTCGGCGTCGGGCAGGACGATGCCGTGGTTCTTGGCCCCGCCCATGGCCTGGACGCGTTTCCCGTGGGTCGCGCCGGTCTGATAGACGTAGTTGGCGATGTCGGACGAGCCGACAAAGCTGACGGCATGAATCTGCGGATGGGTCAGGATGGCGTCGACCGCCGTCTTGTCGCCGTGGACGACGTTGAGGACACCGGCGGGAGCCCCGGCCTCCATCATCAGCTCGGCCAGACGGACCGGCACCGACGGGTCACGCTCGGACGGCTTGAGGATGAAGGTGTTGCCGACGGCGATGGCGACGCCGAACATCCACATCGGGATCATGGCCGGGAAGTTGAACGGGGTGATGCCCGAGACCACGCCCAGCGGCTGGCGCATCGAATAGACATCGATGCCGGGACCGGCACCCCAGGTGTATTCGCCCTTCAGCGCATGCGGGATGCCGCAGGCGAACTCGATCACCTCGAGCCCGCGCTGGATGTCGCCTTTCGAGTCGGCGATCACCTTGCCGTGCTCAGCCGACAGCAGTTCGGCCAGCTCGTTCATATTGGCCTCGACCAGCCGTTTGAACTCGAACATCACCCGCGCGCGGCGCTGGGGATTGGTCGCGGACCAGCCCTCAAAGGCGGCCTGGGCGGCCTGGACGGCACGATCCATCTCGGCGACCGAGGCCAGCTGAACCCGGGCCTGGACCTCACCGGTGTTGGGGTTGAACACGTCCGAGAACCGTCCCGAGGCACCGGTGAAGCTGGCGCCGTCGATGAAATGATTGATGTCGCGCATGATCGGAAAGGGTCCTGGAGAACGAAACAGTCGGGTCGGATGGGCAGCGGTTTAGCCCCTGGCCGGCGCGGGCGCCAGCGAGTCTAGACCGCCGCCTCGAACAGGGCGTCGCGGGCGATGTCGGCCTGGAGCATGGGGAAGAAATGGGTGCCGCCGGGCACCGTCCCGACGGTGAGATGCGGCAGTCGACGCCGGTCTTCGGACATTCGACAGGGCGAGCCGATCTCGGCCTTCAACACGCTCACCGGACAGTCGAGGCGTTGCAGGGCGCGCCAGGGATCGTGGCTCTGGGCCGCGAAATTGGAGGCCTCCCATTCGGGATCGCAGGCCAGGGTGAATCCCTCGGGCGTCTCGACCAGGCCATCGGCGATATAGTCGGCCAAAATCATCTCGGGCCAGCCACGGAAGGCCCCGCGGCCCAGCCAGGCGGCCATGGCCTGCTGCCGGCTGTCGAAGACCTTGCGGCGGCGCAGGGCGTTCCGGACCAGCGGAATGCGTGAGCCGAGCCGGTCCAGCAGTGGCAGATGGAAGGCGGCGACGACCCAGCGACGCCAGACAACCGGGTCAAACAGGACGAGACTGCCGACCCGGTCCGGGCGTTCGGCCGCGGCCAGCAGGGCCGCCGTGCCGCCCATGGAATGGCCTGCGAGAACCACGGGCGGCCCGTCGATCGTATCCAGGAGGGCGACGAGATCATCGCGATGATCGTGCCAGTTGCGCCGGCCACGCGGTTCGGCCGGAAGCGAGGCGCCGCCGTGGCCTCGCAGGTCCGGGGCCCAGATCCTCAGGGACCCCGACAGGGGGGCCAGCAGGGTGCGGTAGGTCAGGGCGTTAAAGCCATTGGCGTGGACGAAGACCAGGTCGACCGGCCGCTTCGGATCGCCGAAGTCGAGCAGGCTCATCCTGCCCTCGCCCCAACGGTTCGACACCGGCAGGCTCAGACGGCGGGGCGGGGAGAGCCGGATCGCATCCATGGGGCGGAGATAGTCTTCGCGTCCGGGGATTGCCAGAGGGCCGGGGCCGGGGCTCAGACTACTGGCAGGCCGGGCAGCGACCGTGGGCTTCGATGGTGGTGCGGGCGATGGCGTAGCCGGCGACCTCGGCGGCTCGGGCCAGATCACCGGCCACAGGCGCCGACACCTCCGCGGTCGCGCCACAGCAGTCGCAGATCAGGAAGGCGGCGGCGTGGTCGATCGCACCCGAGGTGCAGGCGACATAGGCACTGATCGAGGCGATGCGGTGGGCGAGGCCCTTGCGTTCGAGGAACTCCAGCGCGCGATAGACCGTGGGCGGCTTGGCCGGCTGACCGTCCTCGCCGAAGCGGGCGATCAGGTCATAGGCCTTCACCGGCTCACCGGCGGCCAGCAGAAGCTCCAGCACCCGCAGGCGCGACGGCGTCATCCGCTCGCCCTCGGCCGTCAGACGACGGTCGGCGTCCTGCATGGCGCGGGCGACATCAGCGGCCCCCGGGGGGGCGTCGGCATGGTGGTGACCGCAGGCTTCGCTCATACCCCTGAGCTAGGCCTTCAGACGCGGTCTCGCAACCGCCGCTTGACGAGTCGTGATGTTATCTCATAACACCGTATCTTCGTGTTCGTCCGGATGTTCCCCATGAGTCTCGCCGTCGTGTCCCGCGCCGCCCTTTTTACCGCCGCCAGCTGGGCCGCGCTCGCCGGCGCAGCCGCGGCCCAGACCGCGCCGCGCGCAGCCGAACTGGACGAGGTCATCGTCACCGGCATGCCGTTCGGCGTGACCGACCGGGCCAGCCTGCTGGCCGTCGAGGTGCTGGACGAAGAGGACCTGGCCGTCGCGCCGGCCTCGACCCTGGGTGATCTCGTCAACGGCCTGCCCGGCGTCCGCAGCACCAGTTTCGCGCCGGGGGCCAGCCGTCCGGTCATCCGCGGCCTGTCCGGGCCGCGGGTGCAGGTGCTGACCAACGGCCTTGGCCTGATCGACGCCAGTTCCGTCTCACCCGACCACCAGGTAGCGGTGGACCCGGCCGAGGCGCGCCGGATCGAGATCGTGCGTGGTCCCTCGACCCTGACCTTCGGCGGCTCGGCCATCGGCGGGGTAGTCAACATCATCGACGACCGCATCCCGACCGAACCGGCAGAGGACGGGCTGGACGGCCACATCAGCGCCCAGGCCGCGACCGTCGACAGCGGGACCAGTTTCGGTGGGCGGATAAAGGCCAATGCCGGTCCGCTGGTCTTCACCGCGGACGCGTTCACCCGTTCCGCCTCCGACTTTGACGTCCCCGTCTATCCGGAATCGCAGCGTTTGCTGGATGAAGAGGGCGAGACCGCCGGCGACGAACGCACGGTCGAGAACACCTTCGTCGAACTGGACCAGTACGGCGCGGGCGTCAGCTGGATCGGGTCGCGCGGATATCTCGGTGCCTCCATCAAGCACGTCGAGACCACCTACGGGGTGCCGGGACATGCCCATGAGCCCGATCCGCTGGATCCGGACGCCGAAGAGGAAAGCGTTTCCATCGGTCTGGAACAGACCCGCTACGACCTTCGTGGCGAGTTGACCTTCGACACAGGTCCCTTCAGCAAGGCGCGCGCTTCGGCCGGCTGGGCCGACTATTCGCACACCGAATTCGAGGGCGATGCAATCGGCACCCGCTTCTTCTCGGACGGTTATGAAGGCCGGCTCGAGCTGATCCAGCGCGAGCGGAACGGCTGGCAGGGCGCGGTCGGCCTGCAGCTTCTCGACCGGACCTTCGATGCGGTCGGCGACGAGGCCTATGTGCCGCTGACCGACATCACTGAACAGGGCCTGTATACGGTGCAGCGGTACGACCGTGGCAGCCTCGGCTTCGAGGGCGGTCTGCGACTGGACAACCGGTCGCTGGACAGTGTGGCGGGTGAGCGCGACTTCTCCAACGTCTCGGCCTCGGCAGGGGTGTTCCTGCGGCCGTCGGCAGCGCTGTTCCTCGGTCTGAGTCTGGCGCGCAACGAGCGGGCACCGAGCGAGGTCGAACTGTTCGCCGAAGGTGCGCACGTCGCCACCGGGGCCTTCGAGGTCGGCAATATCGATCTGGACAGCGAGGTCGCCACCTCGATCGAGGCAACCGTCCATTTCGCTTCCGGTCCGTTCGAGTTCGACCTGCACGCCTATCATGCCGACTATGACGGCTTCATCGATCTGAGGCCCACAGGGCTGGATGATGTCGATTCCGACCTGCCCATCTTCGCCTATGTCCAGACCGGGGCGACGTTCCGCGGCTTCGAAGCCGAGGCCAGCTATGCCCTTTGGGAAGCCGGCGACCGGAGCCTGAGCCTTTCGGGCGCGGCTGACTGGGTGCGCACATCAACCGACCTCGGGCCGGCCGCGCGGATTCCGCCCTGGTCTGTGACCGCAGGCCTCGACTGGACCTCGCGCCTGTTCGACGTCGGGCTGGAAGTCCGCCATGTCTCCGAACAGGACCGCACGGCCGCGTTTGAACTGCCGACAGACAGCTATACCCTCGTCAATCTGAAGGGCTCGGTACGGCCGTTCGCGGACCGCAACGTCATTCTCTTCGCCGAGGCAGCCAACCTGACGGACGCAGAGGCGCGCGAACATGCCAGCTTCCAGAAGGACATCGCGCCGCAGCCGGGACGCAGCCTGAGGGTCGGGGCGACCTACCGGTTCTGAATCCTGCCGGGCGAGCCGGTTTGCCGCCCTGACCGGTCTGCGCTAGACACGCTCCTCCTTTCACTCACCAGAGCCGTTTCGAGTCCATGACCGACACCACCTCCACCGCCGGTCTGTCCGGCAATGTCCTGTTCTACGGCAAGCCCGAGCCCCTGTCGGTCGAGGCCCACGGCACCCTGGGCGTCGATCCCGTCGACAAGCCTTACGGCTTCGTGGCCCAGACCAATCTGGTCCCGCTGACCGTGACCGAGTTCGCCCCGGCCGCCCTGTCCTATCCGGTGATCTTCGTCGGCGACGCCCGTATGCCGGTCGCCGTCATGGCCCTGCGCGGCGGCGAGAACCTGTTCGTCAGCGACGCCGGCGAGTTCCGCGCCGAGGCCTACATCCCCGCCTATGTCCGCCGCTATCCGTTCGTCTTCGCCAATGACGAGGTCGAGAAGCGACTGATCCTGTGCGTCGATCGCGACGCACCGTT
>JBEIJS010000084.1:0-10429 GCA_040380105.1 Caulobacteraceae bacterium | reverse complement strand
CACGATGATCACATACTGGCCGCGATTGCCGTTGGCCGAGATCGCGTCGGCCGGAATGCCATCCGACTTGTTGAACAGCCAGAAGGTCGCCCCATAGCCCTGCTCGCCCGTCGGCTGCGGCCCCGACGGCCGCGAGACATAGTCCCGCCACCCCTCGGGCAGGATGCGCTCGCCGTCGACCACACCATCGTTCAGATACAGCCGGCCGAACCGGGCCAGGTCCCGCGCCGTGGTCCAGACCTGGCTGGACAGCATATAGTTGCCCCGCCAGTCGGTCTCCGCCCAGGTGTCATACATGCCCAGCCGCCGGAACAGGTCCGCTGGCGGATGCCCCTCGAACGTCGGCGCGATCGCCATCACCGCCAGCAGGGTATCGTTGTTGGCATAGCGGTAGCGCGTCCCCGGCGGCGCGATCAGCGGCCAGGTCGGGGCCTGCTCATCGATCCCCACACCCCCGAAATACAGGGCATCCGTCCGGTTCCCCGCCGTATCGCTGGTCAGGCCCGAGGCCATCCGCATCAGCTGGTCCAGGGTGATGGCCGCGCGCGGATCACCGGGACGGCTCCAGTCGGCAATGGCCGCGGGGGCGTTCACATCCGCCTCGCCGCGCTGCACCGCCGCGCCGATGATCGTCCCGGCCAGCGACTTGCCCACCGACCAGGTGCGCTGCGGCGTGTCGATCCCGAAGCCCTCGGCATAGTCTTCCGCGACGATCCGGTCGGCCTGCAGCACCAGGACGGCGGTGGTGTTTGAGCCCTCGCCATAGCGGCCCGCGAACGCGCCCTCGACGGCTTCATTGAACAGGGCGGCATTGCTGTCCGGAGCGGCGGTGGCGAAGGGTGCGTTCACCCGCACCCCGGGCGGGACCATCCCGGGGCTCTCGCCCGACCAGCCGACCGGCATGACGACACAGCCCCGGCCGGGCCAGAACTGCGCCACCCGGGGCGGCATGGCCTCATCCCAGGCCGCGGACACCTGTTCCTGACCGACGTCGACCGACAGCTCGCGCACCAGCGCATCCAGTTCCGGATAGACCCCGACCAGCTCATTGGCCTCGACGCTCGCCAGCGTCCGCGTCCCTCCCGCCGCCTCCGCCGTCTTCAGGGCGCTGCAGACCGTCAGGGCCTTGTAGCCCGCGGCCATGGCGCGAACGGCCGGCGATGGTGCCGGCGCAGGGGTCTGGGCGTGGGCGGACAGCGGAAAGGCGGTGAGAGCCGCCGCAAGGATCAGGATGCGCATGGTGGAACGCTCGCGCGTGGCGGACGGCCCGTCAACGCCGGTCTTCAGACCACCGCCTCGAACTGGTCGATCAGACCTTCCAGCCGCTTCGTACCGATGGTCCAGAAGGCAGGGTCCCGCGGGTTCAGCCCGAACGGTGCCAGCGCCTCGACATATCCCTTCGACCCGCCGCCCGCGAGCAGCTCACGGTACAGGGGCGTGAACCCGGCCGGATCCTTCGCCCGTGTCTCCATCAGGGCCGCCACCAGCAGGTCACCGAAGGCATAGGCATAGACGTAGAAGGGCGAGTGGACGAAATGGCTGACATAGCTCCACCAGTGCTCATAGCCGGGGTTCAGCGTGATCGCCGGGCCCAGCGAGGCCGTCATCTCCTCGAGAAACAGCTCGCCGATCCGTTCGACCGCCAGTTCACCCTTCGCCCGCTCGTCATGGAAGCGGGTCTCGAACCGATGGAAGGCAATCTGGCGCACCACGGTGTTCAGCCCGTCCTCGATCCGTCCGGCCAGCAGGCCGCGCTGCTCGGCCTTCGGGGCCGTGGCCAGCAACCGGTCGAAGGTCAGACCCTCGGCGAAGATCGAGGCCGTCTCAGCCAGGGTCAGGGGCGTATCGGCCAGCAGGCTCCCCTGCCCCGCCGCCAGCGTCTGATGGACCCCATGCCCCAGCTCATGCGCCAGGGTCAGGACATCGCGCCGCTCCCCCATCCAGTTCAGGAACACATAGGGGTGCCGGTCCGACGTCACCGGATGGGCATAGGCGCCCGACTGTTTGCCCGGCCGCGCCTTGCCGTCGATCCAGGGCCTGTCGAAGAAGCCGCCGGCCCGGTCCGCGAACTCGGGGCCCAGGTCGGCGAAACTCTCCAGCACCAGCTGCTTCCCGGCCGCCCAGTCATAGCCGCGCGGGGCACTGGTCTCGATCGGGGCATTGCGGTCCCACTGGTCCAGCCTGGCCTTGCCCATGGCCCGGGCCTTGAGCGCGTAATAGCGGTGTGACAGGCGCGGATAGGCCGCAGCCACGGCCTCGGCCATGGCGTCCACCGATTCGCCGTCGACCTCATTGGACAGGTGCCGCGCATCCGCCGGGCGTTTGAAGCCCCGCCACTTGTCTTCCAGCGCCTTGTCCGCCGCGACCGTATTCAACACCAGCGCCATGGTCTGGGTGCGCGCCGCCAGCGCCTCGTTCAGCCCCTCGGCTGCCGCCTTGCGCCGCGCCGCCTTGGGATCCGACAGCTGGTTCAACGCCTCGGACAGGGTCAGCTCGTCCTTGCCGGCCTTGACCCGCATCGCCGCCAGCGTCTCGTCGAACAGGCGCGGCCACTGGGCGCTGATCGGGCCCCGCTCGGCCAGGAAGGTCTCCAGCTCGCTGGACAGCTCATGCGGCTTCATCGCCCGGACGCGCCGCAGCCAGGGCCGCCAGCGTGCCGCCGTCGGATGGGCGACCAGCGCCGCCTCGATCTCGGCCTCCTCCAGCTGGTTGACCTCCAGCGTCACCCAGACGGTGGGCGTGGCGATGGCCGTCAGCTTCTCCCGCACCGTCGCCTCAAAGCCCTGGGCGGCGGCGTCATTGCGGTCGGTCGAGGCGGCCAGAAAGGCATAGGCCCCCAGCCCGCCGAGAATGTCGGAGGCCTGCTCATACAGGGTGACGGCCCGGTCCAGCCGTTCGCCCAGCACCGCCGGCTCGGCCCGCGCCGCGACCAGCCGGCCCTGCAGGCCGTTCAGCTCATCGACCATGCCGCGCGTGCGTTCGAGATCGGCCTCGATCCGTGCGTCCTCGCGCGAACCATAGAGATCCGTCAGGTCCCAGACGGGGGCGTCGAGCGGATCGGTGGGGGTCTTGAAGGGTGCGTTCATGACAGCCTTTTTGGGGATGCCCGTCTCCCGGCGCAACCGCCCGCAGACATCCGGCCGCGCCCCGTGAGCGCCTATTTGCTGCTGACGGTGCCCGTCGGCAGCAGACCTGCGCCTTCACGCATGCCCTCCAGCATCTGTCGCTGCTCCTCGGGGGAGCAGCCGTAGTGCTGGCACATCCGGCTGGCCATTTTCTCGAGCAGTTGCGGCACGACGCTCATCACGGCGCGGTCAGCCTCCGGCATGACCTGGATTGACTTGTTGGCAATCGAACGTCCCTGGGGGGTGTCATAGAAGCCGACCAGGGCCGTCAATTCTTCCTCGGTGAAGGTCGTGGCATAGACCGGGACCATCTCCGTGATCATCTGCGGCACCAGGTCCGCCGTCAGTTCGGCGGTCAGGTTCAGGATCATGAGCCGGTCCTCTTCCGGCAGCGCCTGCATCTCGCTGTCGTTCTCGAACTCGGTGCCCAGCATCTGGCGAACCACACCCTCGAACTGGTCGGTCATGATCAGGTTCAGATACTGTCGCGCAAGCTCGCTCCTCCGGGCGGACGACGGGGCCGTGGCCTGCTCGCTCGACCGGGCGGCGACCGGCGCGGCCGGCAAGGTCGTGGCAGCCAGCACTGCGGCCAGACAGACAATCATCAGACGCATGTTCAATCCCCCGTTGGTTCATGATCACGCAGCTGCGCGTCGGGGACAACCCCTGATCACGGATGCCAGGCGCGAATGATCCCGGCCAGATCCGGCTCACTGACGCAGGCGGCCGCCTGTTCGACCGTCATCCAGGCCCGTTCGCGCTCGGCCTGCTCGTGCCAGACGGGATGCTCGACCCGCACCTCCAGCGCGTACAGCGCGACCACACACCAGCGCGGCGCCCGACGCTTCAGCACCTTGAGATAGCGAAAAGAGCCGATCGGCGCCTCGGTGATCACCCCCTCGACCCCCGCCTCCTCCAGCGCCTCCAGGGCGGCGGACCAGGCGTCGGTCCTGCCGGCGATCCGTCCGCCCTTGGGCGTGACCCAGCGGCGGGTCTCGCGCGAGGTGACCAACAGGATTTCGATCCCGTCCGGAGACCGCCGCCACGGCAGGGCGGCGACCTGGCGGCGCTCGGCCGGCGGGGTGCGGATCGACGGACTCATCATCGCAGGAACCGTCCGTTATCGGAGCAAGTCTTGCAAACGAAAACGGCGGCGGAGATCGCTCTCCGCCGCCGCAGTCTTCAACCTGTCAGGCCGATCAGGCGTTCAGCGACGCCGGGTCGATCTTGAAACCCGGTCCCATGGTCGAGGACAGGGTGATGCGCTTGACATAGGTGCCCTTGGCGCCGGCCGGACGGGCCTTCTGCAGGGCGTCCACATAGGCCTTCACGTTGGCTTCGAGGGCTTCCTGGGTGAAGGAGGCCTTGCCGATGCCGCCATGGGCGATACCGGCCTTCTCGACGCGGAACTCGACCGCACCGCCCTTGGCGTCCTTGACGGCCTGGGCGACGTTCGGAGTCACGGTGCCGACCTTGGGGTTGGGCATCAGGCCGCGCGGGCCCAGCACCTTACCCAGACGGCCGACCAGGGCCATCATGTCCGGGGACGCGATGACGCGGTCGAAGTCCATGAAGCCGCCGTTGATCTTCTCGTACAGATCCTCGGCACCCACGATGTCGGCGCCGGCAGCCAGGGCTTCAGCCGCCTTGGCGTCCTTGGCGAAGACGGCGACGCGAACGTCACGGCCCGTGCCCGACGGCAGGTTCACCACGCCGCGGACCTGCTGGTCAGCGTGACGCGGATCGACGCCCAGGTTGACGGCGATCTCGATCGACTCGTCGAATTTGGCGGTGGCGTTGGATTTGACCGCGGCGATGGCGTCGTTGAAGGCCATCAGGGCGACGGTGTCGCCGGTGCGGGCCTTGGTGCGCTTGGTTTGCTTGGCCATGTGCTTAGCCCTCCACGACGTTGAGGCCCATGGCGCGAGCCGAGCCTTCGATGATCTTGGTCGCGGCGTCCAGGTCGTTCGCGTTCAGATCCTTCATCTTCTTTTCGGCGATCTCACGCAGCTGGCCGCGCGTGATCTTGCCGGCCACTTCGCGGCCCGTCATCTTCGAGCCTGAGGTGATCCCTGCGGCCTGTTTGATGTAGTGGGTCGCGGGCGGGGTCTTGGTGACGAAGGTGAAGCTCTTGTCCTGGTAGACCGTGATCACGGTCGGCAGGGGCGTGCCTTTGACTTCCTTCTCGGTGCGGGCGTTGAACTCCTTGACGAAGCCCATGATGTTGACGCCGCGCTGACCGAGGGCGGGCCCGATCGGGGGTGACGGCGTGGCGTTGCCGGCCGGCACCTGCAGTTTGATATAGCCCAGAATCTTCTTGGCCATTGGTCTCTCCTGTGATGGCCCTGAACTCAATCAGGGCCGGTGAGCCGTGGTCTGGCATGGCTGCCTCCCACGGATTTATGCGGGCGAACCCGCACCGCCCCTCAGAGCGAGGCGCGTGTAGCAGAAGCGAAGGACTGAAGCAACGCGTTCTCCCTCCCCTTCATGGAGAGGGACGGCGAGGCGGAGCCGAGCCCGGGTGGGGAAGTATGAAGCCGGGCTCCGTCCGGGCGGAACTGGCGTTCCCCACCCGGATCGCTGGCGCGATCGTCCCTCCCCACGTCGGGGGAGGGAGAAGATCAGCCCGCGTTCTTCTCGACCTGATTGTATTCCAGATCGACCGGGGTCGGACGGCCGAAGATGGACACCGCAACCCGCAGGCGGGCGTTGTCCTCGTCGACGCTCTCGACCTGGCCCTCGAAGCTGGCGAAGGGTCCGTCGATGACCTTGACGGTCTCGCCGATGTCGAAGCGGATGGTGGGCTTCGGACGTTCGACGCCCTCCTCCACCTGACCGATGATGTTCTGGACCTCGCGTTCCGAGACCGGCAGCGGCTTGGTGCCGCCCGCGGCACCCAGGAAGCCCGTGACCTTCGGCGTGTTCTTGACCAGGTGATAGGCGTCGTCGGTCATCTCCATCTTCACCAGCACATAGCCGGGGAAGAATTTGCGCTCGGAGTTGACCTTCCGGCCGCGACGGATCTCGACCACGTCCTCGGTCGGCACCAGGATTTCAGAGAAACAGTCCTCGAGGCCCTGCTGGCGCGCCTGATCGGTCAGGTGCTGGGCGACCTTCTTCTCGAAATTCGAATAGGCGTGGACGATGTACCATTTGTGCCGGGGATTGGCGGCAGGCTTGGCGGGGGCTGCATCGGTCATGGGGCGTGTTTCCTACTGGCCGATCGCGAGGATGAAGCGCGAGGCCAAAGACAGACCGGCGTCGACCACGAAGAAGAAGATCGCGGCGATCACGACCATGATCAGAACCATCACCGAGGTGATCCAGGTTTCCTTGCGGCTCGGCCAGACGATCTTGCGCCCCTCGGCGCGGACCTGGCTGATGAACTGCGGGATGGAGGTGCGCTTCTTCGGCGCGGCCGGTTCGGCCGCCACGGCGTTCCCGGCGATCGCCGGCTGGACGGGCTGGGTGCGGCGCCCCGAGGGGCTCTTGGCCTTGGCCATGGTCTTCTGGTCTCGTTTCAACGTGCTGACGGTGCAGATGGGGACCCGCCCCGTCAGGGAAAAGTGGCAGGAGTGGAGGGACTCGAACCCACGACCCTCGGTTTTGGAGACCGATGCTCTACCAGCTGAGCTACACTCCTAGGTTCCGGACAAAGCTGAAAAGCGCCGTGGGCTTGCCCTCGGCGCTTCGCGCTTCGCCAGATTGGCGGCTATGCCCCAGTGCGACCGGTATTTCAAGCATCGCTTTCAGCAAGATGGCGCATGGAGGTTTTGTTCACCCCGCTCCGCGACGCTTTGTAAATCGGTTTCTGTGACAGTCCCCTCGAGCGCTTGTCTCCGGCAAACAAGAACATGGCGATGATCACGGCCCATCGATCTTTCCGAACGGCGGCAAGGCTTCTGTCCTGCGCGCGTGGCAACGTGGCCCTCATGTTTGCTCTCATGGCGCTGCCCCTTGCGATGATGGCTGGCTTCGGGGTCGACCTGTGGCGGCAGAACACGGCTGTGACATCCGCACAGAGCGCCCTCGACGCCGCGGTCCTCGCTGCTGCTGCGACCGATCTGGAGGATGAAGACGCGCTCACGACGGTCGTCTCGGGCTACCTGGCCGCCAATCTGCGCCACGACGCACTGAGCACAGACTATACCCTCGAAGTCCGCTTTCTGGACGAGAGGCGGATCGAGGGCGTGCTGGAGGGGGTCACTCCCACCTTCTTTGCCGGCCTGCTCGGCTGGGAGTACCTGCCCGTCAACGTTGAAGCCACGGCGACGCGCGGCTCGGATGACCTGATCGAGGTGGCCTTGGTACTGGACAATACCTGGTCGATGTCTGCCTCTGACGGCAGAACGACCCGGATCGCCGGCCTCAGGACCGCTGCAAGAGACCTGGTGAATGAGATCATGGTCAGCGAGGAGGGGCAGGTCCGTATCGGGATTGTCCCCTATGCCGACTATGTCAATGTCGGGACCAGCAACCGCTCGGAGTCCTGGCTGAACGTCCCCGCCGACTATTCGACCACCTCGACCCCCTCCCCCCGACGCTGTAACCAGGTTCCGGTCACGACCACGACCTGCACCGGCGGCGTGCGCGGAACCTGCACCCGCCATGTGGACGGGGTCCCCGAGAACTATGGCTGCTGGACCACGCCCCAGCGCTGCACCACCACACCGGTCGTGCCGGCCCGGACACAGGAGAGCTGCAGCGGCGGCGGTTCGCCGTCAACGACCCACTACCGCTGGTTCGGCTGCGTCCGGTCGAGGAATGTCGGCAACCTGAGACTGAACGATACCCAGCCCGGCACCCGCTACAATGTGCTGATGCAGACCTCCCAGACCTGTCTGAATCCAATCCTGCCGCTGTCAGCGACCAAGGCCACGGTCCTGTCACGGATCAACGGCCTGGTCGTGAACATCGGTGGCTACCGGCCCGAAACCCATATCCCGTCCGGAATGGTCTGGGGCATCAACGCCCTGTCGCCCGGCGCGCCCTTCACCGAGGGCCGGGCCTATGGTCGCAATGTGCGCAAGATCATCGTCCTGATGACCGACGGCGAGAATACCCTGCGCTACCAGCCGGCGGACGGCACCCATACCGCGCCGAACGCCGCAACGCGCGCCGCCGAGCTGGCCGCGACGAATACCGACCTCGTTAGCCTGTGCACCTATGCCAAGAGCCAGAACATGGAGATCTACACCGTCGGGCTCGGCGTCGGCTCGGTCACGGCAGTGAACATGCTGCGCAGCTGTGCCACCAGCGCGGCCTATGCCCACAACGCTGCCGATACCACCGCCCTGATCGCCGCCTTCCAACGAATCGCGCGCTCGATCAACGCCGTCCGCCTGGCCGAATAGGTCAGTCGCGCGGGACGTCGATCGCGGCGGGCCCTGCGGCCCCGATCACCTGGCGGAACAGCAGCTTGTCGATACGGCGGTCGTCCATGTCGATGATCTCGACCTCGAACCGGCCCAGCTGCAGAATCTCGCCTTCGCCGGGTACCCGCGACAGCTGATGCAGCACCAGACCGGCGACGGTATGGAACCCGTCCGCCTCGCCAAAATCCTCTCCAAGGGCATCCGCCAGCTCGTCGATATCGGTCTGGCCGTCGACCAGCCAGCTGCCGTCCTCACGCAGGCGGACATTGACCTCTGCATCGTCGTGACCCTCGTCGAAGTCGCCGGCGATCATCTCGAGCAGGTCGGTCGCGGTCACCACGCCTTCAAAGGCCCCGAACTCATCAACCAGGAAGGCCATATGGACCTTGGAGGCCTTCATGATCTCCAGGGCCTTCAGCACCGAGGTCGACTGCGGGATGAAGGCCGGGGTCTGGATGTGCTTCTCGACATTGAACTCGCCATTGTCCAGCAGACTGTCCAGCAGGTCCTTCTTGTGGATCACACCCAGGGGGTTATCGACGTCGTTCTCGCGGGCCACCACGATGCGCGAATAGGGGCAGGTGCGGATCTCCTTGCGCAGGATTTCGTCGGAATCGTCCAGGGCGATCCAGAACACCTCATGCCGGGGCGTCATGGCGACGCGAATCGGGCGGTCGCCCAGACGCAGGATCTCCTCGATCATGGTCTGCTCTTCGGGCTCGATCAGACCCGACGCCGTGCCCTCGGCAATCATCGTTTCGACCTCTTCCTGGGTCACGTCGGAGCCGTCGCGATCCCGGACATTCATGAGTTTCAGGATGGTCGAGGTCGAGGCGGTCAGGATCAGGACAAAGGGCTTCAGCACGATCGCCACGGTCGAGATCGGAGCCGCCATCCGGGAGGCAATCGTCTCCGGGAAGATCAGCGCCAGCCGCTTGGGTACCAGTTCGCCGACAATCACCGACACATAGGTGATGAAGACGATGACCAGCACGGTCGAGAAGATCCCGGTATAGGCGGCCAGGGCGGGGAAGGCCCCTTCCAGGATCAGGTTCAGCTCACCGGCAATAGCCGCCTGACCATAGGCACCGGCGGCGATCCCGATCAGGGTGATGCCGACCTGCACGGCAGACAGGAAATGGGTCGGCTCCTCGGCCAGTTTGAGCGCGGCCCGCGCCCCCTTGTCGCCGCGCTCGGCCCGCGCCTGCAGTTTGGACTTCCGGGACGAGACGACCGCCAGCTCGGTCATGGCGAACAGGCCGTTGAGCACCACGAGGGCCAGAACAACGGCGATGGCGAAGGCTAACATCTAGGGGGGTCGGAACCGGCGCGGCGCAACATTCGGCGTCCGCAGGCTGCATGATAGGGGCATTTGGTCCCCACCGCCACGGTTTCCTTGGCGATCAGTGCGTCCGGCCGGCCTCCACGCCGCCATAGGCTCCCCGCGACCCCGTATCGGGCAGGACCGCGCAGGCGGACACACCCAGAAAGGTGCCGATGAACAGGCCGATTCGAAGTGCGCGTCGCATGGTGACGGGGTCCCTGACGTCCAGATCGCGAACCTAGCGACCGCCCGTCAGCGCCCCGCAAGCCGGTACACCGGAGCGGGATGGCTTAACCCTGCTTATCCCGCGGCAAGCGATCCGCGGGCGACCCGCACAGCAAAACGGCCCCGGGTTTCCCCGGGGCCGCTCTGTTTTTTGGCCTATGCTCGCCTCGCTGAGGCTCGCGGCTTGAGGCCGCGCCCAGGAAGCGAGCGTCAGCGCACCGGTTTGCTTACTCGGTGATCTTCGACACCACGCCGGCTCCAACCGTGCGGCCGCCTTCGCGGATGGCGAAGCGCAGGCCCTGGTCCATGGCGATCGGGGTGATCAGCTCGACGTTCAGCTCGGCATTGTCGCCGGGCATGATCATCTCGACACCTTCCTT
>JBEIJS010000083.1:0-10429 GCA_040380105.1 Caulobacteraceae bacterium | reverse complement strand
GTCACTCGCGCAAAAAGCCCGTCAGTCAGAGGTTTTCGCGCAGCCAGCCCGCCGCCCGGGCCACAATCCCGCCCCGGTGCACCCGGGGCGCATCCGCCGCCGAGATCTGGCGTGACATCAACTTGCGCGCCGACACGGCCTCGCGCGGACCATAGGCGGCGCGCAGCAGCACCCCGGCCGCCGAACAGAAGGCCGGTCCCGAGGCGGCGTCGGCCAGGTGGGGCGCGCGCTGGGGCTTGCCCAATCGCACCGGCCGGTCGAACACCCGGATGGCCAGTTCGCGAACACCGTTCAGCTGGCTGGCCCCGCCGGTCAGCACCAGACCCGTGCCGGGCTCAAGCCCGACACCGGCGTTGCGCAGCCGGTCCCGCAGCATTTCCAGCGTCTCCTCGACGCGCGGGGCGATGACGGTCTTGAGCATGGCCCTCTGGACGAAGATCGGACCGGCCGAGGCGTCCTCACCGCGGGGCGGGGCCTCCAGCATCTCTCGGTCCTCATGGGCATTGGCCATGGCCGAGCCGTGCAGGGTCTTGAGCCGCTCGGCCCCGGCCCGCGAGGTCGACAGGCCGCGCGCGATATCCGCCGTGACGTGATCGCCCCCGACGTTCAGGCTCTCGATATGCAGCAGCGACCGCCCGCCCCAGACCGCCGCGGAGGTCGAGCCGCCGCCCTGTCAATACAGACGCAGCCCAGATCCATCTCGTCATCTTCCAGCGCCGCCAACGAAGACACCACCGGTGCCGCCGCCACGCCCTGCAGATCGAGGTGGGCCAGCTCGAGGCAATGGCTCAGGCCGTTGAAGGCGCTCTCGGCCATGGATACGACCAGCAGGTCCAGCCCCAGCGAATGGCCCTTCATCGCGCGGGGATCATGCACACCGCGCGCGCCGTCGACCGACCAGGCGATGGGCAGGACGTGGATCGGGCGGCGGTTGGGCAGGCGGATCTGGGCCAGGGCCATGCCGATGGCCCGCGCCAGGTCGGCGTCACCGACCGGCGTGGCCCCCAGCGAGACGCGAGCCTGCACCCTGTGGCTGGCCATCTGGCCGATGGCGGTCGTGACGACCACGCCCGAGACCGGCGAGCCGGCGGCGCGCTCGGCGCGCTCGACGGCATGGCCGATGGCCTGGGCCGCCTCGTCCATATTCACAATGCCGCCACCGCGCACGCCACGGGACTGGACATGCCCGGCCCCGGCGACGCGGATGGTGCGATCGGCATGGCGCACGCCGTCGGCCTTCATGATGAAACAGGCGACCTTGGACTGGCCCAGGTCGAGGGCGGCCACCACGGGGGTACGGCCCGCCTTCTGGCCGGCGCTATCCACAGATTTGTCCACAGCACGTCCGGCCATCGGTCGCCTCGCTCTACGCTTCGCCGGCGGAGGGCCGGACGGCGACCTCCTCGGGCGTTCTCAGGTCAATGCGGGCAAAGCCCAGCTCCAGAAGTCTTTCACGCTGGTCCAGGGCGTCCAGCTGGATCAGCGCCGCCTCCTGGTCGGCGGCGGGCAGCTGGATCAGACTGCCGTCCTTGAGCCGCAGGTCCCAGCGCCGCTCGTCGACCCGCACGAGGGCCTCGACCCGACTGGCCAGCCGCGGGCGCTGGGCGATCAGGGGCAGGACCTCGGAGGCGGCCTGTTCGGCACCCTTGCCGACGACCAGCGGCAGGTTCGGATAGCGGCCGGCATCGGCCCCGGCGATCACGGTTCCATGGCTGTCGATGACATGGTTCACCCCGCCCGTCTGCCATACGGCCAGACGGTCGTGCTCGATGACATGGACGATCAGGGTGTCGGGCAACAGGCGCACGACCCGCGCGGACTCGACCCAGCCGATCGCCTCGACCCGCTGGCGCACGGCCTCGAGATCAATGGAGGTCATCGGCTGGTCGGCCGAAAGCTGCACCGCCTGCTGGATGGCGCGCGTGGCCTCGGGACTCTCGCCCTCGATAAAGACCTTTTCCAGCTTCAGGCCGAGACCGGCGGTCAGCCCGTCCATGCCGTGGGTGATCGAGGTGCCGATGCGCTCGGCCCGTGCGCCCGTCGCCAGCACGCCGGCGAGCAGCAGCACGCCGGCGGCGATCGAAATCACGACTGCGCGGGGGGACAGGTCAAGCCGGCCAAGGGCCGCGAGCTTGCCCGGCGTGGCCGGAGCGTTGCGCGGCGCGCGGCCGCGTCCCTGGGATTTGGGAGCCGCGCCGCGTTTTGCAGGCTGGTTCGAACTCTGTCGCCGACCGCCGCGAACTACCGCGGGCATGAGGCGTCCTCCACCATCCACCGTACCAGGGTCTTGTAGTCCATCCCCACATGGGCGGCCTGCTCGGGACTGAGCGAGGTCGGGGTCATGCCGGGCTGGGTATTGACCTCCAGAAGGACCAGTTCGTCCTTAACATCGTCATAACGAAAGTCGGATCGCGACACGCCGCGGCAGCCCATGGCGGTGTGGGCCAGCTCGGACTCGCGCAGCGCCCGCTCGAACACATGCGGCGGCAGAACCGCCGGCAGCACGTGAACCGAGCCACCCGGCGCGTATTTGGCCTCATAGTCATAGAAGCCCTTGGCCGGGGTGATGTCGGTGATCGTCAGGGCGCGGGGTCCGGACTTTTCCCCAAGAACCGTCACCGCCAGTTCCTTGCCCGCGATGAAGGGCTCGACCATCACCTGTTCGCCCCAGACCCAGCCGGCCTCGCCCGGTGCCGCGCACGGCGGCTCGCCCTCGCGCACCAGATAGACCCCGACCGAAGAGCCTTCGGCATTGGGCTTGATCACATAGGGCGGCGGAATGACATGCCCCCGCGCCACGGCATGCCGGTCAAACAGACCCCCGCCGGGCACGACCACACCTGCGGCCTTCAGCACCGCCTTGGACTTCTCCTTGTCCATGGCCAGGGCCGAGGCCAGCACCCCCGAATGGGTATAGGGAATGCCCAGCGTCTCCAGCACGCCCTGGACGCAGCCGTCCTCGCCCCAGGCCCCGTGCAGGGCGTTGAAGACGACATCGGGTTTCAGGTCCGCCAGCACCTGGGCCAGGTCGCGCCCGGCGTCGACGCGGCTGACCCGGGCGACCTGCCCCTCCAGCGCATCGGCGCAGCCCTTGCCGGACGACAGCGACACCTCCCGTTCGGACGACAGTCCGCCCATCAGGACAGCGACGTGCAGGTCGGAAAAGGGGCGGGTCATGCGGGGCTCCGGGACAGACGCTGGATGACCCAACTGTCCTTAACAGCCCGTCAACCAATCGACCTTCGTCCCGCCGAAACCGGCGGCGCACCCACAAAAAGCCCTCCCCTCGACGGGAAGGGGAGCCGTCAGCCCGCCCGCCCGATCCGCTTGATCTCCCAGTCGAGCTGGACACCGGTCTTCGCCAGCACATCCGCCCGCACGGCGTCGCCCAGCCCCTCGATATCCGCCGCCGTCGCCTCGCCGGGGTTGATCATGAAGTTGCTGTGCAACTCGCTGAACATGGCCCCGCCGCCCCCCTTGCCATCCGGGGCGGTGAACAGTTTCCCGCGCCAGCCCGCCTCATCGACCAGTTTCCACGAGGAATGGCCCGGCGGGTTCTTGAACGTCGAGCCCCCGGTCTTGTCGCGGATCGGCTGGGTCAGTTCCCGGCGGCTGGTGATCTCGGCGATGCGGGCGGCGACCGCCTCGGGATCGTCGGGCGTCCCGCGATAGGTGGCCTCGATCCAGATGATGTCAGCCGGCGCCTCGGAGTGGCGATAGGTGTAGCCGAAGTCGGCCAGCGCATAGTCGACCCGCTCGCCCGCCCGCGTCAGCCCCCAGGCCGAGACCAGAATGTCCTTCGTCTCCGCACTATAGCAGCCGGCGTTCATGGTCAGGGCCCCGCCGATGGTCCCCGGAATGCCCGCATAGAACTCCAGACCCGCCAGTCCCGCCCTGGCCGAAGCCTTGGCCACCATGGAGTCCAGCGCGCCGGCGCCGGCGGTGATCGACTCGCCCTCGGTCGTGATGCCGGCGAACGGCCGCCCGGCCAGCCGGATGACCACGCCCTCGACGCCACCGTCGCGGACAATGACGTTGGAGCCGACGCCCAGCACCGTCACCGGCACGGCCGGGTCCAGCGCCTTCAGAAAGTCAGCCAGATCATCGGCGTCCGCCGGGATGAACAGGGCATCGGCGTTCCCGCCGACCCGGAACCAGGTGAACGGCCCGAGTGGTTCGTCGCGGAGAAGTTTGCCGCGGACCTCTGGCAGGTTGCTCAACCCAGCCCCTCCAGCTGCCCCGGCAGGGCATAGGCCCACTGCGTAATGTCCCCGGCCCCCAGCAGCACCACCAGATCGCCGTCCTTGGCCTCGGCGGCGATCACGCCCGGCAGGGCCTCGACGCTCTCCAGGGCCTGCACCGACCGGTGCCCGAAGCGGCGGATGCCCTCGACCAGCGCGTTCTTGTCGATCCCCTCGATCGGCGTTTCGCCCGCCGCATAGACGTCGGCCACGAACACCGCGTCGGCGTCCGAGAAACAGGTCGAGAACTCCTCCATCAGGGATTCCAGCCGGGTGAAGCGGTGCGGCTGGACCACGGCGATGACGCGGCCCTCGGCGACCTGACGCGCGGCCTTGAGCACGGCGGCGATCTCGACCGGGTGGTGGCCATAGTCGTCGACGATCCGCACCCCGCCCACGATACCCGTGGTCGTAAAGCGCCGCCGCACGCCGCCGAACCCGGCCAGTCCCGCGCGGATCGCTTCATCCGACACATCCAGCTCGCGCGCCACAGCGATGGCTGCCAGGGCATTGGCGACATTGTGCCAGCCCGCCATGGGCAGGTGCAGGCCCGTGATCCGGATCGGCTCGTCCAGCGCCGCCAGCCCCTGGCCCTGCACCACCACATCGAAGCGGCAGCCGTCCGGCTTCATCTCGACATTGTCGGCCCGGACCATGGCCTGGGGATTGACCCCATAGGTCACCAGCCGCCGGTTATCGATCGCCGCCACCAGCCGCTGCACCTCGGGATGATCAAGGCAGACGGCGGCGAAGCCGTAGAAGGGGATGTTCTCGACGAAGTCCACGAACGCCTTCCGCACCCCGTCGAAGTCGCCGTAGTGGTCGAGGTGTTCCGGGTCGATATTGGTGACGATGGCCACCGTCGACTTCAGACGCAGGAAGCTGCCGTCGCTCTCGTCGGCCTCGACGACGATCCAGTCGCCGTCGCCGACCTTGGCATTGGTGCCATAGGCATTGATGATGCCGCCGTTGACCACCGTCGGGTCCAGCCCGCCGGCGTCCAGAATGGCCGCCACCATCGAGGTCGTCGTGGTCTTGCCGTGCGTGCCCCCGACCGCGATCGAGAACTGCAGCCGCATCAGCTCGGCCAGCATCTCGGCCCGGCGCACCAGCGGAATGCGCCGCTCACGGGCGACCACCATCTCCGGATTGGTCGCCTTGACCGCGGTCGAATAGACCACCGCCGAGACGCCGTCGCCAATATGACCGGCATCGTGGCCGATGAAGACCCGCGCGCCCAGCTTCTCCAGCCGCTCGGTATTGGCCGACGCCTTGGCGTCAGACCCCTGCACCGAATAGCCGATCTTGAGCATGATCTCGGCAATGCCGCTCATGCCGATGCCGCCGATGCCGACGAAATGGACAGGACCGAGGTCGAACGGAACGGGGCGAAGGCGAGCGATCATCGCAGCGGACTAGCAGGGGTTTTGGCGGAATGCATCACCCGCGTTCGGTGGAACAGGAGGTGATTGGTGATTGGTGATTGGTGGTTGATGCCGTCGCCGCCGGCACCCAACGCCCCACGGTCAGAGACGCCGCAACCACCAATCACCAATCACCAACCACCTGGCCGCACGGAGCATTGGAATCCCGGCCCCCGTCACCGTCCAACCCTCAATCCTCCGCCACGAAATCCTGCGCGAACTCCGGCGCGTCCTCTTCCCCGGGCAGCAGCGGCTCGTCGTCGCCGTCCGGCGCACGCGACGGATCCGGCAGTTCAAAGCCCACAGGGATGGACAGGTCCAGCAGGCCCGCCGCCTTCATCTCCTGCACGCCGGGCAGGTCGTACAGGTTGGACAGGCCGAAATGCTCGAGGAATTTGTCGGCCGTGCCATAGGTCACCGGCCGTCCGGGCGACCGCCGCCGCCCGCGCAGCCGCACAAACCCCATCTCCAGCAGCAGATCCAGCGTCCCCCTCGACAACGACACCCCGCGCACGCTCTCGACCTCGGCGCGGGTGCAGGGCTGGTGATAGGCGATGATGGCCAGGGTCTCGAGCGCGGCCTTGGACAGCCGGCGTGGCTCCTCGCGCTCCTCGGTCATCAGGAAGGAAAGATCGGCCGCAGTCCGGAACTGCCAGCGGTCGGCGACACATTCCAGCTCGACGCCCCGCCCCTGATAGCGTTCGCGCAGGGCCGAAATGGCCCCGCCGACATCCGCCCCCTCCGGCAGCCGCCGGGCGATCTCCGCCGCCGACAGCGGTCCGGCCGCCGCGAACAGCAGCGCCTCGACGCGGCGCTCGATCTCTCCGTGATCGGGTGCGAACTGGATCACGAAACCAGCTCCAGCACCTGACCCCGCCCCCGCCGCTTCAGATAGAGATCTGCGAAGGCCTCGGCCTGTTTCACATCCATCGCCCCCTCCTTGACCAGCTCCAGACTGGCCGACAGGGTCGAGGCGGTAAAGCTGGCCTGGGTCGGGCCATCCTCGCCACGCCGGGCCGGGGCCACCTGCTCCAGCGACGTCCACTGCTCCAGCCGGGGCAGGACCTCGCGCAGCCAGTCGCGCGCCGCCTCAAGGGCAAAGGCCTCGACCCGCTGGCCGGGATTGTAGTGCCGCTGCTCCTCGCGCCGCCGCTGGGTCACATAGGCCGCCATCAGCTCATACAGGCTGGCTTCGATCCGGTCGGACGGCACGATCACCGTGGCCTGCGGGTCGCCGCGGGCGAAGACGTCGCGCTTCAGCTGCGGCCGGGCCGTGATCGCCTCCACCGCCTTGCGCATGGCCTCCAGCTTCTGCAGCCGGAAGGCCAGGGCCGCGGCCATCTCCTCGGCGGGCATTTCGCCGCCCTTGCCCTTTTCGGTGCGCGGCAGCAGCAGGCGCGACTTCAGATAGGCGAGCCAGGACGCCATCACGAGATAGTCGGCCGCCAGGGAGAAATTCCGCCGCCGCGCCTCATGCACAAAGGCCAGATACTGTTCCGCCAGCCGGGTGATCGACAGTTTCAGCAGATCGACCTTCTGCGTCCGCGCCAGCGCCAGCAGCACATGCAGCGGCCCCTCATAGCCGTCCAGATCGACGACAAAGGCCTCGCGCGCATCGACCTGTTCGGCGGCCGTGAAATCGAGATTGGGCTGAAAGGCCTCAGTCACGCCTGCGCCTCCCCGACGTCCGGACCCCGGGCGGCGTCCAGCTTGCCGGCCAGTATGGCGTCGAACCGGTCGCGCGCTTCAAGCTCGTCCAGCGGCTCCGGCTCGCTGACGATCCGGGCCATGGCCGCCGCCGCCCTCTTCGCCGCCGGCCCCTTCAGCTTGCCGGTCCCCCCGGCGACCTGCTCCATCTCGTCGAGGTCGCCGTTGCAGTGCAGGACCACATCGCAGCCCGCCTTCAGCGACGCCTCGGCCCGATCGCGCAGGCTTCCGGACAGCGCCTTCATCGAAAGATCGTCGGTCATGATCAGACCGCCGAAACCCAGATGCGCCCGCATCAGCTTCAGGGCCTTCCTCGACGTCGTCGCCGGCCGCTTCGGATCGATGGCGTCGAACACCACATGGGCCGTCATGGCCATCGGCATGTCCGACAGGGCCTTGAACGGCGCGAAATCCCAGGCGTCCAGGGCCGCGAAATCCGCATGGACCACCGGCAGGTCATGGTGGCTGTCGGCAAAGGCCCGGCCGTGCCCCGGCATGTGTTTGATCACCGGCAGGACACCGCCCGCCAGCATCCCTTCCGCCGCCGCCCGGCCCAGCTGCGCCACGGTCGCCGGATCGTGGGCATAGGCCCGGTCGCCGATGATGTCGTGGGCCCCGGGCACCGGAACATCCAGCACCGGCAGGCAATCAACATTGATCCCCACCGCCTTCAGGTCATGCGCCATCAGCCGCGCGCCCAGCCGGACCAGTTCGCGCGCCGCCTGCGGATCGTTGGCCGCCTTCAGATACGCATTGCCCGGCGGATATTTCGTCCAGTGCGGCGGCCCCATCCGCTGCACCCGTCCACCCTCCTGATCGATCAGGATCGGCGCATGTTCGTCGCCGATGCAGTCGCGCAGTTCGGCGGTCAGGGCGCGCACCTGATCCGGGCTGTCGATATTGCGGCGGAACAGGATGAAGCCCCACGGCCGCGCCCCGGCGAAGAAGGCGCGTTCCGCCTCCGTCAGCCGGTGGCCACTACAGCCGTAGATCGCCGCCGAGGTCACTGTTGCGTCAGCGCACGAAACAGTCGCCGCCGGCGGCCTTGATGGCGTTGCACAGACCCGTCGCCTGTTCGCGGCTCAGGCCGGTGACGGTGGTGCGATAGACGGTCGAACCGTTCGAGGCCGTGACCTCCTGCACGCGCTTGTCTGCGCCGGTGGTGAACTGCGGATAGCGGCCGACGATGGCGGCGAACTCGCGGTCGGCCAGTCCGGGGGTCGAGAAGGCACCGATCTGGACCCCGGAGGTCCCGCCGACGGTGGCCGGGGCCCGGGGCTCGGTCTTGGCCGGTGGCGGGGTCACGGGCGCCGGGCGCGGAGCCGCCGGCACCGTCGCCGGCGCTGCGGGGCGGGGCTGGACCGCTTCCGGCGGGGGCGCAAAGGTCGGGGCGGCTGTCGGGGCCTCGGCGGCGTCATAGACGTCGATGCCGGCTTCCGGATCGACCGGCTGGGCCTCCAGCGGCGCGTCGGCCTTCATGACGACAACCTGCGTGCCCACGGCCGGCGGCGCATCGTTCGAGGAACGCGGACCGGCGCGATAGTAGACCACGACGGCGATGATCAGCAGCAGCAGCACCGCGCCCGAGATGATCAGCGTCATCGGCGGGGCCTTGGGCCCGCCTCCGCCCCCGGCCCTGCGCGCGTCATAGCCGCCGCGGTTGAACGGCAGGTCGTCGTCGGTCGGCGGCGTATAGGCGCCCCGGTCGCGGCCCTGGTTCGGACGATAGGGATCTTCGTTGGACATGACCGTGCCTCATGGTCCGGGCGAATCGGCGCGCGGAACGGTCACTCTAGCCCGGTCCGAGTCCTTTTTCAGGCCGTCTCAACCATCCTTCCACCGTCATCCTCGGGCTTGATCCGAGGACCAGAGGCAAAGCCAGGCTGTGCGGCGGGGACGGCCCCGGGCGCGAGACCGTGCCACTCTCCACCCCGCACCGGAACGTCTGATCCTCGGGTCAGGCCCGAGGATGACGACCGGGGTGCCTACAAATCCAGCGCCAGATCGAGGCTGAACAGCTTCTTGTGCTCCTCGATCGCATACCGGTCGGTCATGCCGGCGATATAGTCGCACACCGCCCGGGCCCGCTTCGCCTCGTCCGCCACATCGGCCCGGCCCGACCATTCGGGCGGCAGGGTCCCCGGGTCGGCCATGAACAGCTGGAACATCTCGGCCAGCAGCCGCCGCGCCTGGCTGCGGGTGCGGTTGACGCGATAGTGGCGGTACATCCGCTCGAACAGGAATTTCCGCAGCACACCCAGATCGGCCAGCATCGCCGGAGAAAAGGCCACCAGCATCCGGTCGGCCGTGCGCACCGCCTCGGTCGAGCGGATACCGGCCGCCTCGATCCGGGCCTCGGTCTCGGCCAGCACATCCTCGACCATGGCCCCGATCATGCGTCGCACGGCCTCGATGCGGATCATCCGGTCGTCGATATCCGGCCAGTCCCTGCGCACCCCGTGCAGCACCGGCCCGATCAGGGGCACATCGGCCAGATCCCTGAGCGTGAACAGCCCCGCCTGCACCCCGTCGTCGACGTCGTGATTGTTGTAGGCGATGTCGTCAGCGATCGCCGCCGCCTGTGCTTCCAGAGAGGCGAAGGTCCCCAGCCGCAGGTCCCAGCCCGGCGCATAGTCGGCGATCGCCTTCCAGGCCGGCTCATGCAGGCGGTGCGACACCGGCCCGTTGTGCTTGACCACCCCCTCGACGGTTTCCCAGCTCAGGTTCAGCCCCTCGAACTGGGGATAGCGATGCTCCAGCCGGGTCACCACGCGGAAGGTCTGGACGTTGTGATCGAACCCGCCCCAGGGGGCCATCTGGGCCTGCAGCTCATCCTCACCCGCGTGGCCGAACGGCGGATGGCCCAGGTCATGGGCCAGGGCCACCGTCTCGGCCAGGTCGGTGTCCAGCCGCAGCGCATGGGCCAGCGACCGTGCGATCTGCGCCACCTCCAGCGAATGGGTCAGGCGGGTGCGATAGTGGTCGCCCTCATGCGCCACAAAGACCTGGGTCTTCTCCTTCAGGCGGCGGAAGGCGGTGGCGTGGATGATCCGGTCG
>JBEIJS010000082.1:0-10561 GCA_040380105.1 Caulobacteraceae bacterium | reverse complement strand
GGGCCGCAACGTCCTGCTGATCGGCCACCTCGACACCGTCTTCGAGGCCGACAACCCCTTCCAGCGGTTCGAGCGCACGGGGATGCGGGCGACAGGTCCGGGTGTCGGCGATGACAAGGGCGGGGTGGTGGTCATCATCGCCGCCCTGCGGGCCATGCAGGCGGCGGGTACGCTGAAGGACGCCAATGTCACCGTCTTCCTGACCGGGGACGAGGAGCGGATCGGCGCGCCGCTGGCGATCGCCCGCCGCGACCTGATCGAGGCCGGCCGCACGGCCGCCTTCGCCCTGGAATTCGAGAATCTGGCAGTCGAGGACGAGGCGGATTTCGGCACCATTGCCCGGCGCAGTTCGTCCAACTGGACCCTGACCACGACGGGCCGCACCGGACACTCCAGCGGGGTATTCAACGATGCGCTCGGCTATGGGGCGATCTATGAGCTGGCCCGCATCCTCGACGGTTTCCGCCGCGACCTGCCGGAGCCGAACCTGACCTACAACGTCGGGGTCGTCGCCGGGGGCACGCCCGCCGCCATCGACGCCGAAGGCTTCAATGTCAACGCCTCGGGCAAGACCAATATCGTCGCCTCGACCGCCATCGCCCGCGGCGATCTGCGCACCCTGACCCGCGAACAGGACGAACGCGTCCGGGCCCGGATGCAGGACATCGTCGCCGAAAACCTGCCCCGCACCGACGCCGAACTGGTCTTCGGCGAGGGCGGATATCCGCCCATGGCCCCGAGCGAAGGCAACCGCGCCCTGCTGGCCCGGCTGAACGCCGTCAACCGCGACCTCGGCCTGCCCGAAATGGCCGAATACGACCCCGCCCGCCGCGGGGCCGCCGACAGCGGATTCGTGGCCGGGGATGTCGACACCCTGGGCGGACTCGGCATGGCCGGCGGCAATGCCCACGCAGACGGGGAGTGGGTCGATCTGGACAGTCTGGTGCGGCAGTCCCAACGGGCGGCGGTGCTGATCAGCCGGTTGAGTTTGGGCGAGTGACACTTGTCATCCCGGACACCGCGAAGCGGTGAGCCGGGACGGGGCGGGCTTTCCAGGTTGTCCCTCCCGGAAATCGCATCGCGATTGTCCGGGATGACAAGGCAGGGGAAACCCGCCTGCCCAAGACCTCACCCGTACATATCGCCCAGATAGACCCGGCGGACTTCCGGGTCGCGGATCACGTCCTCGGCCTTGCCCTCGAACAGCACGGCCCCGCCCGAGATGATCGAGGCGTGGTCGATGATTTCGAGCGTCTCGCGGACATTGTGGTCGGTGATCAGGACGCCGATGCCCTGTCCCGCCAGATAGCGGATGACCTGGCGGATGTCGGCGATGGCCAGGGGGTCGATGCCCGCGAAGGGTTCGTCCAGCAGCATGAAGGACGGCTTGCCCGCCAGGGCCCGGGCGATCTCGCAGCGGCGGCGCTCACCGCCCGACAGGCCGGAGGCCGGGGCGTGGCGCAGGTGATCGATGCGGAGTTCCTCCAGCAGGCGGCTGGTCTCCTCGGCGATGGCGGCCTGGCCGGTGTGGTGCAGTTCAACCACGGCCATGACGTTGTGCTCGACCGTCATGCCGCGGAAGATCGAGGCCTCCTGCGCCAGATAGCCCAGACCCATGCGGGCGCGCTGGTACATGGGCTGGGCCGTGATGTCCTCGCCGTCCAGCCAGATGGTGCCGCTGTCGGGCGGGATCAGGCCGGTGATCATGTAGAAACAGGTGGTCTTGCCGGCCCCGTTCGGCCCCAGCAGGCCCGCGACCTGACCGCGCTCGACATGCAGGGAGACGTCGCGCACCACCTGCCGCTGGCCGAAGGCGCGGGCGATGTGCTCGACCCGCAGGCCGGTCAGGCGCGCGGGCTCAGCCGCCGGGGTTGCCGGGGCCTCGATCACATTGAGGGCTGAGAGTTCCTTGCGCGCCAATGGTCAGACCGGGCCGGGGCTCAGTTGCCGCTGCGTTCAGGATAGAAGACGCCACGGATGCGGCCGCCGTTCGATCCGGCCCCGCCGGCCATGGTGACCGCCTGGGTGGCTGTATTGTAGGTCAGCCGGCCACCCGTCATGACATTCTGGCCCTGGGTCACGATGACGTCACCCGTTATGACCACGAGGTTGTCCCCCGGCGTATAGACGGCCCGGTCGCCGCGAATGGTCTGATCAGGCGTGACGAAATAGACGTTACCGATGGCCTCGATCCGCTCGATCCCACTCTCGACACCGGAACCATTGATGGCGTCGGCGCGGAGGCGATTCTGACCCTGGATGACTTCAGCCCGGCCGCGCAGCGACAGGCTGTTCGGCGTCGCTTCACCGGCATCTGCGCCATAGGAGACGGCTCCCTGGCCCAGCCGGGGCGTGGTCTGAGGCGCGGTCTGGGGCGTCGTTTGGGCGCCGCCGATGGTCGGCAGGGCCAGAAGCACCAGCGCCGCCGCCGCGATGGTCAGGGTTCGGGTCATGCTCATGGGGTCGGCCCTCCGGCGTTGATCGTGCCGCGTATCTTGTTCTCGCCGGAGCCCCGAAACTCGACGCGCCCGCCCTCGTCCCGGATCACATAGGACGAAGCGGAGATGGTTCCAAGCGGGCCGGAGCCCTGAACGCCCTTGTTCCCGCTCACAATACCGGTCGCGGTGTCGACCACGGCCTCGGGCGTCACCAGCGTAAAGCCCGAGCCGCCGTCGGAAATCCGCACATTGGGACCGATCACCACACGCTTGCCGGCCTCGTCATAGACCCCGCCGTCGGCGGTCAGGGTGGTCACCTTGCGACCGCCGAGGTTCAGCCGCAGGGCCGGGCCGATCAGGCGATAGCGGCCCGTGTCCGGATCGCGCACGGCCCCCTCGGCGCCGATGACGAAACTGCGGCCCGCCGCGTCCTGACCGTGGAACCTCAGCGTATCAAGGCGGATCTCGCGGCTGGTCCCGGCCTTGCGCTCGACGTCCGACATGACGCTGCGCAGGACGATCCAGCTGACGGTGCCACCGGCCAGCAGAATGATCGCCACCGGCAGCACCCGGCGCAGCAGCTGCACCCGCCGCGACCGCGCTCGGAAGGCCCGGGCTGTCGCGGCGACGCGAGCCTCGTCCTGATGCGCATGGATGTCGGCGGGATCGGTCATCAGCTGTGCGCGAACACGTCCATCTCGTCCCAGCCGGCCAGGTCCAGCGCCGCGCGGGTGGGCAGGAAGTCGAAACACTGGCGGGCCAGCCCGGTTCGACCCTCGCGCGCCAGCATCTCGTCCAGCCGGACCCTGGCGGCGTGCAGATAGAGGACGTCGGAGGCGGCGTATTCCAGCTGGGCCGGCGAAAGCTCGGCGGCACCCCAGTCGCTGGACTGCTGGGCCTTGGACAGATCGACCCCGACCAGTTCGCGCACCACATCCTTCAGGCCGTGGCGGTCAGTATAGGTGCGGGCCAGTTTCGAGGCGATCTTGGTGCAATAGACCGGGCGGGTCTCGACCCCGAGGTGCAGCTGGAACATGCCGATGTCGAACCGGCCGAAATGGAACAGCTTCAGCACCTTCGGGTCGGTCAGCAGGCGCTTCAGGTTCGGGCAGTCATAGGCCGGGCGGTTCAGGCGCACGACATGGGCGTCGCCGTCGCCGGCCGACAGCTGGACCACGCACAGCGGATCGCGGCGGAAGCGCAGCCCCATGGTCTCGGAATCGATGGCGACCTCGGGGCCGAGATCGAGGCCGTCGGGCAGGTCGCCTTCGTGGAAATGGATGGTCATGCTGTTCAGAGACCCGTTCGGCGAAAGAATGCGTCGCCCTCAACTAGCCGAGCGCCGCGCGCGAGGCGATAGGGCACCCTCAACTCGCTTCGGACCCGTCCGATGCGGCAGGGCCGAAAGGACCGCCAAAAACAAACGGCGCCACACCGAAGCGCGACGCCGTTCAGAATATTGGTGCCCAGGAGAGGACTCGAACCTCCACGACATTTCTATCACTGGCACCTGAAGCCAGCGCGTCTACCAATTCCGCCACCTGGGCCCAGACGTCTTGCGTTTGCACACGTTTCGTCCGGAAGGCGCGGACCCTTAAGGCAGGGTCCGGGGCCGGTCAACAGGGATTTGCGGCCTTTGCGTTGCGAGGGCTGCGGCCATCGTCTAATCCCCGGCGCGTCGAGGCTCTTGCGTCCTCGCACCGTCGCCCATTGGAGCCCGTCATGAACGAAGTCGCCCCCGGCCTTGTCACCGTCTTCGGCGGCTCCGGTTTCGTCGGCAGCCAGGTGGTCCAGGCGCTGGCCAAACGCGGCTGGCGGGTGCGCATCGCCTGCCGCCGTCCCGACCTCGCCTGGAAGCTGCAGACCTCCGGCACGGTCGGCCAGTTGCAGTCGGTCCGCTGCGACGTGACCCGGCCGGAAGAGGTTGCAGCAGCCCTGCGGGGTGCGGACGCCGCGATCAATCTGGTCGGCATCCTGTATGAATCCGGACGCCGTACCTTCCAGAGCCTGCATGTCAACGCCTCGCGCAACATCGCCGAGGCCTGCGCTGCCGGTGGTGTCGGCCGTCTGGTCCAGGTCTCGGCCATCGGTGCCAGCCCGGAAAGCCGCTCTGACTACGCCCTGTCCAAGGCCGCGGCCGAGATGGCGGTGCGCGAGATCAAGCCGGACGCCGTGGTGATCCGGCCGTCGATCGTCTTCGGTGCCGGTGACGACTTCCTGAACCGTTTCGCCGCCCTGGCCTCCATGGCCCCGGCCCTGCCGCTGATCGGCGGCGGCCATACGAAATTCCAGCCGGTCTATGTCGCCGATGTGGCCGAGGCCATCGCCCGCGCGACCGTGTCCCCCGAGGCGGCAGGCCGCACCTTTGAACTGGGCGGCCCGGCGGTGATGACCTTTGAGGACGTGCTGAAACTGATCCGGCGCGAGACCTATCGGGCCTTTGTCCTGATTCCCCTGCCCTTCTTCGCAGCCCGGGCCATCGGCTCAATGGCCCAGCTGACCACCATGATCGGCATCGCCCCGGTGCTGACCCGTGACCAGGTGACCCTGCTGGAGAGCGACAATGTCGTCGCCGACGGTGCCGAGGGTCTGGCGGCGCTGGGGATCGAGCCGACCGGTATCGAGGCCATCGCTCCGTCCTACCTCTGGCGCTACCGCCGCGGCGGCCAGTTCGCAGAGGCTCCGGCGGCCTGAGACCTGAGACCTGAGGCCTGCGCTGCCGACAGCTGGTTCGCCACAACGAACACAACGGGATCACGACGGACACAACGGGTTCCGGGAGGCTGGCAGACCCGCACTCACCGCCGATCGAAAAAATGCGCCGAACGCCGCAATTTCAGGTCGCGCGGAAGAAGGCAGGTATCGGGAAGCATCCCCGGTCCCGTCGTGTCCGCTGTGCCCTCCGTTGTGCACCTTGTGATGAACTTCCCGGCCACCGCACGCCGAACGTCAGCGCCGGGCTGACTCAGTAGAGCCAGATCGCCAGCAGGCCGACGGTGCCGACCAGGATGCGCCAGGCCGAGAACGGGGCGAAACCGAAGCGGCCGACAAAATCCACCAGGAAGCGGACGACAAACAGGCCGCTGATGAAGGACACCACGAAGCCGATCGCGATCAGGCCGGCGACGTCGTTCGTGATCATCTCCCGGCTCTCCCAGAAGTCCAGGGCGAACGCGCCCACCATGGTGGGAATGGCCAGAAAGAACGAAAACTCTGCCGCGGCCTTCTTGTCGACACCCAGCAGCAGGCCGCCGACGATCGTCGCGCCGCTGCGCGATACGCCCGGAATGATCGACAGACACTGCCACAGGCCGATGCCCAGCGCCGTCTTCCATGACAGCTTCATGGAGTCCTCGGTCAGGTCACGCTGTTCGAGGGTCTCGACCCCGTCCCTGACCACGCGCCTCAGACCCATGGTGCCGGCATCGGACCAGCGTTCCAGCACGATCAGGGCGATCCCGCCGACGATCAGCGTGACGCAGACGATGGTGGTGTTGAACAGCACGCCCTTGATGAAGTCGTGAAACAGCAGGCCCAGCAGCGCCGAGGGGAGGAAGGCCAGAAGGACGGAAATGGCGAACCGCCGCGCGGCGGGATCCTTGCCCGGCAGGCCCAGCAGCACCTTCCACAGCCGGGCGAAATACACGGCGACCACGGCCAGGATCGCGCCCAGCTGGATCATCACGATGAAGGTGTCCCAGGGCGTATTGGGCAGGCCCAGCGCTTCCTTGGCCAGCAGCAGATGGCCGGTCGACGAGACGGGAATGAACTCCGTCAACCCTTCGACGAGCCCGAGAATGATTGCCGCGATCCAGTCCTGCACGCACGCCCCCAAGTCCAAGGGCCGTCAATGCGCGCCCGGTTCGGGTCCCACATAGCGCAGCCGCGCCCTGATAGGCGAGCCATTCGTCGCCTGATCCAGCGCATGACCCAGCAAGCCGGCCAGACGGCCCAGCAGCAGCAGGTCCCGGGCGGCGTCACGGGGCAGTTCCAGACGCCGGGCGATGACCGCCAGCGCGAGGCCGAAATTGGCCGGCTGCCCGGTGGCAGCTTCGCCCTCCTGCACGGCGCGGGACAGGTCAGACGGCAGGTCCGCCGCCTTGATCAGCGCGACGGCGCGTGGATCACCGGCGGGGTATTCAGCGCTGCCGAAACCGGCCAGTCCACCAGCAGCATGGGCCCGACGCGCGGCGTCCGTGGCCTGGCGGCGCACGGCCACGACCCAGTCCGATGCCCGCATCAGCTCGGCCATCGCCTCGGACCCGCTCAGGGTCATCAGTCCGGAAAAGGCTGCTGCAGCGAGGGCAGCCCCGCCGCTGATCGCCGCCCGGGTGGCCAGTACAGAGGCATTCATCTCGTGGTCCGCTGACAAGACCAGCGCACGGCGGATCAGGTGAGCGTCGCGGTCCGGCGTCTTCCACGATCGGGCCAGCCGCTGGTGCAGGAACAGGCGGGGCCCCGAGCCGGCTGTGGCATCCACCGCCTCGTCCAGCACCCGGGCGCATTCCAGCCGCAGCTCCTCTACGGTACGCGCCTTGGGATCGGCGTCCTCCTCGGCGCGGCGCGCCAGGGCTGCAAACAAACGGGCCCGGATCGACCCGCCGGGCACGGCACCGACGCGCGGCCGGATTTCGGCGAAAGGATTGGCAGATCGGGCGTCCCAAAGCCGCCGGGCCACATCTTCCAGCGTCGCCGTCTCGGCCAGCTGGATGGCATCCAGCCCGCGATAGAACAGTCGCCCCTCGTCGATCACCGTCAGGGATGATGAGACCTCGGCCTCGCCCCGGCTGGCCAGCCTTGGGATGCGGCGCTGTGCCGCCTGAACCTCATCGTCAACGACTTCGCCGTTCAGACGGGCGATATCCTGAACGGCATAGAGGCTGCGCCGTGGATCTGTCGGGTCCGGTCGGGCGGCGATCCGGCCACGGCTGACATAGGCATAGAGGGTCTGGGTCTTGACCCCGAGTCGGGCCAGAGCCTCGCCACGTCCAATCCAGCGGACGGCTTCCATGGCCGGGTCGACACGCTCCAAGTCGCAACCTCCGCGGGGAGCCCAAGGCTCCGTCCCCTACCGGAACGCCACCATGGGGCCGTTTCGTGACGATCCCCCTAACAGGCTTAACAGACCGGCCTTGGCAGGGAACGGGCTTTCCGCGACAAGGCAGCCATGACGTCCGCCGCCTCACCCATCGATATCCACGCCGAGGGTCATGCCGCGACCCGCGCCGTCACCCGCCTGTCGGTGGGTGTCGCGGTATTGCTGATCGCGCTCAAGGCCTTCGCCCTCGGGGCCTCCGGCTCGGTGTCGATCCTGGCCTCGCTGGCCGACTCGGCGCTGGACCTGCTGGCGTCCCTGGGCGTGTTCTTCGCCGTGCGCTGGGCCGCCAAGCCTTCCGACGAGGATCACCGCTACGGTCATGGCAAGGGCGAGGCCCTGGCCGCGCTGGTTCAGGCCGGTCTGGTCTTTGCCTCCGCCCTTTTCATCGGCTGGGAAGCCGTCCAGCGCATGCTCGACCCCCGGCCTGTCGTCTCGGGCTACTGGGGCGTTCTGGTCATCCTGATCTCGATCGCCCTGACCGGCTGGCTGGTCTGGATGCAGGGCCGCGCCATGCGCAAGAGCGGCTCCATGGCGGTCGCCGCCGACCGCGCCCACTACGCCGGCGACCTGGCGGCCAATGGTGTGGTCCTGATCGGCGTGATCTCCGGCTCCTTCCTGGCCGCCCCCGGCCTGGATGCGGCAGCGGGGCTGATCGTCGCGGTCTGGCTGTTCTGGGGGGCACTGGCCGTCCTGAAGACCGCGTCCGATCATCTGGTTGACCGGGCCGTGCCCGATGCAGACCGGATCACCATCACCACCGCCGTCCTGGCGGATCCCCGCATCTCGGGCGTACACCAGCTGCGCACCCGGATGGCCGGCGCGTCGATGATGATCCAGATGCACATCGACCTCGAGCCGACCCTGACCCTGGAAGCGGCCCACGCCATTGTCGTGGAGGCCGAGAACCGGCTGCTGGCGGCCTTCCCGCGGGCGGACGTCCTGATCCACCCGGACCCGCGCGGCCGGGCCGAATCCCATGGCGGCGCTTTCGGGGAAAAGGCACAGCCCGACCTCAGCTGAGGCAAGGCCCGACAGGCCGCACGGGCAAGACAGCTAACGCGGACTTAACGCCCTCGCGTGCAAGACGGACCCATGTCGAGCTTCGTCCTCTACCATTTTGCCTTCGATCCGGGCTCGCGCGCCGTCCGACTGGCGCTGGGCGAGGCAAGGATCGAATTCTCCGAGACCCCCGTCCGCCCCTGGGAAGACGACTGCCCGCTGGCGGCGCTGAACCCGTCGGGCATGCCCCCGGTGCTGCGGATCGGCGACGACAAGGGACGCGCCCTGACCCTTTGCGAACCCGCCGCCATCCTCGGCTGGCTGGAGGAGCGGACGGCCGAACCCCTGCTCCTGCCCACCGACGTCGCCGAACGGGCCGAGGTGCGGCGTCTGCTGGCCTGGTTCGACCGGCGGTTCACAGATGAGGTGAACGCCGTCCTGCTGCACGAGCGGATGGAAAAGCCGCTCCTGCGCCTCGGTCCGCCCGAGGCTCGCGCCCTGCGCGCCGGGCGCGAAGCGCTCCGGTCCCATCTGGCGATGCTGGAGGCGCTGTTGACCCAACGCGACGCCCTTGCCGGCCGTCGGATCAGCCAGGCCGATTTCGTCGCGGCCGCCCATCTTTCGGTGCTGGACTATTTCGGCGAGATCTCCTGGGTGTCCTATCCGGGCCTGAAGACCTGGTACATGAAGCTGAAGTCGCGGCCCTGCTTCCGGCCCCTGCTGGCCGACCGCTTTCCGGGCGTTGCCGCCTCGGCCTGGTACGCCGATCTGGATTTCTGATTTCGCTGAACCGGGCGGTATGGGAGAGAGGGCCATGCTGGCCGACCCCCGCGACACCCTCCGTCAAAGCGCTGCAGCCCTGGGCTTCGACGTCTGCCGGTTTGCCTCCGCGACCGAGCCGTGGAGTGCGGGCGAACGGCTGGCGCATTTCGTCGAGGCGGGGCGGCACGGCGAGATGGGCTGGATGGAGACGACGCTGGAGCGCCGCGCCCATCCCACCGCCATGTGGGACGAGGCCCGGACCGCCGTGGTGCTTGGCCTCAACTACGGCCCCGAACACGACCCCCTGCCCGAAATGGCCGACCGCTCGGCCGGCTATATCTCGGTCTACGCCCGGGGCGATGACTATCACGAGGTCATCAAGGGTCGCCTCAAGACCCTGGCCGGCCAGATCGCCGCCCGCACGGGCGAGGACGTCAAGGTCTTCGTCGACACCGCCCCGCTGATGGAAAAGCCGCTGGCCCAGCGCGCCGGCCTCGGCTGGCAGGGCAAACACACCAATCTGCTGAGCCGCACCCACGGCAACTGGTTGTTTCTCGGCGTGATATTGACAGCCGCCGCGTTCGAGCCGGATCCGCCCGAGGGCGAGCATTGCGGCACCTGCACAGCCTGTCTGGACATCTGCCCGACGCAGGCCTTTCCGGCCCCTTTCCAGCTCGATGCACGCCGCTGCCTGTCCTATCTGACCATCGAGTTCGCCGGGCCATGGCCGGAAGCGTTCAGGGTGGCGACGGGTAGCCGCATCTATGGCTGCGACGACTGTCTGGCCGTCTGTCCATGGAACAAATTCGCCGCTGCCTCGCGGGAATCGCGGGTGCAGGCGCGCGAGGCCCTGGTCTCGCCCCGGCTGGCCGACCTCGCTGCCCTGGACGACGCGGCCTTCCGCACTCTTTTCGCGAAGAGTCCGGTCAAGCGGATCGGTCGCCACCGCTTCGTGCGCAATGTCCTCTATGCCATCGGCAACAGCGCCGACGCGGGGCTGTTGCCGGCGGCGGAGCGGCTGCTGGACGATCCGGACGCCGTGGTGCGGGACGCTGCGCTTTGGGCGGTGGGACGGCTGAGGGAGACCGTGCCGGCGTCCTAACCTTCCGCCACGGCCCCGCCGCGCTCGCCGCCGGGCGCGCGGGCGATGTCCAGCAACTTCAGCCGGAACACCATGACCGAATTGGGCGGGATGCCCGGACGGCCCTGTTCTCCGTAGCCGAGCGCCGGGGGCAGATAGATGATCCACTCGTCACCGACCCGC
>JBEIJS010000081.1:0-10847 GCA_040380105.1 Caulobacteraceae bacterium | reverse complement strand
GTTCGGCCTCGAGAGCGAAGACATCCCAGCTGGCGAACAGTCTGAGTCGGTCGCGAAGACGGCCGATTCGCTCGCCTGATTCTCCGGTCAGCATCGGCAGGGCTTTTTTGAAGACTGCCAGGGGCCGGACCTTGAGGGCGAAGGCGGTCTGGTCGGCCAGTTCCAGCAGGGTCTTCGCGCGATCCTTGATGTAGGGCATGGCCTGCAACAGCCGGCTCTCGTCGTCCGGGCGAGGGGCGTGTCCGCGAGCCAGGTGTACTTCCAGCGTCATCCTGGCCAGCCGCGTGTCGTCGGCCAGACGGATCCAATGGGCGTTGACGTGGGCCAGCTTGTCGAAGTCCAGCCGGGCCGGAGCCTTGCCCACGTCGGTCAGGTCGAACCATGCCTGCGCCTGGGCGTCGCTGAACAGTTCCTCGTCGCCATGAGCCCACCCCAGTCGGGCCAGATAGTTGCGCATGGCCTCGGGCAGATAGCCCATCTCGGCGTATTCATGCACCGCCTGGGCCCCGTGCCGCTTTGACAGTTTGGCACCATCGGGCCCGTGGATCAGCGGGATATGGGCGAAGACGGGCCGGGTCCAGCCGAGGGCGTCATAGATCAGGCTCTGGCGGGCGGCGTTGTTCAGATGATCGTCGCCCCGGATCACATGGGTGACACCCATGTCGTGGTCGTCGACCACAACGGCCAGATTATAGGTCGGGGCTCCGTCGCTGCGCAGCAGGACCAGGTCGTCCAGGTCGTCATTGGACCAGCTGACTGTGCCCTGGACCTCGTCCTCGACCGTGACCTTGCCGGGCAGGGGACGGCGGAAGCGGACAACATGGGGCTGGCCCATGTCGTCGACGGTCGGCTTGCGGTCGCGCCACGGCGATTCGAAGGTGCGGCGCTCGGCCTTGGCCAGATCGCGCAGGCGTCCGGTTTCCTCCGCCGAGGTGAAGTCGCGATAGGCACCGCCGCGCTCCAGCAGTTCGTTGACCACCGCACGGTGGCGGTCGGCGCGGCTGTGCTGGAACACCGGCTCCTCGTCGGCGATCAGTTCCAGCCAGCTCAGACCGTCGAAGATGGCTTTCACCGCCGCGTCGGTGGAGCGCTCGCGGTCGGTGTCCTCGACCCGCACAAGAAACTTCCCGTTGCGTCCCTTGGCATACAAATAGTTGAATAGGGCTGTGCGGGCACCGCCGATATGCAGGGACCCCGTCGGCGAGGGGGCAAAGCGGGTGACGACAGCGGGTGCAGAGTCGGAGGGGGAGGTCATGGCGGGCGTTATAGCGCCGACACCGGCAAATCCCAGTCTCGGAGCGCGCGCCCGGCATTTCCTGGGCGCACAGGTCGCAGCCCAGACGCTGCGCTGGCGACTGTGGGCTCCGGTGGCGTTCGGCGGCGGCTGCGCCGTCTATTTCGCGTTCAGGTCTGAACCACCCGTCTGGCCTCTGATCGCCGGTGCAGTGGTGGCAGCCGCCATGTGGCTCGCGGCGCGCAGATTGGCGGTGGCTCGGGTCTGGACTCTTTGCCTGATGCTGCTGGCCTGTTTCGCACTCGGGATCGCGGTGGCCAAGCTCCGGACGGAGGCTGTGGCGGCACCAATCGCCCCGGCCATGGCCCGGCCGACCGTGGTGGAAGCCTGGGTCATTGATGTCGACAGCCCCGGCGAGGCCGGTGCCCGGGTGGTGATCGCGCCGGTCCGCATCGAGGGGCTGGCACCGGAGGATACACCGAGCCGCCTAAGGGCCACGGTGAAGGGTGTTGCACCCGAACCGGGTGAGGCGGTCCGGCTGTTTGCCCTGCTCAACCCGCCCCCGGCCCCGGCCAGCCCCGGGGCCTATGACTTCGGCCGCAATGCCTATTTCCAGAGCATGGGGGGCGTGGCCTTTTCGCTGTCGGAGACCCGTCCGGCCTATCTTTCGTCCCCGCCCTGGACGGTGCGGGCGGCCATGGCGGTCAACGGCCTGCGTTATGACCTGGCCAAGCGGATCGTGGCGCGGCTGGGGGAACGGACCGGCGGGGTCGCTGCGGCCATGACCACCGGCCATGAGGCCTGGCTGGATCCGGCCGAGGTCGATGTCATGCGAGACTCCGGGCTTGCGCACATCCTGTCGATCTCGGGCCTGCATATGGCGGTGGTGGGGGGCTTCAGCTTCTTTCTGGTGCGCCTGCTGGTCGCGGCCTGGCCCTGGCTGGCGCTTCGGGTACCGGGCAAGAAGGTCGCGGCCTGGGCGGGACTGCTGACGGTGGGGACCTATCTCATCGTCTCGGGGCACCCGCCGCCGGCCGAGCGGGCGGCGATCACGGCCTCCATTGCCTTTCTGGCCATCCTGCTGGACCGGCCGGCGATCACCATGCATGCCCTGGCGGTGGCAGCCTTCGTGGTTCTGCTGCTTCAGCCCGAGGCCATCGTCACACCGGGCTTCCAGATGTCGTTCGCGGCGACGGCGGCGCTGGTGGCCCTGGTCGAGGCCTGGCCTGTCCGACCGCGCGAAATCTCCGCGCCCTGGCCTATTCTGTTGGTGCAGAGAGTCGGGGCCTGGATGGGCATGGCGATCATGGCCAGCCTTGTGGCGGGGGCGGCGACCGGCCCTTTCGCCATGCAGCATTTCAACCGGACCGCCATGTACGGGCTCGCGGCCAATCTGGCGACGGCGCCGTTGTCGGATTTTCTGATCATGCCGGCGCTGGCGCTCGGTGCCTTGCTGGAGCCGATGGGACTGGGGGCACCCTTCCTGTGGCTGGCAGGGCAGGGGATCGGGATGATGCTGGCCGTCGGCGACTGGGTTGCCGGCCTGCCGGGCGCGGTCCGGACGGTGGCCAGCGCGCCGGACTTCGTCTTGCCGATCGCCTTTCTCGGGGTGCTGTTCTGCTGCCTGTGGCGCGGGCCATTACGGTGGCTGGGCCTGCCCTTGGCTGCCTCGGTCATGCTGTGGCCACGCGCGCCTGTGCCGGATTTGTGGATCGGGGACGGCGGGACCAATGCCGCCTTTGTCGAGGCGGGTCAGGCCGTGGTGATGCGACCGGCCGTGCGGCAGTTTGCGGTGGATGTGTGGACCCGTCGGCGCGGCCTTGAGCCGGCGGAGCGGTCGGTGGACGGCTGGGCCTGTACGCGGTTCTCATGTGCGCCGGCCGAGCCCGGGGCCGGGCCGCTGGCGATGTGGTGGGGCCGTCGGGCGCCGTCGCCGGACGAGATTGACGCCCTGTGCCGATCCGCGCCGGTGGTCAGTGTGCGGGCAAGTTTGGCGGTGCTGCCGCCCTCATGCACGGGGCGGCTGGTGCTGGACGGAACGGACTACGCCCGCGGCGGTGCGGTCGAGCTGTGGCGGGTGGGGCCGGCGTCAGAGAACCGCTGGCGCGCGGTCCGGGCGGCGGAGGTGCGCGGCGACCGGCCGTGGAGCCGGGGTGGCGACCCCGAGCTCAGTGATAGCGGCGGATGAGGCCGACCAGCTTGCCCTGGACCTCGACCTGGTCGGGGCCGAAGATGCGGGTCTCGTAGTTGCGGTTGGCCGGCTCGAGCGCGATCGAGGCACCCTTCTTGCGCAGGCGTTTGAGGGTGGCTTCCTCGCCCTCGACCAGGGCCACGACGATCTCTCCCGAGGTGGCGGTGTCGGTCGATTTGATGATCACCAGATCGCCGTTGAGGATGCCGGCCTCGATCATCGAGTCGCCCTCGATCTCGAGCAGATAGTGTTCGCCGGCGCCCAGCATGGCCTCGGGCACGGGGTAGCGGGCCGTTTCATGCTCGATGGCGGCGATGGGGGTGCCGGCTGCGATCTTGCCCATGAGGGACAGTTCGCGGGTGTCATTGGCCGGTTCGGCGGGCATGGGGCGTCCGCCGCCTTCGATGACCGAGGGGGCGAAGCCCGCCCGGCCGCGCGGTGCGCCTGCCGTGGCCTGATCCGGCATCTTGGTCACTTCCAGCGCCCGGGCACGGTGCGCCAGACGGCGGATGAAGCCGCGCTCTTCCAGAGCCGTGATCAGCCGGTGGATGCCGGATTTGGAGGCCAGATCGAGTGCCTCCTTCATCTCGTCGAACGAGGGGGAGACGCCGGTCTCCTTGATCCGTTCGTGGATGAACATCAGCAGTTCGTGCTGTTTGCGCGTGAGCATGGCGACCTCGAAGACGAATCCCGTTGGAGAACGCTAGCGGAACAAACCGCAAACGTCCACACCGTGTTCCTGTGCTGTTCCGGTTAAGGTCTGGTTACCGGAGCAGGGTCCGCGTCGCCGCCTCGACGTCCGCCTGGCGCATCAGGCTCTCCCCGACCAGCACCGCCTGCGCATGCGCGTCTGACACCCGGGCCACGTCTTCCGGCGTGAAGATGCCGCTCTCGGCGACCAGAAGGGCTCCGGGTGGGGCCAGGGATGCGAGGCGTTCGGTGACGGCCAGATCGACCTCGAAGGTCCGCAGGGATCGGTTGTTGATCCCGACCAGATCGCCGCCCAAAGCGCAGGCGCGGGCCATTTCGGCCTCGTCGTGGGTCTCGATCAGGGCGTCCATGCCGAACCGTCCGGCCTCGGCCAGCAGGTCGGCGGCGAGGGCGTCGTCGATCATGGCGAGGATGATCAGGATACAGTCGGCGCCCAGCGCCCGGCTTTCGGCCACCTGCCAGGGATCGACGAGGAAGTCCTTGCGCAGGCAGGGCAGGGCGACGGCGTCGCGGGCGGCGGCGAGGAAGGCGTCGTCGCCCTGGAAGCTGGGGCTGTCGGTCAGGACTGACAAGCAGGACGCCCCGCCGCGCTCATAGGCCCGGGCGAGGGCCGGAGGGTCGAAATCGGCGCGGATCAGGCCCTTGGAGGGGCTGGCCTTCTTGATTTCGGCGATCAGGGCGGGGCGGCTGGTGCCTTCGACGCGGCGTTCGAGGGCGACGCGGAAGCCGCGTGGGGGCGAGGCGAGGCGGGCCAGGGCCTCGATCGCATCCTGCGAGGTCGCGGCCTTTCGGGCGTCGACATCGATCCGTTTGTAGGCGGCGATGCCGGCGAGGACGTCGCTCATCGCACGGTGCCCAAGGTGGACTCCCTTCCCCTCGACGGGGAAGGGTCGGGGATGGGGTGGTGGCAGGCTGCAGAAGGATTGGATGCGAAAGGCACCTTGGCTGCCGACAGCGCCCATCGGAGTTCTTCCCGAGACATCCTGCCTGCACCCCATCCCAACCATTCCCCGTCGAGGGGAAGGGCTCGTGTTTGCGTCCTCATTCCGGGACCTCAATCACTGTGTTTGTGGCCTCGACCAGATCGGCCAGGGCCTTGGCCGCGCGCCCGTCGTCGATGACGGAGGCCGCCATCGCCGCCCCCTCGGCCAGATTGGCGGCACGGTCGGCGACGATGAGGGCGGCGGCGGCGTTGAGCAGGACGATGTCGCGATAGGCGCTGGTCGCGCCGTCCAGCAGGGCGCGCAAGGCGACGGCGTTCTCTTCCGCATCGCCGCCGCGCAGGGCCGCTAGTTCCGCGCGAGGCAGGCCGGCGTCTTCGGGCGCGACGGTGAAGCGGCGGACGGTGCCGTCCTTCCATTCTGCCACCTCGGTCTCGCCCGTGGTGGTCAGTTCGTCGAGGCCCTGGCCGTGGACGGTCCAGGCGCGGGTGGCACCGAGCCGGCCCAGCACCTCAGCCAGCGGCTCCAGCAGGCGGGGGTCGTAAACGCCCATGACCTGACGTCTGGCACCGGCCGGATTGGACAGCGGGCCCAGCAGGTTGAAGACCGTGCGGAAGCCGATCTCGGCCCGCACCGGCCCGACGTGGCGCATGGCCCCGTGGTAGGCGGGGGCGAAGAGGAAGGCGATGCCGGCCTGATCCAGCGAGCGGCGCTGCTGCGCCGGGCTGGCCTGCAGATTGACGCCCAGCACCGACAGCACGTCCGAGGAGCCGGATTTGGAGCTCATGGCACGGTTGCCGTGTTTGGCGACCTTCAGCCCCGCGCCGGCCAGCACGAGGGCGGCGGCGGTGGAGATGTTGAAGGTGTGCTGGCCGTCGCCGCCGGTGCCGCAGGTGTCGATGGCGTCATAGGGATGGTCGAGAGTCCGGGCGGCCTCGCGCATGGCGGTGGCGAAGGCGGCGATCTCCTCGACCGTCTCGCCGCGGATGCGCAGGGCGGTGACGGCGGCGGCGACCTGGGCGGGGGTCGGCTCGCCGCGCAGGCAGGCGGCGAAGAAGGCGTGGGCCTCATCCGCCGTCAGGATGCGGCCGTCGACCAGCTTGGCCAGCAGGGGTTTGAAACCTTCGGCCATCAGACCATCGCCGTGCGTTTGATGTTGGCGAGGTCGAGGAAGTTCGCCAGCAGGTCGTGGCCGTGTTCCGTGGCGATGGACTCGGGGTGGAACTGGACGCCGTGGATCGGACGGGTGCGGTGGGCCAGACCCATGATCTCGCCGTCGGCGGTCCAGGCGGTGACTTCCAGCGCGTCGGGCAGGGTTTCGCGGCGAACGGCCAGCGAGTGATAGCGGGTGGCGGTGAAGGGCGAGGGCAGGCCGGTGAAGACGCTGCGGCCCTCATGCTCGATCGGCGAGGTCTTGCCGTGCATCAGGGCCTTGGCGCGGATCACTTCGCCGCCGAAGGCCTGGCCCATGGCCTGATGGCCGAGGCAGACGCCGAAGATCGGCATGTCCAGCGGAGCGGTGTCGAGGATGGCCAGGCAGATGCCGGCCTCGTTCGGTGTGTGCAGGGGCCGGGCGAGAGCAGGACGGCCTCGGGCCTGAGGGCCCAGGCTTCGGTGGCGGTCAGGTCGTCATTGCGCACGACACGCGTCTCCGCGCCCAACTCCGCGAGGTAGTGGACGAGGTTCCAGGTGAAGCTGTCGTAGTTGTCGACGACGAGGATCATGTCCGGCTTCTAGGGGCTGAGGGAGGCTGCGCCAAGCGGCTGCGGCGGTAAGCGTTCGTTAACCGGATCGGCCAGACCCTTCAGGGCAGCTTCGGGGGTTCCATGGCGCACACCAACATCACCAAGGCGCGCAAACTGCTGACGCCCGCCACACCGAAGAGCACCAGCCCCTATGCGGCGCTCGGGGCCGCGGCGCTGGCGGCCACGGCTGCGGTCCTGATGGCCGGGGTGATGGTGATTGGTCCGGGCGTTCGCTTCGACGAGCCCGCCATTTACGCACAGCCCTAGCGCCAAACTCAGCGATTGCCGGACGGATATCGCCAGGCGTCGTCTGCGGCGCGCATGGGGGCACCGGCCTTGGCCAGGGTCTCGGCATATTCCGCCGACGGATCGCTGTCGGCGACCACTCCGGCGCCGGCCTGGACATGGATCTTGCCGTCGGCGAACAGGGCGGTCCTGAGCACGATGCAGATGTCGGCCTCGCCGCCGGCTGAAATGTAGCCGACGCCACCGCCATAGCCGACGCCGCGCTTTTCGCTCTCCAGTTCGTCGATGATCTCCATGGCCCGGACCTTGGGCGCGCCGGACAGGGTGCCGGCGGGCAGGGCCGCCAGCAGGGTGTCGACAGCATCAAGGTCGGGATGGGCGTCGCCCTGGACCTCGGAGACGATGTGCATGACCGAGCTGTAGCGTTCGATGCGGAAGCTCTCGATGACCTCAACCGTGCCGGGGGCGGCGACGCGGCCGACGTCGTTGCGACCGAGGTCCAGCAGCATCAGGTGTTCGGATCGCTCCTTGGGATCGGCCAGCAGTTCGGCTTCGAGCGCGCGGTCGGCCTCGGGTGTCTGGCCGCGCGGTCGGGTACCGGCGAGCGGTCGGATGGTGACGCGCCCGTCCTTGAGCCGGACGAGGATTTCCGGGCTGGAGCCGGCGAGCTGGAAGTCGCCGAAGTCGAGGAAGAACAGATAGGGCGACGGATTCTGCCGCCGCAGGGAGCGGTAGAAGGCGAACGGATCGGTCGTCCATGGCGCGGCAAGGCGGTGGCTGAGCACGACCTGAAAGATGTCGCCGGCCGCGATATAGTCCTTGGCCCGCGCGACCATCGCGGCAAAGTCGGCTTCTGCGACGGGTGAGCGGAAGGGTGCGATGTCGGTCCGGATCGGCGCGGGCAGGGCCGGGAGCGGTGCGCGGAGGTCGGCTTCGAAGCGATCGAGTCTGGAAACGGCGGCTGCAAACGCGGTTTCGGCATCGAGACCGCTGTCCGGATAGCCGGTCGAGACCAGTACAATCTCGTGGCTGACGGAATCGAAGATGGCGACCAGGGCCGGGCGGGTCAGGACGGCGTCAGCCAGGTCAAGGGGATCGGGATTGGGCGCGCCGAGGGGCTCCAGCAGCCTGACCATGTCATAGCCGAACACCCCGAACAGGCCGGCGGCCATGGGCGGGAGGCCTGCGGGCAGTTCGAACCTCGACGCCGCCATCAGGGCGCGCAGCGAGGTTAGGGCATCGTTGAGCTCCGGCCCGAACCGTTCCGCGGCAATGTCCGCGCCGCGCGCCATCTCCGCCCGGCCGCCGCGGCAGCGCCAGACCAGGTCCGGCTCGCGGGTGATGATGGAATAGCGGCCATTGACCGCACCGCCCTCGACCGATTCCAGCAGGAAGGCATGGATACGGCCGTGCCCGACCTTCAGGAAGGCCGAGACCGGGGTCTCAAGGTCGTCCACCAGCCGGCGGACAACCACCTGTGGCCGGCCGAGTGACCAGCCGCGGCTGAAAGCGTCGAACCCGTCCGGGTCGCCAGCCGTCATCGCGCCGCCGGGGCACCCGGCGCTGCGGCTGCCACGGGAGCCTCGGCCGGGAGGCCCAGCGCGGTACGGGCCAGGGGTTCATCGAACTCCGCCTTGCTGCGGGCGGCGGCGGCGGTGATGGCTGCCTCGCCGACGGCATTGACGTGGTCACCGGACATCCGCTGCCGGAACTGTTCGGCGGCCGGAGCCGCCAGGGCCGGCACCGCCGTGCTGATCCGGTCTGTCCGGCCGATGACGAAGGTATCGGCGGTGTTCTGCTGCGAGAAGGGCTCGCCGCGCCCGCTGCTGAACACGCCGTTGATGACGCCCTGACCGTTCTGCTCCGCGGACTGGCGGTTCAGGCCGGTCCCGGTCTGCAGGGTGGCACCGACCGAGGCTGCGACGGCGGCGAGGTCCTCACCGCCGCGGACGCGGGCCGCAAGGGCGCTGGCACGCGCGCTCAGAAGTCGGGCATTCTCGCGCAGCACCCATTGCCGGGCGAGCGGTTCACGAATCCCGGCGAGCGGGGGCAGGGCCGCCGGCATGACGTCATCGAGGCGGACCACGAAATACTGGCCCTGACCCATGTCGATCACTTCGCTTTCGGCGCCCTTGCCGAGGCTCCACATGGACTGGAGCAACTGCGGCGGCAGGGCCGGATTGATTTCCTGACCGTTGCGGAGCTTGCCGTCCTGCCGGATCGCGGGAATCCGGATGAGGCGAGCACCGACCTCGCGTACGGCGAAGTCCAGGGTCTTGCCGTCCTGGCGGGCCTTCTCATAGGCCTCGACACGCCGGTAGACGGCGGCGCGGGCGTCCTCGGCGCGCAGTTCGGCGACGACCTGGTCGCGAACATCGGCCAGGGTCGCGGCGCGGCCCGGCTGGATGGCGTTCACCCGGGCGACGACGAAGCCCACGCTGGCCTGGACCGGTGCCGAGACCTGATTGCTGGCGAGGCCGAAGACGGCGGCTGCGACGGCCGGATCGCCGAGGGCACTGCGCGGCGTGTCGACATATTCGGCGGGCTGGATGCTGTTGGCACGGGCCACGTCGGCCGGCGATTGACCGGCACGAAGGGCGGCGGCGATGCGGTCTGCCGCGGCGCGGTCCGGCGCGGTCAGGGTGACGAAGCTGCGCTTCTCGGGAAGCGACAGCGCGTCGCGGCGGAAGTTGAACCGCTCAAGGATGCGGGCCTCGGTCAGTTCAGCCGGGGCGGCTGCACCGTCGTCGAAGAGCACGACCGAGGCGGTGCGGGACTCGGGCATCCGCAGCTGGTCGGCGTTCTCGTTCATCAGGGCGGTCAGCTGGGCGTCGGTCGGGGTGCCCGCCGTGCCGGCCATGGCCTGGGTCACGGTGAACCAGCGGCCATCACGGGTCTCAAGCGCCTGGCTGGCCAGGACAGCGCCAAAGATGCGCGGGAGCCGCATGCCGGCCCCGAGGGCGGCACCATAGTGCTGGGTGGAATACTGATCGCGCAGCTGCGCCTCGAACATCTCGGGGGTCACGTTGCCCTCGGCCAGGGCGGTGCGATACTGCTCCTCGCTGAACTGGCCGGTGACGTTGTCGAAAAAGGCCGGGGCCTGGCGGATCTGGCGGAGGACCAGTTCCTTGCCCGGGCGGATGCCGGCCTTCCAGGCCCAGTTCACAAAGCCGAGCTGTTGCGACTTCTGTTGCAGAAACTGGCGCAGCCCGCCTTCACCGATCAGTTCCTCGAAGGTCAGGGCCCGGCCGGCCTGTTGCTGGGCCTGCTCGCGAATACGGTCCAGTTCCAGGCGGAACTCGGCCTGGCTCATATTCCGGTCGCCCGCCGAAACCACATGTTTCGGACCGAGGTTCGTCAGAACATCCATCTGCGTTCCGCCGGTGACCACGAGGCCGATACCCAGAAGGACCAGCAGGCCGATGGCCCATTTGGATTTGGCAAAGGTGCGGAAGGCGGTGAGCATGGTCGGTCCTGGCGGATCAGCGGCAAGGGTGCTGCTTGGCCTATAGGGTGTCAGCGGCCCGCACGGCAAGACAATGGCATCATTGTTGGGCTCCAACCGTGCTTCGCGCAGGCTGAAGCGCCCTCCGGCATCGCTGCCGGAAAGGTCGGGGAGGGTGCGGGGCGGCCGGGCCTCGCCCGGTGCTGTTGTAGAGTTACCGTTTCGACGAAGCCTGACCTTGGCCGCCCTTCTGATCCGCCCGTGAAGTCACGGTCGGGAAGGGACGGCGCCGCCCCGCGCAGCCGTTTTCCACGCGCCCTCCGGCTGGCGGCCC
>JBEIJS010000080.1:0-10855 GCA_040380105.1 Caulobacteraceae bacterium | reverse complement strand
CCGACGTCGCATAGCTGATGCGGAAATAGGGGCTCAGGCCGAAGGCCGAGCCCTGCACCACGGCCACGCCTTCGGCATCCAGCAGTTCGGCGGCGAAGGTGTCGTCGCTGTCGATCGTCACCCCGCCCTCGGTCGTCTTGCCGATCAGCCCGTCAATAGACGGATAGACATAGAAGGCGCCCTCCGGCACCGCGCAGCGAATGCCCGTCGCCTGATTCAGCATCGACACGACCAGATCGCGCCGCGCCTCGAAATGCTTCGCCCGCTCGGCGATGAAGTCCTGCGGCCCGTTCAGCGCCTCGACCGCTGCCCACTGGCTGATCGACGACGGGTTCGACGTCGTCTGCCCCGCCACCTTGCGCATCAGGTCGATCAGAGGCTTGGGCCCGCCGGCATAGCCGATGCGCCAGCCGGTCATCGCATAGGCCTTGGACACCCCGTTCACCGTCAGGGTCCGGTCGTAGAGGTCCGGCGCCACCTGGGCGATCGTCCTGTAATCAAAGTCGCCGTAGATCAGGTGCTCATACATGTCGTCCGTCAGGATCCACACCTGCGGATGGCGGCGCAGCACGACGGCCAGCGCCTCAAGTTCGTCTCCCGTATAGGCCGCGCCGCTGGGGTTCGACGGCGAGTTCAGGATCAGCCATCGGGTCCGCGGCGTGATCGCCGCCTCCAGCACCTCGGGCTTCAGCTTGAAGCCGTCGGCCTCATGCCCGACCACCCGCACCGGCTCGCCCCCGGCCAGCAGCACCATGTCGGGATAGCTCACCCAGTAGGGAGCCGGCACGATCACCTCGTCGCCCGGCGAAAGCGTGGCCAGCAGGGCGTTGTAGATCACCGTCTTGCCACCCGGGGCGACATGGATCTGGTTCACCGCATAGGTCAGGCCATTCTCGCGGGCGAATTTCGCCGCCACCGCCGCCTTCAGCTCGGGCAGTCCGTCAACGTCGGTGTATTTGGTCTCGCCGCGCCGGATGGCCGCGATGGCCGCTTCCTTGATGTTCTCCGGCGTGTCGAAGTCCGGCTCCCCGGCCCCCAGGCCGATCACATCACGCCCCTTGCGCTTGAGCTCCCGCGCCCGGGCGGTCACCGCCAGGGTGGCCGAGGGTTTGACGCGGGCGAGGGCGGAGGACTGCAGGCTGGACATGGGAGATTCTCGCGTGCGGGGAGGCGAGGGTTGTTTACGGGCAGGGGCGGGGGTGTGCAAATGGGGTTGAGGAGGATCGAGCTATGAGCGTGGTCGCACTGCTGCTGGTGGCGGCACTCGGCGGGCAAGACCCGGCGGTTGCGGAAGACTGCTTGGACGACAACCATACCAATCGATGCGATGTTTCAGTTCAGGCTCGAACTCGTAGCCTGTTGGGGGCAGCATCCATCGAAGAAGAGGCTGCCACTTCAGCCGAAATCTACCGGGCCTTTTTCGTGGACGGCTATGGCCGTGACATGCCGGCCGTCAGCTTTGAGCGACGAGCCGGCCAGTCGCCCAATGTCGTCATTCTAGGTAGCCAAGGCCGCCGCGTGTCAGCTCCCATTCATCTAGCGACATGGGAGCACATCCAGACCCAGGCGCGCTTCGCCGACCGCCAGCTTCAGCCGCTTCCTTCCAGTGCTGACAGGATGTGCCTGCACGCATGGGTCACCACAGTTGAGATTGCCAACTCATACTTGGATCATCGCGCCGTTCCGGTTCGAAAACGGACAGAGGACGCCTGCGGAAGTGGGCTGACGATGGTCTTCGCCCTCGAACTCGCAAAGCAGGCAGTCGCCGCTATCCCAGCATGCAGGGCGCTTGTGAACACAGTCGACGACGGAGTGCGCCTGCTGGAGACCTGCCTATCGTTGCGGGGTGACACGGTTTCAGCCGCGACCTTGTTGGCGGAAAAGGGACGTCCGACGAGGTACGGCGTCCAGGAGATTCGCGAAGTTGACTGGATGCTTTGGGTAGGCGTTGGAGTTCAGCAGCCGCGATTGGACTGGAGTGGCGAAGTAGTTCGGGAAAGGAACTGGTCGTCAGGCAATGATGACATCCCGCCTTCCATTTCCGAGTTCGTTTACGAGCGCGCTCGCAGACTGGGCGGCATTTATGTTGAACCCGAGATCGCCGGGGCGGAAAGTGCAACATCGGGTTGGATAGAAGGCACTGTGTCCTACTATCGCGATCAGCAAACCTATCGCGCGCCTTCACGTCAGGTCTGGGTTCGTGAAGGCGGGTCCGAATGGTCGCTGAAGAGTTGGACCGTGGGAGCTTTCAGCCGCGCAACGGACGAGTAGCCATGCGCCGCCTCCTCGACTTCATCCTCAACATGGAAGCCCGCCGCTGGCGGGCCGTGCTGGCGACGGCGCTGCTGCTCGGCGCGACGCTGGGCCTGCTGGCGCTCGGCAAGAGCCAGCTGGGGCTGGCGGCCGAGGAGAACCTCGAGGCCTGGCTGCAGGGGTATCGCGGCAGTCCCTGGGCCTTCGCTGCCACCATTGTCCTGTTCATCGTCGCCGCCTTCATCGGGGTCCCGCAGTTCATCCTGATCGCCGCCTGCGTCGTCGCCTTCGGCCCGTCGCTGGGCTTCTTCTACAGCTGGGCCGCGACCGTAGCCTCGGCGGGGGTGACCTACTGGCTGGGGCGGGGGCCGACGGCGCGGCTGGTCGACCGGTTCAGCGGGCAGACCATGAGCCGGCTCAAGGGGTTTGTCGGCAAGAACGCCTTCTACGCCAGTTTCATGATCCGCAATGTGCCCTCGGCCCCCTTCATCGTCGTCAACATGGCCTTCGGCGCGGCGCGGGCCTCGTTCTGGCGGTTCCTGTCCGGCTGCGCCCTCGGCGTCCTGCCCAAGACCGCCCTCGTCGCCTTCTTCGGCGGGGCGGTGGTCTCGGCGGTCAGCGGGGACGGTGTCTGGACCTCGCTGATCCTTGCGGGCGTCGCCGTCGTCTGGCTGGGGCTGATGCTGGGGGTCCGCGAACTGGTGAAACGGCGGGAAAACCGCCTCTCTCCGGATTGATCGGCACAGTCCTTGTTACGGATAGGGGCGCCGCCTATCTGCCGCGAAGCGTTCGCCCATTCAGGAGCCCTCCCATGCTGAAACTCTTCATCTCGCCGGGGGCCTGCGCCCTCGCTTCGCACATCGCCCTGGCAGAGGCGGGTGCAGACTTCGAGACCCAGGTGATCGACCTCAGGACCGGCCAGCAGAGGACCCCCGAATATCTGGCCGTCAATCCGGCCGGCTCCACCCCGGCGCTTCAGACCGATCGGGGCGTGATCACCCAGAACCCCGCCATCCTCGCCTTCGTCGCCCAGACCCATCCGGACCGGAACCTGGCCCCGATCGACGACCCCCATGCCTTCGCCGCCTTCAACGCCTTCAACGGCTTCCTGTCGTCCTCGCTGCACCCGGCCATCGGCAAGGTGCTGTTCAGCCGTCCGCCTCTGGAGGCCGGGGCCCGGGCAGAGGCCGTCGAACAGGCCCTCGCCAGATATCAGCTGGTCGAGGATCACTGGCTGCAGGGTCCGTGGGTCTTCGGTGACGGCTTCACCCTGGCGGACGGCTACCTCGCGGTCTTCACGCGCTGGGCGCGCTCGGCGCACCTGCTGGACCTTGGGCGCTTCCCCGGTCTGAACGCCCACCTCGACCGGGTCCAGGCCCGTCCGACGGTGTCGCGCGTGCTGGCCGCAGAGGGCTTGAGCGCCGTCTAGGCCCTCGATCCCGGAAAGGTGCCGGAAACGTGATTGTATCGGGGGCGGCGGCGACGCTTCCCGATACGTCCGCGTCGCCGACATCACCCCAAAAGACTTGTAATCGCCCTCGCACAAGGGCAAACGAGCGCCAAGGTCGGTCAGGCGATAACGATCAGGAGGCGGCGCGTGGGGATGCGTGGCGCCGGGGCGTCGCCGAAGCGGATCGAGACTGACGCACGCCCCCACTAGGCCCGAACGAACGGTATCCCGGACCCATGTTCTCCAGCATTTTCGGCGCGATCTCCAACGACATCGCCATCGACCTCGGCACCGCCAACACCCTCATCTACATGAAGGGCAAGGGCATTGTGCTGAACGAGCCGTCCGTGGTTGCCCTGCGCAACGTCGGCGGCCGCAAGATCGTGCACGCCGTCGGCATCGAGGCCAAGCAGATGCTGGGCCGCACCCCCGGCCATATGGAAGCCATCCGTCCCATGCGCGACGGGGTCATCGCCGACTTCGAAGTCGCCGAGGAGATGATCAAACACTTCATCCGCAAGGTTCATAACCGCAAGGGCTTCGTGAACCCCAAGGTCATCGTCTGCGTGCCGTCAGGCGCCACCGCCGTCGAACGTCGCGCCATCAATGATTCCTGCCTCAATGCCTCGGCCCGCCGCGTCGGCCTGATCGACGAGCCCATGGCCGCCGCCATCGGTGCCGGCCTGCCGATCCACGAGCCGACCGGCTCCATGGTCGTCGACATCGGCGGCGGCACCACCGAGGTGGCGGTCCTGTCCCTGTCGGGCATCGTCTATTCGCGCTCGGTCCGCGTCGGCGGCGACAAGATGGACGAGGCGATCATCTCCTACATGCGCCGCAACCATAACCTTCTGATCGGCGAGACCACCGCCGAACGCATCAAGAAGGACATCGGCACCGCCCGCATCCCGGCCGACGGCGAGGGCCTGTCGATCGACGTCAAGGGCCGCGACCTGATGCAGGGCGTGCCCCGCGAGGTCCGCATCTCGGAACGTCAGGCCGCCGAAGCCCTGGCCGAGCCGGTTTCCCAGATCGTCGAGGCCGTGAAGGTCGCCCTGGAAGCCACCCCGCCCGAACTGGCCGCCGACATCGCCGACAAGGGCATCATGCTCACCGGCGGCGGTGCCCTGCTGCGCGGTCTGGACGCCGAAATCCGCGACCACACGGGCCTGCCGGTCTCGGTCGCCGACGATCCGCTGTCCTGCGTGGCCATCGGCTGCGGCCGGGTGCTCGAGCATCCGCGCTGGATGAAGGGCGTCCTCGACTCGGCCCTCTAGGCGCCCGGTCGAACAAAGGCTTCAAATCCCCCCTGACATTGCGCCCTGGCCGGTTCCCAACCGGCACGGATTTTGCGATAGGCTGGACAGATCGGCCGGGGGCGTCCCGCTGATTCCCTTTTTCTGAGGAAGGCGCGCCGTGGCGTTTCGCGACGGACCGTTCGAGAATATCAAGGTGCCGCTGGTCTGGACCGCGGCCGTGACCGTCGTTGTCGCGGCCATCGGCTGCGTCCTGCTGCTGATCAGCGACGCCCGCGCCCAGACCTCGCCCTATCAGCCGGTGCGCGCCGGTGTGGAAGCGGTCGCCGGCCCCGTCGGCGGCGTCTTCGCCGCCCCGGTGCGCTGGTTCGGCCATGCCAGCGACTATGTCGGCGGCTATTTCTTCGCCGTCTCCGAGAACCGCCGGCTCAGGCGCGAGCTGGCGGAACTGCAGCCGTGGCGCGACCAGGCCATTGCGCTCAAGAACGTCAACGCCCGTTATGAGACCATGCTGGGCATCCGGCCCGAGCCCCCCGTGGCCATGCAGACGGCGCGCTCCATTCTCGACACGCGCGGCCCCTTCTCCAGGGCCCGGCTGCTCGACGCGGGGTCGGCCAAGGGCATCAAGGTCGGTAATCCCGTCATCAATGAGCACGGACTGGTCGGTCGTATCGTCGGCGTCTCGCCGGGCGTCAGCCGCATGCTGCGGGTCACCGACGTAGCCAGCCAGATCCCGGTGCTGGTCGATCGCACCGACGCCCGCGCCATCCTCAAGGGCGACGGCAGCGCCAATCCCCGGCTCGAGTTCATGCGCGGCACGGCCTCGATCCAGGTCGGCGACCGCATCCTCTCGTCCGGCGACGGCGGCGGCTTCCCGCGCGGCGTCCCCATCGGCGTCGCCGCCCGCGGTATCGACGGCAGCTGGCGGGTCAAACTGTTCAGCGACCGCGGGGCCATCGACTATGTCCGGGTCATGCTGTTCGAGGATTTCGGCCAGTTGATCGGCCCGGAACAACTGAACGCCCCGCCGCTGGCGGCGCTCGGCACCCTGCCCGAGGCGACCCCCGAGCAGGCCTCTGCCATCACGGACTCTGCCGCCCGTCGTGATGCGGCGCGCGTGCAGGCCGAGCAGAGGCGGGCCGACACCGCCGCAGCCACGGCCGCCGAGGCCGCCCGCCCGCGGCCTCCGGCACCCGTCGCCCCTGCGCCCGTAACCCCTGCGCCCGCTGCTGCCACCGCGTCTCCGCCAGGGGGGACCGAATGAGACGCCCGGTCGCGGTCCGTGTGGTCGGGCCGGTGCAGTGGATTTACATACCGGCCGGCGTCACCCTTGCGGTCACCATCCTCCTCGCGACTCCGGTCGCGCTGTTTGGCCTTCACCTGCCCGAGCCGGTCATCCCCATGGTGCTGGCCTTTGCCTGGCCGCTGATCCGCCCTTCGATCACGGCCCCGCTGGTGCTGGTCTTGCTCGGCCTGCTTCTGGATATCCTGACCTATGGTCCGCTCGGCCTCTGGGGCCTGGTCCTGCTGGCCATCTTTGCGGTGGTTCTGGCCTCGCGCAGCTTCCTGATCGGTCAGGACACGGCGGTCCTGTTCGCCTGGTATGCCGCCTGCTGCACCCTGGCCTTTCTGATGGCCTATATGGCCGTGTCCGTGTTCGCCCGTAACGCGCCGAGCATCCTGTCCCTGATCGGCCAGGTCGTCCCGACCCTGCTCCTCTTCCCGTTCGCCAACTGGATGATCGAACGGTTCGAGGACGGCGATGTGAGGTTCCGGTGAGCTCCGAACCCTCGATCTTCTTTTCGGACGTCAATGAGCGCCAGGGCTCCTTCCTGCGCCGCACCTTCGTGCTCGGCGGCCTGACGACCCTCGGCGGGCTGGCCCTGACCGGCCGACTGGCCCAGCTTCAGGTCATCCAGGCCGGCCAGTACGCCACCATGGCCTCGAACAACCAGTTCAACTTCCGACTGGTGCCCCCGCCGCGCGGCCGCATCCTCGACCGCGACGGCGTGGTCATCGCCGGCAACCGCCCCAGTTTCCGGGTGCTGGTGGTGCGTGACGAGACCAAGGACCTGGACCAGACGCTCGACCTGCTGGGCCGGCTGCTGCCGGATACCCTGGACCGGCGCCGGTCCATCATCCGCGACGTCAACGCGGCCCCGCGCTTCTCGCCCGTTCCGGTCAAGAGCGACCTGACCTGGGAGGAGTTCGCCCGCGTCAACCTGTATGCCAATGAGCTGCCGGGCGTCATGGCCGACATGAACGAGGCCCGCTACTACCCCTTCGGCGGGGCTTTCGCCCACGTCATCGGCTATGTCGCCAAGCCCAACGATCGCGACATCAAGGCCATCGAGGATCGCGGCGAGAAGGTCCCGGAAATCCTCTACAACCCCGGCTTCCGGATCGGTCGTCAGGGCGTCGAGAAATCGTTCGATACCGAACTGCGCGGCGAGGCCGGCGGCAACCGGGTCGAGGTCGATGCCCGGGGCAGGGTGGTGGCCGAGGACATCGGTGGCTCCAAACCCGCCGTGCCGGGCAGCGACGTCGTCCTGACCCTCGATGCCGACGTCCAGAACCGTGCTCTCGAAGTCTATGGCGAGGAATCCGGCGGCTGCGTGGTCATGGACATCCGCAACGGCGACATCCTGTGCATGGTCTCGGCCCCGTCGTTCGACCCCAATATGTTCGTCGGGGGCGTGCCCTCGCGGATCTACGGCGCCCTGCGCGACTATGAGCGCAAGCCCCTGCTGGACAAGGCCATCTATGGCAGCTTCCCGCCGGGCTCGACCTTCAAGATGACCACCGCCCTGGCCCTGCTGGACGCGGGCATCAATCCGGCCGAGCGCGTGACCTGCACCGGCGGCTATCGTTACGGCAACCGGACCTTCCGCTGCTGGAAGCGCGGCGGGCACGGCTCGATGGATATGCACAATGCCATCAAGAACTCGTGCGACACCTATTTCTATCACCTCTGCAACCGGGCCGGCGTCGACCGTATCGCCCGGGTCGCCGAGGATCTTGGCTTCAACCAGGTCTATGAGATCGGCATCGGCGGCCAGAGCAAGGGCACCATGCCCAGCCGGGCGTGGAAGGCCGACTATGCCCGGCGGACCCGCAATCCGAATCCGGACGCCCGCACCTGGTATCCCGGCGAGACCCTGTCCGTCGCCATCGGCCAGGGGGCGATCAAGACGACGGCGCTGCAACTGGCCGTCATGACCGCCCGCCTCGCCAATGGGCGCAAGGCCATCACGCCCCGTCTGGTCCGATCCGTCGGGGGCGTAGAGCGGCCGTCGGGCGCCGCCGTTCCCGACCTGCCGTTCAGCCAGGAACACCTCAACATCGTCCGGGCCGGCATGGCGGCCGTGGCCAATGATGTCACCGGCACAGCCTACCGGGCGTCCCAGCTCGGCCTCGGCGACATCCAGATGGCCGGCAAGACCGGTACGGCCCAGTCGCGCGACTATGGTACGGGCTCGCGTGGTCCGCGCGACGCCGTCTGGACCCGCCGCGACCATGCCCTGTTTGTCGCCTTCGCCCCGCACGATGCGCCGCGTTACGCCATCGCCCTGATCATCCAGCATGCCCCGACCGGCGGTTCGGCCGATGCCGCGCCCCGAGCCCGCGAGATCATGAAGACGGTCCTGCTCAAGGATCCCGACATGCGCGCCCGGATCGAGCGCCCCCTGCCCCCCGAAGCGCTCTCGCCCGCCGGTGCCGACGAGGGCGAACTCGGTGCCGGGCCGGGTGGCGAGGTCACGGGCGTGGCAGTCGACCCGGTAGATCCACCGCCACCGCCTGCTGCGCCGGCCGCGAGCGCCGGACCGCGCCCCTATGTCCCGGAGCCGCCGCAATGACCGCCTCGGCCCTGACCCGTCCCGGAGAGCGCGACCGCCTCTCGACCAAGATCACCGAACTGGACTGGCGCCTGGTCGCCCTGCTTTGCCTGGTCGCCTTCGCCGGCACCGCCATGCTCTATTCGATCGCCGGTGGCGATTGGCAGCCGTGGGCGATCAAGCATGCGATCCGCTTCGGCCTGCTGCTGGTGGTGATGCTGGGCCTGGCCATGCTGCATCCGAAATGGTGGTTCCGCGCCGCCTATCCGCTCTACGGGGTGCTGCTGCTGCTGGTCCTGATGATCGAGTTCACGCCGCTCGGCTATGTCGCGGGCGGGGCCCGCAACTGGCTCAATCTCGGCTTTATCCGGATCCAGCCGGCGGAGTTCATGAAGCTCGGCCTCGTCCTGGCCCTGGCCCGCTGGTACCACAGCCATACCGCCCAGGAGGCCCGCTGGTCCTGGAAACTACTGATTCCGGCCGGCATGATCGGTCTGCCCTTCATTCTCGTCGCCAAACAGCCGGACCTCGGGTCCGCCATGATCATCGGCCTGACCGGCGGCGCAATCATGGTCGTGGCCGGCCTCAGCTGGCGGGTCATTGCCGCCGGCGCGGTCGCCGCCGCAGCCATCATCCCGCCATTTGTCATGTTCGGGATGAAGGAATATCAGCGCAATCGCGTCCTGACCTTCCTCAGCCCCGAGTCCGACCCTTCGGGCACGGGCTACAACATCATCCAGTCCAAGATCGCCCTCGGTTCGGGCGGCGTCCTGGGCAAGGGCTACGGCCTCGGCAGCCAGAGCCAGCTGGAGTTCCTGCCGGAACGGCACACCGATTTCATCTTCTCGACCGTGGCCGAGGAATTCGGCTTCGTCGGCTCGTTCGGACTTCTGGCCTGCTACATAGCGATCATATTGATTTCCCTGCGCATCGCCTCCCTGGCCCACAGCCATTTCGGCCGGGTTGCCGCCGCCGGTATGACGGCATTCTTCGCCCTGTTCGTGCTCATCAACGGAGCCATGGTCATGGGCCTGGCCCCGGTGGTCGGCGTGCCGATGCCGCTGCTGTCCTATGGCGGATCGTCCATGATGACCGTCATGATCGGCTTCGGCCTGATCCTGTCGACGCGCGTCCACCGCTATGCCGAGCTGCCGAAAGGGCAGGGGTTGTTCTAGGGGCTGGCCGGCCCGGCGGCGGCGTTCATCCGGCGAAGGTTCGTCACAGCGAACACAACGCGGTCACAGCGGGCACAACGGGTCCGGCGGGCCGATGTCTCGCAACCGCGCCCGATGTTTCAGGACAATACCGGACGCGGTCTGGTGGATTTTTCGGTGCGGCGAGGCCGCAATCAAGCCGCTCACACCGCCCCGGGTTTGAGACCCACCGCTCCCGTCGTGTTCGTTGTGACCGCGTTGTGTCCGTTGTGATGGACCTCCGGGCGGCCGGCGCTTCTGCACCCGGAATGACGATAGCGGCAGGGGGTCCGTCGCTCTGCTGACAATCCGCCGATTGCTGGCATATCTCGCGCTGACAACGCGATGATTTAACTAGCCTTCCCAAAAATCCAGCGTCACCAGCCATCATGGCTGGGACCGCCCCCATAATTTGCTCATCCCGTCGGTGGGGAGGGCGTCGGATCCAGCGCCCCGATGTCGGCGGGCTGTGGTCGAGCGATGAAGCCCGGGGGATGGATACCTCGGGGGTCCTTGCGGAGGTCGATGGATGGCCTGCGCCTGCTCGCCGCGCGCTTCCTGTGCGGGCCGCTGTCTCATGTCCGCCGCGCGTCGCTGGCAGCAATGTCATCGGCGGTGATCCGGTAAGGCCCGAAGCAAGGGCCGCCAGCCGGAGGGCGCGTGGAAAACGGCTGCGCGGGGCGGCGCCGTCCCTTCCCGACCGTGACTTCACGGGCGGATCAGAAGGGCGGCCAAGGTCAGGCTTCGTCGAACCGGTAAAACAATCAAAGCACCGGGCGAGGCCCGGCCGCCCCGCACCCTCCCCGACCTTTCCGGCAGCCATGCCGGAGAGCGAAGACGCATGGATGGGAGGTGGTTAGTGGCTGG
>JBEIJS010000079.1:0-10885 GCA_040380105.1 Caulobacteraceae bacterium | reverse complement strand
ATCACCCGCGATCATCGCCGCACGGCCTTCCAGCACGCGCTGGGACAGTTCGGTGAAGTCGCGCCGCTCGGCCGCCATCGGTCCCGAGGCGAAGAACGGGTTGGCGCGCACGGCCTTGATCGCCTCGGCCTCGGCCCGCACGGCCGCCGCGTCACCGGCCCGTGCCGCCGCCTCGCCGCGCGCATAGTGCCAGCTGACAAGCAACATCGGATGGGTCGCGGCGGGTTCGGGCAGAGACGCGACCTGCTCAGCCGAACCAAACCGCCCGAAGTTGGCATAGGCGTTGTTGGCGACCATCTGCCGCCACATATTGTCCGCCGGAATGTCGGGATAGGTGGTCAGGAACCACTCTGCGAGCTTCAACCCCTCCTCGGCCCCGCCGGCCATCAGGGCCCCGCCCATGCCGAAATGGATGTTGTGGCCATGCAGCGGCATGCCGGGCACCCCTCCGGGAGGCCGCGCGAGCCGGTCGTACGCCCGGTCCAGCGCCACAGCATTGACGTTGGACATCATGGCGTCCCGATAGCGGCCGACCCGATAGAAGGTGTGCGACGGCATATGAACGAGATGGCTGGCCCCGGGGGCCAGCAGGGCCAGGCGCTCGCCGTAGGGGATGGCCTTGTGCGGATCGTCCGACCATTCGGTCAGGTGAATGTAGAGGTGGATGGCACCGGGATCGTCCGGCGCTGTCGCCAGCGCCTGTTCGAGAAGACCCATGGCCCGGGTGATGCCGGGGTCCTTGGCCTTGCCGTCTTCATCCCACCATTCGTCGGCCTTGAGCATCCAGGCGTCAGCCGTGATGGCGGCGACCGTGATATCCGCCGGATTGCTGCGGGCGATCCGGTCCATGGCCTGGGCGAAGCGACGGTCGCGGGATTCCCTGACACCGCCGTAGCGCTGGACCAGGGCGTCGATCATCTGGCGCTGCATCGGTGTGGCGCGCCGCGCCAGTCGACGGGCGTCGCGCGCGGCCCTCAGGGCGGCCGCCTGGCTGTCGTTGTCGTTGCCCCCGCCGTTCAGATTGGGGCCGAGGGCCCAGGCCTCGCCCCAGGCGCACATGCCACAGCTGGGGTCCAGCAGCCGCGCCTTGCGGAAGGCCCGCACCGATTCCTTGTGCTCAAAGGCCCAGCGGAGCCGGACGCCGTGATTGAACCAGGCCTGGGCTTCAGGAACGGCCGTATCGACCTCAAAGCCTCCGGTTCCGAAGCCCTCGACCATCACCATGTCGGCGAACGGCGTCCCCGTATTGGCCGAAACGGCGGGGCCACAGACCTGGGGCCGCTCGATCCGGTCAAGCATGGCCCTTTCGGCGGTGGCGTCAGCAACAGCGGCGGGGCCAATGAGCGAAACCGTCAGGGCGGCGCCGGCCAGCAGGATTGAGCGCATGAACGGAGCCTCCTCTACCTTCCCGGCAGCCCTGACTTGATAGCACTCCATCGTCAAGGTTGGGTTCAACCGCAGCGGACCTGCTCAACGAGTCCGGTCCGTTCATTGAAGAAGATGTTCAGGCGAGCGGGTGCGTAATCCCGGGTGATTGGACAGGTCGTGCAGGTGACGCGCCGGTTCACGACATCGACCGGAACAGGGATTTCGGTCCTTGGTTTGCCGACCAGCCATTGCAGTTCTCCTGCCCGGCAGATGTCTTCTGCCGGACTGGAGGGGCGCGAGCCCGTGGGTTGACTGATCTGAGCCGGCTCAACCACGCGCGGCGTTGAGACTTCGGGGGCGGGCGTCGAACAGGCCGCCATCGCCAGCAAGGCGATCAGGCCGCCTTTTCCCAGCGTCCTTCGGGCGACTGTTTCCAGTAGGCCAGCGCCGCACCCGCCTCTTTCAGGGTCTTCCACCGCACCCGCGCACCCGCCAGCGCGGCCTCGTCCCGTCCGTCGAAGATGATGAAGCATCGCTCTATGCCTTTCATGTCGCCAAGGTCTGAGCCGTCGATAATGAACAGGGCCTGAGCCGCGTTCGGGTTCTCCAACCCTTCGGTCAGGAGGATCGGTTGTCTTGCCGCCTCGGACCCCGTTTCCCGACCGTGGGCCAGGAAGCTGTCATCGCGATACGTCCACAGGCGTTCATCGATCTCGTCGAGCAAACCGGGATCGGCGGCACGCACAAGCGCCCGCCAACCCCGCTCGCGCGTCTTTTCCATCAGGCCGGGCAACACCTGTTCGAGGGTCGACCGCTCGAGGTGGTAGAACCAGATTTCGGGACTGACGTCAGACACCCGGCTCTACCTTTTCAGAGACTTACGACTCGTAGCTGTCGGCGACCATCCGGTCGAGCGTGCGGACGCCCCAGCCGACGGCGCCGTCCGGAACAGTCGGGCTGCGGCTGTCCTTGACCCAGGCGGTCGGGGCGATGTCGATATGCGCCCAGGGCACGCCGTTGGTGAAGCGCTGAAGGAACAGGGCGGCGGTGATCGAGCCGCCGGCGCGGCCGTTGCCCGTGTTCTTCACATCGGCGATCGGGGTGTCGATATGGCGCTCGTAGAAGGCCGGGATCGGCATCCGCCAGGCGTTCTCCCCGACCTTGGGACCCGCGGCGAGGAAATTGTCCGCCAGTTCGTCGGAGTTGGAGAATACCCCGGCGTACTCGAACCCGAGCGCCACGATCATCGCGCCCGTCAGGGTCGCCAGATCGAGCATGAATTTCGGCTTGAACCGGTCCTGGGTGTACCAGAGGCAGTCAGCGAGAACGAGGCGGCCCTCGGCGTCGGTGTTGAGGATCTCGACCGACTGGCCCGACAGCGACATGACGACATCGCCAGGACGCTGGGCATTTCCATCGGGCATGTTCTCGACCAGGCCGATAACGCCGATCGCATTGACCTTCGCCTTGCGGCCCGCGAGTGCGTGCATCAGGCCGACGACAGCGGCCGAACCGCCCATGTCCCACTTCATCTCTTCCATGCCGTCGGCCGGCTTGATCGAGATGCCGCCGGTGTCGAACGTCACGCCCTTGCCGACGAAGGCGATCGGCTGCTCGCCCTTGGTGCCGCCGTTCCATTTGAGGATAACGACCTGGCTGTCGCGCACACTCCCCTGGCCGACGGCCAGCAGGGTGCGGAAGCCGAGCTTCTCAAGCGCCTTCTCGCCCAGGACCTCGACCTCGAGGCCGAGGCTTTCGAGCGCCTTCACCCGCTTCGCATATTCCTCGGGGTAGAGAACGTTGGCGGGTTCGGCGACGAGGTCACGCGCGAACTCGACCGCCGAAGCGACGGCGGCATGGGTGGACCAGGCCGCCTCGGCCGCCTTCACATCGCCCGCGACGATCCGGATCGACTCGATCGACGGCGTCTTCTCGGGCTTGAGCGTGGTGCGGTATTTCAGGAACCGGTAGCTGGCCAGACGGGCGGCAAAGGCAGCGCGGGCGGCCTGATCGGCCGACAGGTGGGAGGCATCGATAGTCAGGGACTTCGCGCCGGAAAGCTTCACGGCGTGGTAGGCGGCCCCCGCAGCGGCCTCGAGCGCCAGATCGTCGAATTTGGCGATTTCGCCGGCACCGCTGAGCAGAATGGTCGCGGCGTCGACTCCCGCGGGCGCGGCGACGGTCAGGGTGCTGTTCACGGCGCCCGTAAAACGGCTGGCGGTCATCGCCTTCGAAAGCGCACCGGAAGTTGCTGTGTCGAGCCGGGGGCCTTCGCCGGCCAGGGCACGTCCCTCGTGGACCAGAACAGCCAGAACCTCAGCGGCGCCCGCAGACGCGACGAACTCGATCTTCATTCACAACTCCCGCCGGGCGATACGCCCCGGCTCTGTATCGATGGTGCAAGTGCGCGCAGTTCCAACTACGCGTTCGGGTGTGTATTAGATGCTCTCCCTCCCCGCCGCCTGCAACCGGCGATTTCCTGCCGCATATGACCCTGATTCAAGGCTATCTTTTCCGGCAGATCGCACGTCCCGTCGTCGGCGCATGCGCGGCCTTGGCCGCCATCGGCATTCTGAGCCAGAGCCTCGATCAGCTGGAAATCATTGTCGAGCGCGGCCAGAGCGTGTGGGTGATGATCAAGCTGACCCTGCTGGCCGTGCCGCAGTTGCTGGCAGTCATCATTCCCATCGGCCTGTTCGTGGGGGCCCTGATCGCGCTGACGCGTCTGCAGCGCGAGCAGGAGCTCACCGCCGTCTTTGCGTCGGGCGTCACACGCTGGTCGGCGATTCGCCCGGCCGTGTGGATCGCCCTGATCGCGGCCGTCCTCACTCTTGTCGTCACGACAGTCGGTCAGCCGTGGGCCCAACGGCAGGCACGGGCCGAGGCCTTCGCCGTCCGCACCGACCTGGCTGCCCTGCTGGTTGAGGAGGGACGGTTTGTCCAGGGACCGAATGGCCTGACCGTCTATGTCCAGCAGATCGAGCAGAACGGCCTGCTCAAAAACCTGTTTGTCTATCTGGAGGACGGAGACCGGGTTACGACCTGGGACGCGGCCGAGGCACGGTTCAGCCGGATCGACGGCCAGCCCTATCTCACGCTGCTGAACGGTTCCTGGCAGCGTTACTCCTCGCGGGGGGTGCTGGAGTATATTTCGTTCGGCCGCAACGACGTGCCGCTGGCCCGGTATACCGAGGTAACCGATCGGGTTCGGTACAAGCCGACCGACCTCTATCTGACCCAGTTGTTCAATCCGTCACCGCGCGACCTCGAGCAGGTCGGCCCGGCGGGCGAGCTGATGGCCGAGGGCCATCTGCGACTGTCCGCCCCCCTTTATGCCCTGATGGCCATGGCCATGGCGCTGACAGCCATCATGGGCGGGCCCTTCAGCCGCACCGGCTATGGCTTGAGAATTGCCAGGTCGGCAGGCGCGTTCCTGCTGGTCCGGGTCGCCGGCTACGGCGTGGTTTCGGCCAGCGCCTGGAACAGCTGGCTGAACGTGTTCCAGTATCTGCTGCCGATCGTGGCGACCGCAATCGCCCTGAGACTGCTGTTCCGGGCGCTGAAGCCGCGGCCGCGAGCCGTCGGCGGGGCGTTCGAGCGTTTGAAGGGGCGCTTCGCATGACCGGTCGCACCCTGCCGGTCCTGCCCTGGCTGAGGCTGGGTCAGATCGAACGCTATGTGCTGGTGCAGCAGGCCCGGTCGCTGGGGATCGCCCTGGGCGTCATCGCAGCCCTGATCATGCTGATCGACTTCGTCGAGATTTCGCGGGGCGTCGGCTCGGACGTCGATCTGTCGGGTGCCCGGATTTTCGGCCTGATGCTGCTGAAGTCGCCACAGGTGATCATCCAGCTCCTGCCGTTCGTCTTCCTGTTCGGCACCCTCGCGGCCTTCGTCGGCCTGAACCGGCGAAGCGAACTGATCGCCATGCGGGCGGCCGGCGTCTCTGCCTGGCGATTCGTACTGCCGGCCGCAGGCGCGGCCCTGTTGTTCGGCCTGATCACCGTCACCGCCCTCGGACCTTTGGCCGCCTCGGCCGATGGCCTGTTCCAGCGCGAGCGGACGCGGCTGTCGGGATCAGCGGCCGGCGTAGAAGCCCTGCCGACGGTCTGGATCCGCGAGGGCGACGATACGCGCCAGATGGTGATCCGGGCCGAGCGTCAGGACCGTTCCAACGCCCGGCTGCTGGACGTCACCTTCTTCATCTACACCAACGACGCCGAAGGGATGCGGACCTTCTCGGAGCGGATCGATGCGAACTCGGCGTCCCTGTCGAACGGAAGCTGGCGGCTGGTCAACGCCGTCGGAGCCGAGATCGGCCAGCGCGCCGTGCGCTATGCCACACTCGATCTTCCTTCCAGCCTGGCCGATGAAGAGGCCTTCGAACGCTTCGCCCGACCACAGGCGACCTCGTTCTGGTCCTTGCCGGCCCAGATCGACCGGATCGAGGCTGCGGGCTTCTCCTCGACCGCCTATCGCCTGCGGCTGCAGCAACTGCTGGCGACGCCGCTGATGTTCGCGGCCATGTCGATCCTGGCCGCAGCCTTCTCACTGCGCCTGATGCGCCTCGGCGATCTGGCGCGGATGAGCGTGGCGGCGGTGGTGCTGGGGTTCGGGTTCTTCTTCGTCAATCAGGCGGCGTCCGCCTTCGGGTCGGCGGAGGTGATCCCGCCCTGGCTGGCGGCGTGGCTGCCGCCCTTGCTGACAGCGCTCGCCGCCTTCACCTTGCTGTTCTATACCGAAGACGGCTAATCGGTCCGGCAAGCCCCCCGGCTGGTGGGATCCGAGGCCCTTCAGAGTGATTTCCTGCATGCAGCGTGTCCGCCGCGCGCCCGATTTGGGAGCCTTGCGCTACCGGCTTCTGACCGGTGTGGCAGCCATTGCATGGACCTGTCTGGCCGGAAGCGCCCTGGCGCAGGAGGCCCCGGCCGCCGCCGGCACGACCGGGCCCGGCGCTGACGGACTGACCCCGGACGCCGTCTATATCGAGGCGGATTCCACCGTTCGCACCGGCGACGTCATCACCGCAGACAGCACCGGTGCCGACCGCGTTCTGGCCCGGTTCCGGAACGCGACCCTGCGGGCCGGAACCGTCAGCTATGATCTGGGGCTGGGGATTGCCTCTGCGGACCGGCAGGTTGAGTTCAGCGACCCCGCAGGCAATGTGGTTTTCGCCAGCCATCTCGAGCTTGATGCCGATCTGAGAGCCGGGGCGGCCGTCGATTTCGCCACCCGCTTCAGCAACGGCGCGAGCCTGATGGCGGCAACGGCCGTGCGTCGCAGTGAGAACGTCAACCAGCTCAACTACGCCCTCTTCACGCCCTGCCCAATCTGCGATGCCGAGGGAAACGCGAGGGTGCCCAGCATCGCCATCCAGGCGGAGACGGTGGTCCAGGACGAGGATCTGCGGGCCGTCCTGTACCGAAACGCCGTGTTCCGGGTCGGCGGCGTGCCGGTCTTCTACCTGCCGGCCTTCGCCCATCCTGATCCGACCGTCGAACGGGCCTCCGGCTTTCTCGTGCCGACCCCAAGCTATGACGAGGGCCGGGGCGTGAGCCTCGAGATCCCCTATCTGCGGGTCATTTCGCCCTCCGAAGACTGGCTGTTCAGCCCGCAATTCAACACCAACGTCGCGCCCCTGCTGAACCTGCAATGGCGTCGCCGATTCTTGGACGGAACGGTCGTGGCCCGCGGCGGCTATACCTACGATCGCAGCTTCGGGGATTTCGACCTCGACGACGACGGCGATGCCGAGAGCAACGTCAAATACGGCGACCGGACCAGCCGGAGCTATTTTCTGGGCCACGGCCGTTTCGATCCGCAAGGACCCTGGCGCTGGGGTTTCACGATCGAGCGCGTATCGGACAAGACCCTGTTCGACCGCTACGACATCCGTGATCCCTATCAGGACAACGGACTCTATTATGGGGATCAGCGGCGGCTGATCAGCCAATTGTACGCTGAAAGACAGACCGCGCGGTCTTACCTCTCGATTGCGGCCTTCGGCCTGCAGAGTCTGCGCGTGACCCGGTTCGATGCCGTCACGCCGGCATTGAACGAGTTTGAGGCTGACGGAGCCCTGCCGGTGGTGGGTCCCCTGGTCGAGGCCCGGTGGGAGCCGGCGGGACCGGTGCTCGGAGGACGGCTGCGGCTGCGGGGATCGGCTGTCGCACTGTTTCGCGGCGACTATGTCGGTGGCCCGGTGCTGCGTCCGGCGATCATCCCTGCGGTCCCGTCAGCCGGCCTGCCCGGGGTCGACAGCCGACGGATCTCGGGCCAGGCCGAATGGCGACGGACCCTGATTTCTCCCCTCGGGGTGCGATGGGAGCCATTCGCGGACGTTCGCGCCGACCTCTATTCCGTTGAAGACCTCCCAACCCTGCCCGGAGTGGAGGAAGGCATCATCTCCCGCGGTCGGGCCACGGCGGGCCTGGACATCAATTACCCCCTGTTTCGTCGCATGGGCCCCGAGGCCGATCTGATCCTCGAACCCATGTTGCAGCTGGCCGCGTCGACCGCCTCGGACCTCGACCCACGCATTCCCGTCGAGGACAGCCAGACCCTTGAGCTGGACGAGAGTTCGCTTTTCCGGACCGACCGCTTTCCGGGCTACGACCAGTATGAGGGCGGTTTCCGCGTGACGCTCGGCACTCGCGCAACCCTGCGCTGGGCCGGGGGGCGACAGGCCAGCCTGTTCATCGGCCGCAGCTATCGCTCGCAGGAGGAATCGGCCTTCCTGACGCCCGCACCCGATGTGCCCGGTCAGCTCTATGATCCGACCGGCCTGGCGACCCGGACGTCTGACTGGGTCGTGCAGGGCAGTTTCTCCCCATCGGACCGCATCCGCGGCTGGGGTCACGCCACGCTGGACGATTCCGGTGAGGTCCGGCGGGCAGAGACGGCGCTGGACGGGCGCTGGGGCCGACGCAACCTGGCGACCGTAAGCTATATCATCGACCGTTCGAACCCTGTGGCCGGGCCGCTGAACCGGAACTACGAATTCGTGCAGTTTTCGGGTCAGCAGTTCGTCTATGGCAATTGGGGTGTCACGGTATCGGGGATCGCCGATCTGGAGCGGGACATCATCACCCGCTCCGAAGTCGCCCTGTTGTTCGATGACGACTGCTTCCGGTTCGAGATCGGCTTCCGGCGCGACAACACCCGCGTCCGCCCGACCGGACCGTCGGAAGGCGTCTTTGTGCGCCTAAACCTCGCCACTTTCGGCGGTACAGGGTATTGACGCAGCGACGGGCGCTGACGGCCGTGCGCCCCGGGGGCGCGCGGTTCGAAAATCCGGCAAAAAGGCCGGACCAGCACCGCTTGAGGAACCAGGACTGACATGGGTTTGCAGCGTTACATGACGGGCGTGGCGATCGCCGCCCTCCTGGCCGGTTCGGCCATGGCGCAGACCGCGCCACCGGCCCAGCCGGCCGCCGCGGGTAGTCTGAATCCGGCGGCAGAGGCTGCGCCGGTGCCACCGCCGGCCGCACCGGCCTTCCAATTGTCCGACGGCATCCTGGCCACGGTCAACGACAGCGTCATCACCGGCTTCGACCTGAGGCAGCGGATGCTGCTGCTGATCGCCATGACCCAGGTCCAGCCGACGCCGGAGAATATCCCCGCCATCCAGCAGCAGGCCCTGAATGCCCTGATTGATGAGCGACTGCAGGCGCAGGAACTGACCAAATATGAGGACCTCGTCGTCGACGACGAGCAGGTCCAGGCAGAGATCACGGCCATGGCGCAGGAAGTGGGTGCCACGCCCCTCGCCTATGTCGAATTCCTTGCCCAGGGCGGCATCCGCCCCAGCACCCTGCGCGAACAGCTGCGGACCCAGCTCGGCTGGTCCCAACTGGTCGGCGGCCGGTTCCAGAGCCGCGCGCGCGTGAGCCGCTCCGCCGTGGCCGCGGCCATGCGGCAGGTGGCCGAGGCTGCCACCAAGAAACAGTACCTGATCGGTGAGATCTATATCGAGTCCGCCCGTGTCGGTGGCCAGCAGGCTGCGCTGAACGGTGCCAACCAGCTGGTACAGCAGATGGTGCAGGGCGCGCCCTTCCAGGCCGTGGCCCAGCAGTTCTCTGCCGCACCTTCGGCCACACGCGGGGGCGATGCGGGCTGGGTCGTTGAAGGAACGATGCAACCAGCCCTGCAGCAGGCTCTGGACCAGCTGGCTGTCGGCCAGTTGTCCCGCCCCATTCCGGTCGAAGGCGGCGTTTACATCGTCTACATGCGCGACAAGCGGGACGGGGCCTCGGCCAGTCTGGTGCAGATCAAGCAGGTCATGGTCGAACTGCCGGACACGGCCACCGAAACCGAGGTCGCTGCAGCGACCCAGCGGCTCGAGTCCCTGCGCCCGCAGCTGACCTGCGACACCATGCTGGCCCGGGCGACATCCGAGCAGGGGCTGTTGGGTGCGGATCTGGGCGAGGCCGATGTGCAGAACCTCGCCCCGCAGTTCCAGCAGGTCGCCCGATCCGCTGAAGTCGGCTCTGTCAGCACGCCGGTGCGCACACCGCTGGGCGTCCACCTGCTGGGCGTCTGCGGTCGCCGGGTCGGCGGCGCTGAAGCGCCCAACCCGCAGGAAGTCGAGAACAGCCTGTTCCGTCAGAACCTCGCCACGCTTGGCCGCCGCTATATGCGCGACCTGCGGGAGGACGCCCTGATCGAGATGAAATGATGAGCGCCGGCCCCGCGCCGCTGGCCCTGTCCATGGGTGATCCGGCGGGCGTGGGGCCGGAGATCATCGCAAAAGCCTGGGCGGCATTGCAGGTCGAAGGGCCGTCCTTCGTCGTCATCGGCGACGCCGCCTTGCTGCGGCTGCAGGGCCAGCCGGTCGAACCGGTCCTTTCCGTCGCCGACGCCATGGATGTGTTCCGCCGGGCCATTCCCGTACTCGACCATCCCCTGCCCGCGCCTGTCATTCCCGGCCGTCCCGAACCAGTCAACGCCGGGGCCGTGGCCGACTGGATCGAACAGGCTGTCAATCTGGCCCTGTCGGGTGAAGCCTCGGGGGTCGTCACCGCCCCGATCGCCAAGGCCCCGCTGTATGCCGCAGGCTTCCGCTTCCCCGGCCACACGGAATTCATCGCCGAACTGACGGCCGACGTCCCGTTCACCGGAACGCGCGGGCCAGTGATGATGCTGACCGCCAGGGACCTGCGCGCCTGTCTGGTGACCATCCATGCGCCTCTCGCCGAGGTCCCGGAACTGGTCACGGCTGAACGGGTTTGCCGCACCGCCCGCGTCGTGCATGAGGCGATGAAGTGTGATTTCGGCATCGCCGTGCCGCGGCTCGCCCTTGCGGCGCTCAACCCGCACGCCGGCGAGAGCGGTTCGATCGGGCTCGAGGAAATCGAGATACTGATCCCGGTGGCAGCCGCTCTAAGGGCCGAAGGGATCGACATCAGCGACCCCCGGCCGGCCGACACCCTGTTCCACGACGAGGCCCGCGCGACCTATGACGCCGTCCTGTGCCTGTATCACGACCAGGCCCTGATCCCGGTCAAGACGTTGGACTTCT
>JBEIJS010000078.1:0-10986 GCA_040380105.1 Caulobacteraceae bacterium | reverse complement strand
CGAGACGGTCGGCGCCAAACTGGTCAGCCACCCCGGCATCGACGGCGTAGCCTTCACCGGCGGCACCGACACCGCCGGTCTGATCAACCGTTCGCTGGCCGCCCGTCCGGGTGCCATCATCCCCTTCATCGCCGAGACCGGCGGCCTCAACGGCATGTTCGTCGACACGACGGCGCTGAAGGAACAGATCATCGACGACGTGATCCTGTCGGCCTTCGGCTCGTCGGGTCAGCGTTGCTCGGCCCTGCGCCTGCTCTATGTCCCGCATGACGCCGCCGACGCCCTGATCGAAGGCCTCAAGGGCGCGCTCGCCGCCCAGGTCGTGGGCGATCCGAGCGACCCCGCCACCGACATCGGCCCCGTCATCGACGCCGACGCCAGGGCCATGCTCGAGGCCCACCTGAAGCGGCTCGAAGGCGATGCGAAGATCATCGCCCGCGCCGAACTGCCCGCCGGCGCCGACAAGGGCCACCTGTTCGCCCCGACCATCGCCGAGATCCCGACCGCCGACTATCTGGAGCGCGAGGTCTTCGGCCCGATCCTGCACGTCTGCCGTTATGAGCCCTCGAAGCTGAAGGAGACGGCGTCGAAACTGGCCGCCCGCGGCTACGGCCTGACGCTGGGCGTCCACAGCCGCATCGAGGCCTTCGCCGAGGAGGTCGCCCGCCTGGTCCCGGCCGGCAATGTCTACATCAACCGCTCGATCACCGGCGCGGTGGTCGGCGTCCAGCCCTTCGGCGGCGAGGGCCTGTCCGGCACCGGCCCCAAGGCCGGCGGCCCCTACAGCCTGATCCGCTACGCCGCTGAAAAAGCCATCAGCAACAACATCTCCGCCCAGGGCGGCGACCCGGCGCTTCTGAACCTGTGAGGGACGAAAGCCGGTCCGTCAGGGTCCGGCATGACCCTGGCTCGCGTCCAAACCGATTGCGATCGGGGCCGACGAACAAGGCCGCTTGAAGCCAGACCGTGCTCTCAGCCTTTCGGCCAACCCCCCGCCCGGCTCAGCGCGCTCGGTGCCGGGCGGCCGATCTTCTCGCCGATCCAGCGGGCCGTCCCGATCAGGGCGTCGAGGTCATAGCCGGTCGAGAACCCGGCCCGTTCCAGCATATAGACCAGGTCCTCGGTGGCGATGTTGCCCGTGGCACCGGGCGCGAACGGACAGCCGCCGATGCCCCCGACCGAGGCGTCCAGCACGCTCACCCCCGCCTCGATCCCCGCATAGGCATTGGCCAGGCCGGTGTTGCGGGTGTCGTGGAAATGCAGCCGCAGGACGGCGTCGGGCGCGGCGGCGCGGGCCGCCTCGACCTTCTTCGTCACAGCCCATGGGTCGCCCGCCCCGATGGTGTCGGCCAGGGCGATTTCCGCGACGCCCAGTTCGGCGATCCGCCCGACCAGATCGGCGATCTGGCCGCTTGAGACCTCGCCGTCGAACGGACAGCCCCAGACGCAGGACAGGGTGGCGGACAGGGCGGGCGTCGCGCCCGGCGAGCCATGTCCTCCTCCTGAAAGGGGGAGGGGGACCGCCGAAGGCGTTGGAGGGGGGGCGTTGGCGCGGCCCGCGATGATGTCGGCCAGCATCTGCACCTGCTGATCGACCGACAGCCCCTGGTTCTTCAGGCCGAACCCGTCGGTGGCGGACATGGCGACATTGACCTCGTCCACCGCCGTGCCGAGGGCGCGGTCATAGCCCTTGCCGTTCAGGACCAGGCCGATGCGGCTGCGGCCCGCCGCGTGGGGCAGGGCGGCCATGACCTCTTCGGCCCCGGCCATCTGCGGCACATATTTCGGATGGACGAAGCTGACGGCCTCGATCCGGCGCGCCCCGGCGGCTTCCAGCCGGTTGACCAGATCGGCGCGCACGGCGGGTTCGAGGACGGCCGTTTCGTTCTGCAGGCCGTCGCGCGGACCGACCTCGACGATGGTGATGGGTCGGCTCACCGTGGCGGCTCCGCCAGCGGCGCACCGGGCGGGGCATAGACGGTCAGGCTGACGTCATCGCCCTTTGAATAGTTATGGCCGTTGACCACGCCGACGGCCCGGCCGGCGACGCCCAGGTCTGCGGCGGCTTCGCGGAAGGCGTCGGCGTCGCGCCCCTCCACGATGACCGGGCGGCCCTCGGCCAGGGCACGCGCCGCCCCGGTGGCGTCCGTCAGCTCGGTGTCGCGACCGGTCAGGAAGACCAGACTGGGTTCATGAAACCCTGTCACGGCGATCGGCCCGGCCCGGCCCTGACGCGGGTGCAGGTTGGCGTTCAGCAGAACCTTCTCCAGCTGGGGAGCGACGGACAGGGGCCGCAGCTGTCGAAGAGTGCCGGCGAGGGCCCCGTGGGCCAGAACCCCCAGGGCGATCGAGGCGATGACAGCGGTCATCGCGGCCCGGTGCAGCATCAGGAAGGCCCCGATCAGACTGGCCAGGATGGCGAACACAATGGTCATGGTCGCCCAGGTCTGGGCTGTGGAGCGGCCATATTCGGTCAGCAGCCAGACCGAACCGACAGCCAGCAGGGCCCCGACCGCGATCGTCAGACCGGCCCCGACCTGGCGCGACAGCTTGCCGACGGGTCGGGTCAAGGCGGCTGCAGCCAGCAGGGCCAGGGCACCGAAGGTCGGCAGATTGTAGTGGGGCAGCTTCGTCGGGGTCAGCTCGAAGATCAGCCAGGCGGGCACCAGCCAGCAGATCAGGAAGCGGATGGCCGGTTCGGCACGCCGGCTCCAGCCCGTGGACAGCGCCGCCGGCAGCAACAGGGTGGCCGGGAAGAACAGCAGGGGCGCGATCAGCAGATAGAAGCCCGGGAAGACGCCGTGGCCCTCGTCACCGCCCGCGATCTTGGGGGCCAGATCGCCCCCGATGGCCTCGGTCCAGAAGCCGCCGTCGGTGGCGATGGTGATGGCGATGGCCCAGGGGCCGACGATCAGGGCCACCAGCGGCAGGCCCCAGCCCCAGCCCAGCCGCCTCAGCCAGCGGGCGTCCCGGTCCCAGACCGAAAGGGCGATCATGGCGGGCACCACGACGACCAGGCCGATCGGTCCCTTGATCAGGATCGACAGCCCCAGTCCCAGCCAGAACATCAGCTTGTGTGGCCGGATCGGGACTTCGCCCGCCCGGGAGGCCAGATAGATTCGGGCCAGTCCCGCCATGGCGAGCGTGACGGCACCGCAAAGCATGGCGTCCGTCTTGGCGATCCCCGCCTCGGTCGAGAGCAGGAAACTGGCCCCCAGCATGGCTCCGGCCAGGAAACCTGCCCTCTGGCCGAACATGGCGGCCCCGGCCCAGGCACAGGCGGCGGCGGCCAGCATGGCCCCGAGGATGGACGGGATGCGGTAGGGGGCGATGTCGCGGTTCTCGACGCTGGAGGTCACGGCGACGGCCGCAGCCTGCATCCAGTAGATGCCGACAGGCTTCTTCCAGCGCGGGTCGTCCTGGAAGCGGATATCGACATAGTCGCCGGTCTCCAGCATCTGCGACGTGGCCTGGGCGTAACGGCTCTCGTCCCGATCCAGCGGCGGCAGCAACATCAGTGCGGGCAGGCCGGCCAGCAGGGCCACGAGCGCCGCGAGCAGCGGTCCGCGCCAGCCGGCGATGAATCGGTCGAGATCGGAGGCCATCATGTTCATCGTCCTAACACGACCTTTCACCATGCGTCATGGTTTGGGCCGCTCGCGGCATGCGTGGGTCCCATCTCCCGTCCGGCGTGGAAACCGGCTAGACAGCGTGGATGAAGGACATGATCCCCGAAATCTCCGTCGTCGTCCCGGTGCATGACGAACAGGGCGCAGCCGGCCCGCTGGCGCGCGAGATCGCGGCCGCGTTCGAGGGCCGCGCCTATGAGATGGTCTTTGTGGACGACGCGTCGCGGGACGGCACCCTGGCCGAGCTGCGGGGGCTGATGACCGAACTGCCGGCCCTGCGCGTGCTCAGCCACGGCTCGAACGCCGGCCAGAGCCGGGCGGTTCGCACCGGTGTGCTGGCTGCGCGCGGCGCGATCGTGGTGACCCTCGACGGGGACGGCCAGAATCCGCCGGCCGACGCCCCGAAACTGGCCGATCTGCTGGCCGCCTCGCCGCCCTCGGTGGGCCTGGTCGGTGGCGTGCGGGCGAAGCGCCAGGATTCCGGAGCCAAGCGGCAGGCCTCGCTGTGGGCCAACCGCATCCGTCGCAAACTGCTGGGCGACGATGCCGACGACACGGGCTGCGGCCTGAAAGCGTTCCGGCGGGACATCTTTCTGCGCCTCCCCTATTTCGATCACATCCACCGCTATCTGCCGGCCCTGATGATCCGCGAGGGCTATCAGAACCTCTATCTGAACGTGGACCACCGTCACCGCGAGACCGGGCAGTCGAAATACACCAACTGGGGGCGGCTGATGGCCTCGTTGTCGGACCTGCTCGGTGTGATCTGGTTGAAATCGCGGTCCCGCAAGCCCGGTGCGATCAGCGAATTCTGACTTTCGCCTGCCGGGCGAGCGGACGTAGCCGTTTGGATCGAACCGGGGTAAGCATCGTTAACAAGCGCGGCTGTTTCGCGGCCGTACGTCGATGGAGCCCGCCATGCTGCTCGCCATCCCTCTGTTGTTCATCCCGGTGGTGATCTACGCCATCATCATCGGCTTCGGGGTCCTCGGCTCCGGCGGGGTCGCCGCAGCGGAACTGGCGCTGGGAGATCCGCTCTTCTCGATTCCGATGGTCTCGGGCACGGCCTGGAACGTCGGCACAGGGGACCTGATCCTCTTCCTGTCGCTGATCCTGCTGTTCTTCGAACTGCTGAAATCGACATCGAGTCAGAAGGTGGCGATCGTCAACCACGCCCTGTCGCTGATCCTGTTCGTCTTCTGCCTGGTCGCCTTCCTCCTGTTCAAGGGGTTCGCGACCTCGACCTTCTTCCTGATCCTGACCATGGTCATGCTGGACGTTCTGGCCGGTTTCATCGTCACCATCATCTCGGCCCGCAAGGACCTGGACTTCGCCAGCGGCACCTGACCGGGCTCAGGAAAAGGCGACAAAGATCAGCGCCACGACGGTGATGTCGATGGTGCGGGTGAGGATGGTCAGCATGGCGGTGGTCCCGAACGAGGCTTGAAACCTTTCGTTCAGCAAGGACCGTGCCGTGGCCTCAGACGTCGGTGTCCTTCGCCTTGCCCGGTCGCGGGCGGCGCTCGGCGGTCCCGGCGTGTTCCGTGCCGAGGTAGGTGGAGCGGGCCGCGTCCAGGACCGGAGGGCCGCCTTTCAGGCCGCGGCGCTGTCCGGTCTGTCCAATCATCTGGGCGGCAAAGACAGCCGCGCCGGCATTCGAGCGCGGGGTCGGGGCAGGTCTTGCCGGGGGCTCGGCAGCCTCGGCCGGGATATCCGTCAGGACCAGGGCCCGCGATGCAGAGCCGGCCCGGCGTTCCGCGGCGCGCCGTTCATCGCTGCGGCGGTCGGCGCGGCGCTTTACGGGACCGACGGGGCGGACCTCGTCGGTCATGTCAGCCGCCCTTCGACAGCTTGTCGAGCTGGCTGCGCATCTCGTCCATCTGGCGGCGCATCTCGTCCAGCGGGTCGGCGGCCGGGGCGGCCTGCGGCCCGGGTGCCGCGCCTGCGGCGGGGCCGCCCGGCGTCAGGGCGTTGAAGCCGGGCCACATCTTCATGGCGTCTGTGAACAGCGCCATGTTGCGCTTGACCGCCTCATCGAGGATGCCGGCGCCGGGGGCTGCGCCAAAGGCCTTGGAAAACTGGCCGCGCATCTGCTCCTGCTGGCGGCTGAAGCTGTCGAGTGACATCTCCAGATAGGAGGGCAGCACGCCCTGCATCTGGCCGCCGTAGAAGCCGATCAGCTGGCGCAGGAACTGGACCGGCAGCAGGGCCTCGCCGCGGCTCTCTTCCTCGAAGATGATCTGGGTCAGGATCTGGCGGGTCAGGTCGTCATTGGACTTGGCGTCGAAGACCACGAATTCCGTGCCCTCGCGGACCATCCGGGCCAGGTCTTCGAGCGTCACATAGGCGCTGGTGGCCGTGTTGTAGAGCCGCCGGTTGGCGTATTTCTTGATGACGACGGTGTCGCCCGCTCCGGCCTTCTTGTCCGCCACACCAAACCCCTGACCTGTTGCACTGCCACACTATCCCGCAGTGCGAAGCCGCATGCAAATCAGCCCATCGCCGCAGGGGCCAGGACCACGCCGACCAGCACGGCCGCCCAGTGGACGGTGGCGCCGGTGACGACGAAGCCGTGCCAGATGGCGCGGCGGAATCTCACCGTCGGGCTGATGAAGACGAAGACGCCGGCGGTGTAGATCAGCCCGCCCAGCACCAGCAGGCCCAGCGCGACCGGATGGACGGTGTCGATCAGGGGCTTGGCGGCGGCGAGGGCCAGCCAGCTGAAACCGAGATAGACCAGGCTCCAGAAGGTGTCCGAGATGCGCGGGGCCACCAGCTTGACCGCCACCCCGCCCAGGGCCACCGCCCAGACCAGGACGGTGAAGCCGATCGACCAGCCCCCCTCGAATCTCTGGGTGGTGAAGGGGGTATAGCTGCCGGCGATCATCAGAAAGATGGCCGCCTCGTCCATCCGCCTCAGCAGCGGCCGGGCGGCACCCGGATGGGCCTGGTTGTAGAGGGCCGAGACCGTCAGCATCAGGATCAGGCACAGGGCATAGGTCGATGTGGCGAGCACGGCGCCGATCCCGATATGGATCGCGGCCAGCACGGCCAGGACGATGCCGCCGACGCCCGCGAGGGTCAGGCCGACCACATGCACGATCAGGTCGGCGGTCTTTTCCGCCGGCGTCCGGTAATGCTCGGCCATGTCCTGTTCGTCAGGAACGGCGACCTGCACCAGCACGTTTTTCAGTCTCCTGAGCATGGCCGTATCAAGCCTTTCCCGCCCTGTTTGTCCCGACAAGATGGGGCCGGGTCGGTGACCATTCGCTGAACGATGTCGTTTTGGGTGACGAAGGCGGCGGGATGCGGCAAAAACGGCACGACTTGTTTCGCGCAACCTGACGCCCGGGATGGGCGTAGAGGTTTTGTTTTCCCCGGCCCGGGCGCTCCCACGCCCGCAGCCGGTTTGAGGGGTACCGGCATGTCCATTGAAGTCGTCATCGTCTCCGCCGCGCGCACGCCCGTCGGTTCCTTCCTCGGGGCCCTGTCCAGCCTGCCGGCCTCCGGACTGGGCGCGGTCGCCATCCGGGCGGCGCTGGAGCGGGCCGGGGTCTCGCCCGAAGAGGTGGACGAGGTCATCCTCGGCCATGTGCTGCAGGCGGCGACGGGGCAGGGCCCGGCCCGGCAGGCGGCCATGGGGGCGGGCATTCGCAAGGAGGCTGCGGCCTGGAGCCTGAACCAGATCTGCGGCTCGGGCCTGCGCGCCGTGGCCATCGGGGCCCAGCAGATTGCGCTCGGTGACGCCCGCATCGTCGTCGCCGGCGGTCAGGAAAGCATGAGCCAGGCCCCGCATGCCCAGGCCCTGCGCACCGGACAGAAGATGGGCGACATCAAACTGGTCGACACCATGATCAGCGACGGCCTGTGGGACGCCTTCAACGGCTATCACATGGGCCAGACGGCCGAGAACATCGCCGACACCTTCCACATCAGCCGCGCGGATCAGGACGCCTTCGCCGTGGCCAGCCAGAACAGGGCCGAGGCGGCGCAGAAGGCGGGGCGGTTCGACGACGAGATCGCGCCGGTAACGATCAAGGGCCGCAAGGGCGACACCGTCGTCGACAAGGACGAGTTCATCCGCCACGGCGCGACCCTGGAGGCCATGCAGGGCCTCAAGCCCGCCTTCACGAAGGAGGGCAGCGTCACCGCCGCCAATGCCTCGGGCCTCAATGATGGGGCCGCGGCCCTGGTGCTGATGAGCGCGGCCGATGCCAAGGCCCGGGGCCTGGAGCCGCTGGCGCGGATCGTGTCCGCGGCCACGGCGGGGGTCGATCCGGCGGTCATGGGCACCGGCCCGATCCCGGCCTCGAAAAAGGCGCTGGAAAAGGCCGGCTGGACCGTGGCCGACCTCGATCTGGTCGAGTCCAACGAGGCCTTTGCGGCCCAGAGCCTGTGCGTGCTGCGCGAACTGGGCCTCGATCCGGACAAGGTCAACGTCAACGGCGGCGCCATCGCCATCGGCCACCCCATCGGCGCCTCGGGCGCCCGCATCCTGACGACACTGCTGCATGAGATGAAGCGGCGCGGCGCGAAGAAGGGCCTGGCCACCCTGTGCATCGGCGGCGGCATGGGCGTGGCCATGTGCGTCGCGCGCGACTGACCGGCGGGGGCGGTTGGTTCATCACAACGGACACGACGAAGGGCACAACGAACACGACGGGAGCGCGCCTGTGGCCGCTCTTCGCGGGCCCTTGCCCGCCATCGATCGGCTGCGTCTCCCTGACGGGAGCCGCGGGCCCACCGGCCCCGTTGTGTTCGTTGTGGCTCCGTTGTGGTCGTTGTGATGAACGCACGGCGTCGACGACTATATAAAGCGACCGACCGGAGACCCGCCCCATGCCCAAGACCCTGCACATCGACTTCGTCTCCGACATCGTCTGCCCCTGGTGCGTGGTGGGGCTGGGCGGGCTGGAGGCGGCGCTGGACAAGCTCAAGGCCGAGGGGATTACGGCCGAGGTGCATTTCCAGCCGTTCGAGCTAAACCCGCAGATGCCGCCCGAGGGCGAGACCATCGGCGAGCATATCGCCCGCAAATACGGCTCGACCCCCGAACAGTCGGCCGCCAACCGGGCCATGATCACCGAACGGGCCGCCGAGGCCTGGCCGGGGTTCCGGATGCAGATGGGCCCCGACAGCCGCATCTGGAACACCTTCGACGCCCACCGGCTGCTGCACTGGGCGGGGACGGTCGGGCTGGCGGAACAGAGGGCGCTGAAAGAGGCGCTGTTCCGCACCCATTTCACCGACGGCCAGGCCCTGCCCGACGCCGATGTGCTGGCCGACGCGGCGGCGGCGGCGGGGCTGGATCGGGCGAAGGCGATCGAGGTGCTGTCAGGCGACCTCCACGCCGCCGAGGTGCGGGCGGAGGCGGCGCTGTGGGTCTCGCGCGGGATCAACAGCGTGCCCGCCGTGGTGGTGGAGGGGAAGTGGCTGATCTCGGGCGGGCAGCCGGCGGCGGTGTTTGAGCAGGCGTTGAGGCAGATGGCCGCCGAAACCTGAGCCCTTGCTTTCGTCATCCCGGCGAAGGCCGGGAACCAGCGGCGCGCGCGAGCGCGACCCTGTCGGGAGCCCGCTGCTGAACCATCCTGCCTGAACAGATCGCCTTCGGCACCGCTGGGTCCCGGGGTTCGCTACGCGTCCCCGGTATGACGAAAGAAGGGGTTAAGCCGCCTTTGCCTTGCGCGGCTTCTTCGGAACGACGTCGGCGGCGGTGACGAGGTGACCCTTCCAGCCCGGAGGCGGCAGGAATTTGCCGGACTGTTCCTCACGCGTGCCGTGTTTGGCAGTGTGAGCCGCGGCGCGCCCGGCCTTGAGGATGGTTTTGGTGTCGAACCTGATGCTCATGACGGCCATTCTTCTAGCAGAACAAGGCCCTCGTCGCTACTGGCATAGACCTGCCAGCGGTCCACGATCGGTTTGTAGACGGTCTCCAGATAGCCGAGGCTGAGCCCGAAGCGACGGCGCAATGTCTCCTCCGGAATGCCGTGCCCGCCCCGCGCGACCCGGCGCGCCACGCGGGCGATGGAGAACTCCGCCGAGGGCGGCCGCAGGTAGATCAGTTCGACGCGATACCCCGCGGCCTTCCAGTCACGGATACGCACGGCATGGGAGCGGGTGGCGAGGGTCGTCTCCAGCACCACGTCGGCTCGCAGCGCGAATAGCTGCTCCAGCCGCTCCAGCACCATCCGCCCGGCGGCGAGATCGCGGGCAGGGCCGTCGCCCGTCATTGAGCGTGCCACCTCGTCGGGATTTACGAACTGGAACGTCTCCGCCCGTTCCCGCAGGAAACCGTTGATGAAGGTGGTCTTGCCGGCGCCGTTGGGACCGGCGAGGAGGACGAGGGTGGGTATTCGCGCAATCTAACCGCGAGCGAGTGGTCTGTCACGCGGGCCATGGCGGTCGAGGTGCTGGCCGACGACCTCTGTCTTTGAAGAGTCTCTGCGGAAGATGGCCAACACATAGCCCTCCCCCTCGACGGGGGAGGGTTGGGAGGGGGTGCAGGCGGGCTGTTCGGTGCGGCCCGCCGAAGGGCACCGACGCCTCCCGCGCCATTCCCGGACGCAGCCTGCCCTCCCCCAATCCCCGACCCCTTACCCGTCGAGGGGAAGGGGAGAAGATGCAGGCGGCGCAGGCGCAAGTGGCTGATCTCGGGCGAGCGACCGGTGGGGGAGACCTGATCCCTTGCTTTCGTCATCCCGGCCTCGACCGGGCCTGCCTTCCTGCCCCCGATCATCCCGTTCCTTTGAACCCCCGATAGTGTCTTCTCGCCCCTGCCCGAGAAAAAATCCGGCCGTTCAACCTGGCGCCGCCGCCCACAGGGTTAGACTCATCCCTCTGACGGCGGAAACCCCTCCGCCCCCGCGTCCGGTCTTTGACAATCCATCCCGATCCCGCCGCCCGAACAGGCCGGATCTCCCCTCCAGCCCGCACATCGCCCTCGGCCCCGAGGGGCGAGAAGGCAGGGTTTCGGCCATTTTTCGGGGTCGGGTCAGACCTTCACTTCGATGGCCCCGCCCCCGGCCCGGAATTTCGCGCTCATCTCCGCCATCCCGGCTTCCGCCTCGGCCAGCGAACCGCCCGCATCATTCTGCGCCGCCGCATCCCGCCGGATGTCCTGGCTGATCTTCATCGAGCAGAATTTCGGGCCGCACATGCTGCAGAAATGGGCGGTCTTGTGGGCCTCCTTGGGCAGGGTGGCGTCGTGGTATTTGCGGGCGGTTTCGGGGTCGAGGCCGAGGTTGAACTGGTCTTCCCAGCGGAACTCGAACCGGGCGCGGCTGAGGGCGTCGTCGTGCATCCGGTCGGCGGGGTGGCCCTTGGCGAGGTCGGCGGCGTGGGCGGCGATCTTGTAGGT
>JBEIJS010000077.1:0-11310 GCA_040380105.1 Caulobacteraceae bacterium | reverse complement strand
TTGAGACGGGAAATCCGGGCCAGCATGCGCAGTCCGCCCCGAAGAAATCGAACCTCGCGCCCGAGCGCCGAAAACATGCCGGTCAATCCTTGGACCCACCCATGTTGACCAGGGTCTGTCCCCCTCGGGCGAAGGTCTCGGCACCGCCACGGGTGGCCGCCATCATGGCCTCGAGGTCAAACGGCACCTTGATGCCGGCCTGGGCCGCCGGACGGGCCGCAATGGCTGCGACCCAGCGCTGGAGGTGTTCGAACGGTCCGATGTCCACCCCGGACCATTTGTGGGTCCGGACCCAGCACCAGTTGGCGATGTCGGCGATGGAATAGTCCCCGGCCAGCCATTCATGATCCGCCAGTTGCCGGTCAAGGACGCCGAACAGTCGTCCGCTCTCGCCCTGGTAACGATCGATCACGACCTGGATCTTTTCGGGGAAATAGCGATGGAAGACATTGGCCTGACCCATCATGGGGCCGATCCCGCCCATCTGGAACATCAGCCACTGAAGCACACGACTGCGTCCCCTGGCGTCCGAGGGCATCAGCTGGCCGGTCTTTTCGGCGAGGTAGATCAGGATCGCCCCGGATTCGAAGACCGCGAAATCATCGGCCTCATGATCGACGATGGCCGGGATACGGCCATTGGGGTTGATCGCCAGATAGTCCGGTGCCCGCTGCGCCCCGGACAGGAGGTCGATGGCATGCACCTGATAGGGCAGGCCCAGTTCCTCAAGGGCTACGGAGGCCTTCCAGCCGTTCGGGGTCGGCGCGGTGTAGAGCGAAATCATGGGGCTTCGTCCAGGCTGGAAGTCAGATCAACGGCACATCGGAAACCGATGTGTCCGGTCGAGGTTTCGGGAGGCAGTCCGGTTCTAGCGGCGGGCCGGTAGCGCGCGCAATATTCAGCGGCACAGAGGTAGGAACCGCCCTTCAGCGTCTGCCGGACCGCGCCGGCCGCGCCCTCGCTGCAGCCGCAGGTCGGGGTCTGGTCAAAGGGTTCCGAGGTCCACTCCCAGACATTGCCGATCATGTCCAACAACCCGTAGCCATTGGCCGGATAGGTGCCGACGGGGGTGGTTCCGGGTTCGGGAACCTCTAACCACCAGGGGAAGGCTCCCCGCCAGATGTTGGCCATGAACTGCCCGCCCGGGGCAAGACTGTCACCCCAGGCATAGACGGCGCGGTCCAGACCCCCACGCGCGGCGACCTCCCACTCCCGTGCATTCGGCAGACGTTTGCCGGCCCAGGCGCAATAGGCGCGGGCATCCTCGGCGGAGACATGGACCACCGGATGATCCTCGCGGCCCGCGATCGACGAACCCGGGCCCTGCGGACAGTGCCAGGCGGCACCATCGACGAAGCGCCACCACTGGTCCGGGCGGCCCAGGTCCACGGGCCCCGCGGTCATGGCAAAGACCGCCGAGCCCGGCGGATCGAGCCTTTCAGCGGTCGTCACCCATCCGGTCTCGGCGACAAACCGGGCGAAGGCCGCATTGGTGACCGGGCCGATGTCGATGGCAAAGCCCGGGACCTCGACCGCCCGCACCGGGCGTTCCTCGGGATAGTGGTCGTCCGATCCCAGGTGGAAGACGCCACCCGGTATGGTCACCATGGTCGCGAGCGCCACCCCTGGGCTCATACGGTCATGCCCATGCGATCCAGGAAGCGCTGGATTTCAAGGGGATTGGTCGGCTTGTTATCGACCTCGATCAGGACCCGCTCGATCGTACCGCCGAACGGGTTCGGCCCCGAATAGCGGGCCGAGACCTGGTTGCCGACGTCGGCCCCGATCGAAAAGCCGTCATAGCCCGGCGAAAACAGAACCTGTTCATAGGTTCGCTCGCCGGCCTTGCGACCGTTCACAAACAGGGTGCCGCGGCCGTCAAACGGGCGGGCCGTCATGGTCTGGACATAGCGGACGCTATTGCGGCCCCGCACCAGCGGGATGCTGGCGACGATCCGCTCGCTCCATGGCACGAGGCTGTATTCATAGGTCAGCCGCCCGTCCTCGACATACAGCACATAGCCGGCGTGCTTGGACCCGGATGCCAGCAGCACCCCGTCCTGTCCCGGTGCCCAGGTCAGATCCACGGTGAGCTTGTGATCGAGACCACAGACGAGCGGGGCAACGTCCGGGGCGAGCGGCTCGACCGGGGGCCGGAAATCCCACCGGGCCCGAAGGCCCTTGGCCTGCCGGTCCTGCACGAGTTTGAGCATCAGGCTGCGGTCATCCAGCGGGAAGACGTTGTATTTCTCGGCGTCGGCCTGCCATGCGGCCCGGAGCCGCTGCACGACCCCGGGATTGGCGGCCGCAAGGTCCCGGCTCTCGTTGAAGTCATTCGTCAGGTCGTAGAGTTCCCAGACATCGTCCTCCTGCAGAGTGCCCCGCTTGTGCCGGCTGACCAGTCGCCAGCGGCCGTCCTCATAGGCCCGGTTGCCGCCCAGTTCGAAATACTGGCCGGTCCGGGTCGGTGCCCGGTCCGACAGGAGGTTGGGCAGGAAACTGGCCCCCTCCAACGGCTTCTGCGGGGCCCCGAGATAGGTCTCCGGCCGGGCGACGCCGGCGGCTTCGAGCAGGGTCGGCATGACGTCGACGACGTGGACGAATTTTTCCCGGACCCGGCCCTGGTCCCGGATACGGCGGGGCCAGGACACGATCAGGGGGTCGGCGACGCCACCCAGATGGGCATATTGCTTGTAGAGGCGGAACGGGGTGTTCGACACACAGGCCCAGGCCATCGGATAGTGGGGGAAGGTCGCGTCCTCGCCCATCACATCATAGAGTTCAGCGGCCTTCTCGACCGGCACCGGCCGACCGAACGCCGGGGCGAAGACATTGGGCGAGCCCTCGGGGGTTCCTTCGCCGGATCCCCCATTGTCGGACATGACCAGGACGATGGTGTTGTCCGCCTGACCGAGGTCGCGCAGGGTCTCCATCAGCCGCCCGACATTGCTGTCCATATTGGTGATCATGGCGGCATAGACCTCCATGTAGCGGGCAAAAACCCGCCGCTCGACGGCGTTCAGCTCGGCCCAGGGGCGGGTGCCGAAGGACAGGGGCGGCAGGCTGGTCGTCGCCGGTGACAGCCCCATCTCCTTCTGCCGCTCAAGCCGGGCCGCACGCACGACATCCCAGCCGATGTCATACTGACCCTTGTAGGCGTCACGCTCACGGCCGCGCGCCTGGAGCGGCGAATGGGCACCGGGGAAGGCCAGCTGGAGATGGAAGGGCTTGTCCGGCGACAGGGCCTTCTGCGTCCGGATATAGCTGATCGCCCGGTCGGTCAGGTCGTCGCAGACATAGTAGTCGTCCGAGACGGGCGGTTCGACCGGTGCCACACCCTCGTGAAGGGTCGAGGGCTTGAAATAGTCAGTTGAATGGCCCTGGAACCAGTAGGCGCGCTCGAAGCCGCGCGAGGTCGGCCAGTTATGATACGGCCCGTTGGGGCCGCTGCTGCCCGAATTGTTGACGTGCCATTTGCCGACCAGGAAGGTCGACCAGCCGGCATCGCGCAGGATCTCCGGCATGGTCGCGGCCTCGCGGGTCAGGTCGCCGCGATAGCCCGGATAGCCGGCGTCGATGTCCGCCAGCCAGCCCATGCCGGCCGAATGCGAGTTCAGCCCCGTGAGCAGAGCCGCCCGGGTCGGCGAACACATGGCGCAGGTGCGGAAGTTGGAATAACGGACGCCCGCCCCGGCCAGGGCGTCGAAGGCGGGGGTGCGGATCTCGCTGCCGTAACAGCCCAGATCAGCGAAACCGACGTCATCCATAACGATGGTGATGATGTTCGGTGCCCCCTGCGGCGCCGTCGGCTCACTCGAATAGGACGGGCGCGAGTCCCGGAACGATTCGCGCACCCGCGCGGCCGTGCCGGCAGGCACAGCTGCGGGCGTGATATAGGGGGCCGTCGCCTCGCGGATCGCCCCGATCGCCAGGGCACCCCCGGCCGCCGCCGCCGTCCCGGCCGCCGTTCCGATCAGCAGCGACCGGCGATCAAGCTGGCGAAATGACCACTTCTTCGGGTCCTGATCCGTCATGCCCCAACTCCTTTTGATCCGTCGCTGGCGAGCAGCGTGTGACACCCTGTTTCTATCAGAACAGGGTCGAGCCGCGCGCGTGTCTCTCGATCCAGGCCCGCGAAAGCCATGCGGACCGCCTGCAGGCATTTGGCCTGGTAGCGATCCGTCGGCTGGGACAGTTCAACCCCGCCGGCCCGGTAGGAGAAGGTCGCCTGCCCCTGCTGCACGGCTGCGGCATTGGCGTCGAGACAGGGCAGATAATGGGTCGCGCATTCGACGAGCAGGGCCCTCAGGGCCGGCGAGTCGACGTCTTCATCCCACTGGCCCTCGACATCACCCGACAGGTCATCGGTGATCTGCACCCAGCGGAACAGCCAGGGATAGTGGTCGCGCATGAGCGCCTGGGGCGTCGGGTCGGTGGCAAGCTGGGTCAGCTGGCCATAGAGGGCCATATCCGCCGAACTCGGGCGATCGCCGAACAGGAAGCCGCGCTCGACCACCCGCTGGTTCAGTGCGGACATGATCCGGGCGGCCGAGGCCTCGATGACCGGTTGGGCCGCCTCGCCGACACCCACGAGGTCGCGGCGCCCGACCTGACGGTCCCGCCAGACCACAGCCTGTTCGACAATGGCGTCGGCACCACCCCCCCGCACGGCGTCAAAGGCCAGCCAGCGGCTCATCTGCTCCTGATCCACCGGCCGGGCCCAGCGATAGAGATACATGGCCTTGGACAGCCATTCGTCAGCCATGTCCTCGAGCAGCAGCGACAGGAAGGCCACACCGGGATCCGTCGGGACCAGGCTGCGCGCGCCGGGGTGCCAGGCCTCAAGTTGCTGGATCAACCGGGTGGAGTCGTTCCAGGCCTCGCCCTCCGGTGTGACGAGCACGGGCACCACCTTGGCCTTCATCGCCTGGGCGGCAATAAACCCGGCCAGACCGCCCTGCCAGACGAACGGAATGCGCCGATACCGCAGGACCGCGCGCATCTTCATCGAATAGGGCGAACCGATCGCGCCCTTGAGCTGATAAAGGCCCGTCCCCGCCAGATCCTCGTGCAAATTAACCTCCGCGGCCGGGTTGGGAACCATCTACTATTGGCATTCAGGCTGCCATAATGATGATGGTGGGGAGGCCGGTCAATCGATCTGGCCGGAGTGTTTCAATGCTGATCGTGCACGGGCTGGATCTGTCGTATTTCACGGGCAAGCTCGAGGGCTATCTGCGCGCCAAGGGCCTGTCCTATCGGCTCGAGGAGATGACGGTCGGCAGCTTCCGGCGGCTGGCCCGGCACACCGGCGTGCAGCAGATGCCGCAGCTGGAACGGCCCGACGGACGCTGGATGACGGATACGGTCCGGATCATCGACGCCCTCGAAGCCGAATGGCCCCAACCGACCCTGACCCCTTCAGACCCGGCCTGTGCCTTTATGGCCGGACTCATCGAGACCTTTGCCGACGAACACCTGTGGCGACCCGCGCTCTACTACCGCTGGGCCTTCGCCGAGGATGCCCGTGTGATGAGCGGACGACTGGCGCGCGGCATGCTGCGGGACATCCCGGGCCCGCCTGCCCTCAGACGTCTGGCCATCCTGTGGCGGCAGCGCGCCCGTTATCTAAGGGGCGAGGGCGTGACATCGGCGAACCGGGCCGCAATCGAGGCCGACTATCTGGATCTGCTGGCGGCCCTCGAGCCTGTCCTGAGCCGTCGGGACTGGCTCATGGGCGATGCGCCGACACGCGCTGATATCGGGCTGTTCGGTCCCATGTACCGGCATTTCCATTGCGACCCGACCCCGGGCCGGATCATGCGGGCGCGGGCACCGGCTGTCGCGGCCTGGGTCAGGCGACTATGGGCGCTCGACGGGACCGGGAGAGCCGACGCCCGGTCCGTCACGTCGATCCCGGACGATCTCGGCGGGGTCATCAGCCTGATCGTGGACCGTTTCCTGCCCGAACTGGCGGCCAATGCCGCGGCCTTCGCCGCCGGCGAGGGCCGGGTCCGGTACCGGCTGGGCGACCACGAGATCCGCTATCCGACCAACCCCTACAGGGCGGGGCGGCTGTCACGCCTGCAGCAGGCGTTCTCTGCCCTGCCGCCGTCGGCCCGGGACACAATGACCGACCTGCTCGGCCCGGCCGCCGGTCGGCTGCTGTCAGGGCCGATCCTGCCCGAACCCGCCCCTCAGCCCGGCCTGCGTGATCGCCGCGGTCGCCCCACCCATTGACGAGGTAAAGCCATGACCAAACCCTATGTTCTCTACGGCATGCCGGTCTCCATGTTTACCGGCAAGGCGCGGGCCTATCTGCGCAAGCGCGGCGTTCCGTTCCAGGAGCGGCTGGTCAATGACCCGAGGTTCGGTGGTGTCATCGCGCCATCGCTGGGCCGGTTCATGATCCCGGTCCTGGAGACGCCCGACGGGGCCATCATCCAGGATACGGCCGATATTCTCGACCACATCGAAGAGGCCTTTCCGGCCCCGGTATCGATCTATCCGACCGGACCCCGACAGTCGGTCATCGCCCGCATTTTCGAACTGTTCGGCGATGAGGGGATGATCCGGACCGGCATGCACTATCGCTGGAGCTTTCCCGAACAGAACCATGCCTTTATTCAGGCCGGGTTCGCCGCCGGGATCGCGCCCTCTGCCGAGCCGTCGCAGGTCCCGATGATCGCCGAAGCACCGATGGCAAAAATGGGGGGCTACCTGCCCGTCCTGGGTGTCACAGCCGAGACCATCCCCGCCATCGAACAGGCCTATGAGACCCTGCTGGACGCCCTGAACCAGCATTTCCGCCGGTCGCCCTACCTGCTGGGCGGCGTCCCCAGCGTCGGCGATTTCGGCCTGCTGTCGTCCTTCCATGCCCATCTGGGCCGCGACCCCTACCCGGCCGACCAGATGCGGCGGCGGGCCTATTTCGTCTTGCGCTGGGTCGAGCGGATGACTGCGGCCGATGCCGACATGCCGGAGTTCCCGGATATGGCCCAGGCCTATGCGGCGGACGACGGTCTGGCTGAAACCCTTAGTCCGGTCTGCGCCGCCGTGGCGGGGATCTACAGTGCCGAGCTGACCGCCCAGGTGGAGGCACTGGACCGATGGCTGGCCGACCATCCGGACATCGCGGCCGGTGAGCTTCTGCAGTCGGGAGACCGGAACCGCCGTCCCCGGGGGCAACTGACCTTCGACCTGATGGGGACACCGGTCACGACCAGCCTGAGGGCCTTCAGCGTCTTCAAGCTGCAGTCGGTGACCGACGCATTCGACCGGCTGGATCCGGCCGGGCGCGAGTCCGTGCGCGCCTGGCTCGCGCCGCTGGGACTGGCCCAATGGCTGGATCTCAAGGCTCGCCGACGCATCGAGCGGATCGGGAACCGCGAGGTGTGGGCCGGTCTCCCGGAGTGAGAGACCGGCCCGGCTGTTCTCTAGTTCAGGATATTGCCGAGCTGCATGGCAAGGCCCATGTCGCCCTCGATCTTGATCTTGCCCGACATGAAGGCGGCGGTCGGGTTCAACCGGCCCGCAGCCATTTCGAGGAAGTCGGCTTTCGAGATCTTGACCGTGCAATCGGCGGCACTGTCCTCATTGTCGACCAGCGCTTCGTCGCCCTTCGAGTCGATCCGGATGGCTCCGTCGTCGCCGAAATGGAATTTCACCGTCTTGCCCTTGATGCCACCGTTGGCCGCGACGCGGCCCCGGATCTCCGAGGTGATTTCGTCTAGCGTCATGTCACGTTCCTCCGGTATGGAAACAGGTCAGGTTTGGGTGGCTGGAATTGCCACGCGGGATGCGTAATATTTCGGCATTCCGGATGTCAATATTTGGAGCAGTAATTTGCTGGAACGCGCGGGCGATCTGTCTGTTGTCGACGGCAGGCGCATTCGCAGCCAGCGCAGCCGCTCGGCCGTCGCCCGGGCCCTGCTCGACCTTGTCCGCGAAACGCGTCAGATGCCGACGATGGACGCGGTCGCCGACCGGGCCAATGTGTCCCGGCGCTCCGTCTTCCGGCATTTCGCCGACACCAATGAGCTGATCGTCGCGGCAACCCAGTTGCAGCGTGACGAGGTCTTCGCCCGGTTTCATTCACGCGATATCAGCAGCCTGCCGGAACCCGAGCTCATCACGGCAGTGGCGCAGAAACTGGGCCGGCTTTGGGAGTTTATCAGCCCCGTCCGGGACGTCGCTCGCTCCATGCGGACGCAGAATCCGGTGATCGACCGGATGCTGCGCGAGGATGAGGTCACCCACCGCAACTACCTGAACACCGTCTTCTCGACCTCGCTCAGCCTGGCAGCCGAGGCCGATCGGGAGCTGTTCCTGCGATCCATGGTCCTGGCCTCCTCCTGGCCGACCTGGATCGGCATGCGCCGCGACCAGCAGTTGACCGTGGTCGAGGCCAGACGGGTGATGGAGCACACGCTGCGCTCGCTGCTGCTGGCCGCGCGCACGCAGGCTGGCTGATCCTCCGCGGCCATCCGGACAGAGCGATCCCGGTCCGGACCGTTCGTCGGCTCATTTGACGCAGGTCGAAAGGTTCATCACGGCGAACACAACGCGGTCACGGCGGACACGACGGGACCGGGCGGTTGGCGCGTGTGTCGATTCTTCCCGGCATCGAAACGAGACAGGCGCGGCTTTGCCGCCGATCCTCCCTCCGACGAAAACACGAGCCTTAAGCAAGCGCTCGGCGTTGGTGCCGCGGTCTCGATCCCGTCGTGTCCGCTCTGACCTCGTTGTGTTCGCTGTGATGAACCCCTCTCGCTGGAGGCGCATGCGTCAACCGAAGCGCCGATTGCCCCGGACCGTTCTTCGCTTGAGTTGACGCACCGTCCCGGGCCCTGCCCGACGACGACTCTAGAACAGCCGTCCGCGCCGCATGCTGTCGTCACCGCGCGGCAGGCTGAACAGCATGCCGTCCTCGCCGACGATGATCGGCCCGTCAAAATGCTTGCGCGCATCGCCGAGGAAGGCCGCATAGCCATAGTCCAGGGGCTGGGGCGGGACGAGGTGGTTCAGCACCAGGGCGTCCACCCCCGCAGCCTTCGCCGCATCGGCGGCCTGTTCGGGGGTGGCATGGTAGTCGACGATGTCGCGCATGACCTGGGCGAGATTGGCAAGCCGCTTTTCGTCCAGCCGCTTTTCGACAGCCGACAATACGGCCGGCTGCAACGCCTCATGCACCAGGAGATCGGCACCGGTCGCCATGGCATTCAGATGGGGCGATACGGCCGTGTCACCGCTGAAGACCACGCTGCGACCCGCATAGTCGAAGCGATAGCCGACGGCGGGATGGACGGGATCATGCTGGACGGTGAAGGCTGTCACGACCAGGCCGTCCGCACTGTAGACCACGAGCCCCTTGGCCGCCGCAGCGCCCTCGATACTGAAGGCGACGGGAGCAGCCCCCTGACCGGAGGGCGGCGTAATGGCTGCGCCGTGGTGCGCGACCCGGTAGCCGGTGTCGAGCGCATAGGCGGCATTGAAGCCGGCGGCGACACGCTCAACGCCTTCGGGTCCATACAGGGGCGTCGGCCGGGTGCGGGTACCGCCGACCCAGCTCTGCAGCAGAACCGGCGGCAGGCCGTCGATATGGTCCGAATGGAAATGGGTGAGGAAGATCGCCTCAATCCGCGAGGCCGGAATACCCATTCTCGACAGGGTTCGGGCGGCCCCCTCCCCGCTGTCGATCAGGAAGACCTTGCCGCCGACGATCACGGCGCTGCACGGACCCGCCCGGGTCGGATCAGGCATGGGTGAGCCGGTGCCGCACAGGGCGACATTCAGACCGTCAGGCATGTCAGCGACACTGTCGCGACCGACCTGGGTGTCGGCAACGCGCCCCAGCAATGCAGCCCCGATCGGCCGCTGAAACACGATCAGCACTCCGACCGCCAGAACAACGAGGGCGAGGCCGGCGAGTGCAAGGCGGCGAAGGGTCATGGTTCTGTTCCGGTTACGAAGTCTGGGGCGGTGGCTTTTGGCCCGCCAAGGGTTTCAATGATGGCCTGCTCGACCAGCCAGAGCCGGTCCTGGCCCCAGGTGGCGAGGGCTCCGAACCGGAATGAGGGCACGCCCCAGAGCTGATCGGCGAACATGGAGCGGCGATTGTCCTCGGCGACGTCGCGCCAGCTCTCATCCGCCATCCAGATCCGGGCCTGTTGCCAGTCGAGCCCGGCCCGTTCGACCAGCTGGCGCATACCCCGGTCGGAGCCGGCATCTACCGCCTCCGCAAACACACCGCGCAGGAAAGAGTCGGCGAAAGCCGGGCCGGCGCCCGTTGCCATGGCACCGTTCAGGATCGCCAGACCGCGTTCCACGGGCCGTCCCACGGGATCGCAGACGGAGCCGAAAGGCAGACCGAGGCGCTCGGCCTCCCGTTTGCAGTCACGCAGGATATAGGTCCGCTTGGCCGCCGGAACCGGAAGGCCGCGCATGACCATGGGCAGGACAAGGCGCAGGCGGAGTTCCACCCCATAGTGGCTGACGAGCGCCCGGACCCGTTCCATCGCGAGGTAGGTGTAGGGGCTCCGGAAGGAGAGAAACATCTCCAGCGCCGGTGTGTCGGGGCCGGCGGCCCGGACGGTTTCGACAAATTTCAGCTGCGGGCGCGCCGCCAGGGGCCGGACGACCGATCCCTCGCCGCCACATCCCAGGGCCCGAAGCCGCGGCTCCAGATCGCCGAGGCGATCGATGCCCCAGTACCATTCACCGGCATGATAAAGGGTCGCACCGAGGTAGTGACCGAGCCGTTCCCGCAGGCGGCCGCCCGCCTCGAGAGCCCTGGCGACGGTCGCCGGAGGAGCCGAACCGAAGTCGGCCGCTGCCGTATCCAGGGACTCACCCGCGCCGAGAGCACGGGCGACGATCGGGGCCGCTTCGGCAAAACGGCCCGCGTCGATCGCGGACTGCAGAATGGACTTGGCCCGTTCCACTTCGGCGCCGGACGGCGTGACCCGTTCGAGATGGTCCAGACCAAAGGCCGGGGCAATCAGCGCCGCATCGCGTCGGGCATAGGCCGCCAGTTTCTCCCGCTCAGGTGCCGCCCAGCCGGGTGGCGGGGGCACCAGACGGGGGGTGAGCACGACCCCGTATTGCGAGACCAGCCCGGCAAGCCGGCCGGCCATCAGGGCAGAATAGGGATCGTCGACCTGATGGAAATAAAGGACTTCATGGGGTTTTCCGGACCGGACCCGGGCGGGGGGCCACCCCCGACCCCCCCCCAACACACGCCGCGGGGCGGGGGATGGCCCGGCCAGCCACAGCCCCGGCCCCCACAACCAGCCCCACGACCACCCCCCC